>DATKGG010000032.1:0-2729 GCA_035510855.1 Acidimicrobiales bacterium
AGGGAGAGAGGGACGTTCCACCGAGACGGGGCCTGAACGACCCTCGACACGACGCTCGACGCGGGCCCCGACGGGGATTGACAGGGGCCGCTACCCGATTGCGTCGAGGGCGTCCTGATCGAGGTTGACATCGGCCGCGGCGAGGTTCTCTTCGAGGTGCGACGGCGATGACGTGCCGGGGATCAAGAGCACGTTGGGGGCGAGATGCAGCAGCCACGCGAGTGCGACCTGGGCGGGTGTCACGTCGAGCCGGCGGGCGGCCCCCGTGACCGATGCAGCGGCGAGGACGGGATTCTCGGGATTGAACGCAGATCCCAGCGGGAAGAACGGGACGTAGGCAACGCCGTCGTCCCTGGTCGCGTCGAGCACGTCCTGGCCGGACCGGTCCGCCAGGTTGAACGCGTTCTGCACACAGACGATCTCGGTGCGCGAGCGCGCAAGCCGGTATTCCTCGAGGGTGACGCTGCTGAGCCCGATGCCGCCGATCAATCCTTCCTCGCGCAGCTCGATCATGGCGCCGAGCTGCTCGTCGAGCGGCACCACCGACTCAGGGTGACGGCGAAGGTTGACGACGTGCACCGACTCGAGGTCGAGCGACTTGAGGTTCGCGTGCACTCCCGCTCGGAGCTCTTCGGGTCGCTGCGCGGGCAGCCACGAGCCCGTCGCGTCCCGCGCCGCCCCGACCTTTGAGACGAGCAACAGGTCCTCGGGATACGGGTGCAGCGCGTCGTGAATCAGGTCGTTGGCGACGTCCGGCCCGTAGAACTGGGCCGTGTCGATGTGATTCACGCCGGCTTCGACGGCTCGGCGCAGCACCGCAATGGCAGCGTCACGATCCCTCGGCGGGCCGAACACACCTGGACCTGGCAGCTGCATCGCGCCGAAGCCCATTCGCCACACGGTGCTGCCGGCAAGGTCGTGGGTCGTGCTGTCCATGCTGTCCACCTGACTGTTCGGCGTCGACGTGAGTGCGATCTCGCACGCCGTCGTCGCATGCTTCGGCTCTCGCTCGTCGACAGTACCGGGGGTGCCCGACGGCACGACGGCGTGCGGGCACCCCGCGAGGTCGACCTTGCGGGAGACCGCGAGATGGCAATGCTGGGCGCCGCGCGACGGCTCCTGGAGGTGTCGAATGGCAAGCGCTGCGTCCCCCCGGCTCCGACAGGTGATCCTCGATACCGTTGACGTCCGAGGGATCGCCGAGCTCTATCGAGGGCTGCTCGGGTTCGCGTACCGTCCGGCGACACGGTCCGAGATCGACTGGCTGGCGCCTTTGTCCGACACCGGTGCGCTCGTGTTCCAGCAGGTCGCGCCCGTCGAAGAGGGACCAGGACGACCAGCTCGCGCGAGTCATGCAACTTGGAGGACGCCTGCTCTCTGACCGCTCCGTGATTCCAGAAGGGGCACTCGGCGTCTACACGGATCCGGACGCCGGCGCGCTGAGCTCCTCAGAGATTGAACGGTGCGGCGATCGCCGCCTTGCAGGCCGCGGTGACCGGCCACCCGACTGGTGCGAGGAGCCTTGAGAGCACGCCGCCCGTCGGCGCAAGCCCGCGCGATACGCGCTTCCCTATGCAGCCGACCAGCGATCCGAACGAGCGAGCGAGCGACTGGACGTAGGCCGCGGACAGATGCCAGCGGTCCGAATGGACCAGCGTGTTGTGCAGGACGTCGGGGCACGAGTTTCCGCATATGAGCATCGAGACGTTGACGATGAAGGCGTGCGCGCCCCGGACTGCCGAGGAGAGCCTCATGTCGGCTGGCCTGGCGAACGCGTTGCGGATCGGGGTGTCGCACGCCTGGATGTCGCTCGCGTGAGCCGCCAGGCACTGACTCGGATCCATCTTCGCGGCTGGAAGCCCGAGGATCACGCCGACCGGGAAGCGGTGCACGGCGAGCTGGTGCAGCGTCCGTGCGGCGGCGGCCGCCCACTGCCTCGACGAGATTGACGCGCCGTCCGGAGCGGTGCGGTAGAAATCCTCCGCGGCGAGCACGACTTGGGGATACGGTCGCAGCGCGTTGATCGCCGAGACCACGTTGGCCCTGAAGGAGAGGCAGCCCGTGTCGACCGAGCCGAGGTAGTCCAGCACCGACTTGTCGGCGAACGGGCAGCCGATGCGGACGAAGACGAGCAGCTTGAAGTGATCGGCGTTGGCCAGCTCGCTGAGGGCAGGGACCCATTGCAGCGCGAAGGAGTCGCCGTAGAGCACGACAGTCTGGGTCGCGCTCGTGTCCCCGAACGCGCACGCCGTCGCCGACGCGGATCCACCCGGGCTCGAGTCACAGGCGTCGCCCCAGAACATCGACTTCGGCTCAGTGGCGAGCTCGCCCTGCAGCGAGGAGCTGAGGGACGTCGTGTTCGACGAGTACAGGATCCATGACAGCACCGGCGGCACGCCCGGCAGCCTGCTGACCGTCGTGTACGGAGACGCCGAGGCCAAGCCAGCCGTCAGCGCGAGCGAGAGACCGACCCCGGCCACGACCGCACGCGCCCTCCGCCCGAATCGCATTCGGTGCAGAGTACGCCGTACCCAGTGGTTGCCGCGAGCCCCAGCCCTGCGGGTCCACGAACCGTGCAAATCATGGCGATCAGCCGACGTCCCGAGTCGAGGCGAGCGGGGAGGCGTGGGGGCCGGTCGGCGGTGTCAGTTTCGCACCGGGGCGATTGCACTAAGAACATTCTTTCGATTCCATCGGTGCGCCCAGAGCGCATGCCGACCTGCGCGAGG
>DATKGG010000033.1:0-8719 GCA_035510855.1 Acidimicrobiales bacterium
GGACGTCGAAGTCGTGCTCCCAGTCGGTTACCGGCTCAGTCCGTGGCACGTGTGGCCCCCCGCCTCGAGTCGTAGCATCGCGTCGCTCGACTCGGGAATCGTAGTTCGACCATGCCGGATCCCCGCGTCCGCTCCACGCGCGAGCGCGGCGATCGGTGGGATCGTGTTGCGTCAGGGGCGCGGCGAGGCAAGCGCCTCGATCGTGCGCGGATCGACCCCGATCCCGCCTCGCGCACTGCTCTCGTAGATCGCCAAGGCGACGCGCAGGACCTCGAGCGCTTGTTCCGGACTCCACAAGAGCGGCCCCTCGCGGGTGCGCAGCCATCGGAGCCAGTGGCGTCCTGAGTCTCTGAAGCTGCTCGCCCAGTCGTCGTCGAGGGCGTGGAAGCTCCGCAGCTCGCCGTCTCGGTAGACCTCGAGGCTCGGCTCTTGGATCCCGCGCCCGGTGCACCGGTTCACCCGGGCGAAACCCGCGCGACCCGTCACCTCCCAGCGCTCGTCGTTCGTGTAGTAGTCGGACCGCAGGTACAGGTCCACCGCAAAGGTGACGTCCCATGACCCCCGGATGCCGCTCTCGTGGTCCCATGCGACCGTCGTCGGCGCATCGAGGGTGATCCCAGGGACGATCTCGGTCGCCCCTACCCACGCGCGCACCTCGCGAATGGGACCGAACAACCAGATCGCCGTCGAGAGCTTGTGCCAGCCGTCATCGAAGACGAGGATGCCGCGGCCACGCGCGGCCTGCTCGAACTGTGCGCGGTAGGTGTCCCACGGGACCTCCCACCCGCCCCGACCGCTCGCGACCATCTTGAGGTGGTACCCCACGACGTCGCCGATCGCACCGTCCTCGACGAGTGCCTTGAGCCGGACGAGTGGCTCGTAGAAGAGGTAGTTGTCCATCACCCGGAGAGCGACGCCGGCGTCAGTCGCGGCCACGAGCATCCGCTGGGCGTCCGCGAGATCCGTGGCCATCGGCTTCTGCAGGTTGACGTGCCAGCCGTGACCGAGCAGCTCGACGACGCCGTCTGCGTGCGAGGCGATCGGGAGCAGGGCCTCGACGGCGTGGATCTCGATGCCGCTCGCGGCAAGCTCGGCGACCGAGGCGAACCGATGGGCTGTCGGCCAGTCCTGGCCGCGCTCGGCGAGGCGTGCGCCATCGGGATCGACGAGCGCGACGACGTCGACGTCGGAGTTGTCGAGGTAGGCCACGACGTTGAGGTCGTAGATCCTGCCGAGACCCACGATCGCGACCCTGATCGGCCGGTCCGCAGTCAGCGGCATCGTTGAGTCCCGGCTCTGGGACAGGTCGGGCGCGTGCATCGACGCAGCGCCGGGCCCCACCTCACTCATGAGTCGCGCACCACCTCGAGCTTGGATGCCAAGAAGTCGAGCACCTGGTGCAGCGCTGCCATCGTCGGGGACCCCTCCCGATCGACGAGGTCCTCGGTGAGCACGGAGTGCGCACCCTTTCGGTGGCCGAACTGATTGCCTGGGGACGAGTCGATCTCTACGGCGATGAAGGCGTCGCCGAGCTCGCGGCGAAGCGACTCGAAACGGGCAGCCTTGACCGCCCGGTCGCCCGTGAAGCGAAGCCCGAGCACCTGTGCCCCCCCAGCCACCTTTGCGTGAATGGCGGCGAGCTCGGCCGCGGAGCACCCGAGGTCAGCAGCACGGCGAGTGCCGATCGAGAAGGGCAGTGATGGCTGCGACAGGACGGGGGCCACGACCGGGGCACCCGCCATCATCGCGAGCGCGAACCCACCGGTGAAGCACATGCCGACGACGCCGACGCCTGGGCCACCCGCCCGCTCGTGCTCGGCGCGCGCAAGCGCTCGCAGCCACTCGACGACCGGGCTCGACCTGCCGGTCGCCAGCACCGTGAACTCCCTCGAGACGCACGCACGCGCGAAGGAGCCCAGGAGGTAGGAGCCCGCCGGCTCCTTGCCGTCTTCGCCGAACAGGTGCGGCAGGGCGATCGACATCCCCGCGGCGGCGACCCTCCGCGCGAAGGAGAGCACGAGCGGCGTGATGCCGGGGATCTCGGCGATCACGATCACCGCCGGCCCGTCGCCAAGGCGCCAGACATCACGTCGAACGCCGAGCGCCTCGAAGCCGTCTCGAGCGAAGCCCTCAAGGGCGCTCGGTGTCGATGCCATGGTCTCCTCCTACGATCGCGAACGAGGTCTTAGTACACCTTCGGGACGGCACACCTCGGACAGTCTCGAGGGGCGGTCCCGTAGTCTTGCTGCGTGCCCACCGACGCGTCGTCGCGACGGCTGGCTCGCTTTCTTCGCCACCACGAAGAGGACGACCCGGGCCTCGTCGGTCGCGCGCTCGAGCGCCATGGGATTGACGTCGACGTCGTCTTGGTCACGGATGCCAGCCCGATCGTCGAGCTTGACGGAGTCGACATCGTGGGCGTGCTCGGCTCCAAGTGGTCCGTCTACGACCACGAGCGGGTCGGGGGATGGATCGACGCCGAGCTCGACACGATCCGCCGCGCGGATCAACACGGCATCGCGGTGCTCGGGATCTGCTTCGGCGCCCAGGCGCTGTGCACCGCGATGGGCGGCAACGTCGAGCCCGCCGGCGTGACCGAGCTGGGCTGGGTCGAGCTCGAGGGCGTGCCCGAGGAGGGACTTCCTCCGGGGCCGTGGTTCGAGTTCCACGCCGACCGCTGCATACTGCCGCCTGCCGCGCGGGTCCTCGCGCGAAACGAGGTCTGTGTGCAGGCGTTCCGAATCGCTCGGCACCTCGGCGTGCAGTTCCATCCAGAGCTCGACGCCGCACAGTTCGCGAGATGGCTCGATGCTGGCGCCGACGAAGAAGCGACTGCCTGCGGCGAGTCCGGCGCGCTGCTCTTGAAGGAGATCGAGACGATGGAAGCCGACGCGGCAGCCCGGGTGGACCTCCTCGTGGAGGGCTTCCTCTCGCGCGCGTTCACCTGAGTCGCGCGCGTCACTCCTTCGGTCTGCAACAGTGTCGGCGTGCCGGCGGCGATCGAGGTGTCCGGGCTCAAAAGGTCCTACGGCGACCTCCTCGCAGTCAAGGGCATCAGCTTCACGATCGAGCAGGGCTCGTGCACGGCGCTGCTCGGCCCGAACGGCGCGGGCAAGACGACGACTGTCGAGATCCTGGAGGGCTATCGCCACCGCGACGGCGGCGACGTCACGGTCCTCGGGACCGACCCCGCGAGGGGCGACCGCTCGTGGCGCCAGCGACTCGGGATCGTCCCGCAGAACTGCGCGGATCTCCTCGAGCTCACCGTCGGCGAGTGCGTGACCCACTTCGCGTCGCTCTACCCCGCGCCGCGCGAGCCCGAGGCGGTGCTCGAGCTCGTCGGACTGGTCGAGAAGGCAGGCTCGAGGGTGAGCACGCTGTCCGGCGGCCAACGGCGGCGCCTCGACGTTGCGCTCGGGATCATCGGCAATCCCGAGCTCGTGTTTCTTGACGAACCGACGACGGGGTTCGACCCCGAGGCGCGACGCGCGTTCTGGCAGCTCGTGGCGGCCCTCAAGGCCGAGGGTGCGACGATCCTGCTCACGACGCACTACATGGAGGAGGCCGACGCCCTGGCGGACCGCGCGATCGTCGTCAACCATGGCGTCGTCGTCGCCGATGCCCCACCTCACGCGCTCGGCGAGCGCGCCGACGACCTGGCCGTCGTCAAGTGGATCGAAGCCGGCGTGGCTGTCGAACGTGACACCACGACGCCGACGGCGCTGATCGCCGAGCTGCACGCGCGGCTCGGCGGCGAGCTGGATGGACTCGAGGTGCGCCGACCCACGCTTGAGGACGTCTACCTGCGCCTCGTCGGGGAGCAAGAGTCGTGACGTCGCTGATCAAGAGCTGGATGGGTCGGGGCCGCATCGAGGTCATGCTCACGTTCCGCGACCGCCGAACCATCACGTTCACCGTGATGCTGCCCCTCATCCTCCTGCTCGTGCTGTCGTCGCTCGTCCACCCCATAGGCCTCAAGTACGTCTCCTTCGCCCAGTACCTCACTGCGGGGATGATCGCGTCGGGCCTCGTCTACGGCGGGTTCCAGGGGCTGTCGATCGCGATCCCCGAGGAGCGCAGCAACGGCACGCTGAAGCGCCTCTACGGCACACCCATGCCGCGCTCGGCGTACTTCGCCGGAAAGATCATGAACGTCGTGGTCATCTACGTGATCCAGATCGTCTTGATGCTGGGCTTGGGCGCGATCGCCTTCCACGTGACCATCCCGACGTCGCCGACGGCGATCATCACGTTCATCTGGCTGAGCGCACTCGCGCTCATCACGTTCACCTCGCTCGGCATCGCGTTCTCTTCGCTCGCGAAGACGGGCCAGGCCGCCGCGGCCATCGCGACGCCGCTCGTGCTGTTCTTGCAGTTCACCTCGGGCGTCTTCTTCATCGTCACGAGCGAGCCCACGTGGATGCGCTCGATCGCCTCGGTCTTCCCGCTTCGCTGGCTGTGCCAGGGCATGCGCTCGGTCTTCCTCCCCGCCAGGTTCGGCAGTCAGGAGCTGGGAGGCGGGTTCCACCTCGGCCAGGTGGCGCTGATCATGGCCGTGTGGTCCGTCGTCGGTCTCGTGCTGTGCTTCCGGACGTTCCGCTGGCTGCCGCTGGGCGAGGACTGATCGACGGCTTGACGCCGACGCGAGGTCGCGAGAGCCTGCAGCGATGTTCGAGACCTCCGAGGAGCTGGCCGCGCTCGACGAGCTGATTGCCGCGTCCTTCGAAAGGGCGGGCGAACACCTGACGGGGATCATCTCGCCGGAGCGACGACTGAGCGCTGCGGACCTGTGCCGATACCTGACAGGCGTGCGCCACCTCGTTGTGTCGACGGTCACCTCGAGGAGCGAGCCCAGGTGCTCGGCCGTCGACGGCCTGTTCCTGCACGGAAGCTTCTGGTTCTCCACGTCGGCCACAGCGCTCAAGGCCAGGCACCTCGAGCGTCGCCCGGCCCTGAGCGCGGCCCACGTGATCGGTGACGACGTCGGCGTCTTCGTCCACGGCCACGCGCGGGTGATCCGTGGCGCGACCGAGGAGTCCGCGGGCATCTCGCACTACTGGTCCGACGTCTACAGCGGGAGCACCCCCGAGGACTTCGTGGAGACGCCCAGCGACGCGCGCTACGTCCAGATCGTGGCCACGACGCTGTTCACGTACGCGTTCAACCGGGACCGGTTCGAAGCGCTGTCGGACGCGCCCGACGTCAGTCGCTGAGGGTTGCGTTGCCAGAGGTTCGCGACAAGGACGACTCGGCGCCGGCCGAGCTGGTGCTCGAGCTCGGCGGTCCCGCGGCTGGTGGCGGCTTCATCGCCCACGACGACGACGGACGCGTCGTCTTCGTCCGCCACGGCATCACCGGCGAGCGTGTGCGCGCCGTGATCACGGAGTCCCATGCCACGTGGGCTCGTGCGGACGCCGTCGAGGTGCTCACCGCGTCACCGGACAGGGTCAGCGCACCGTGTCCGTACGCGGGGGCCGGAGCATGCGGCGGCTGTGACTACCAGCATGTCGCGCTCGACGCACAGGTGGTGCTGAAGCGACGCCGCGTCGTAGAGCAGCTGCGGGCGATCGCACGGGTCGACCTCGACGTCCACGTCGAGCGGCTTGCCCCAGCACGAGGCGGGCTCGGCACGAGGACCCGGGTCCGCTACGCGACTGACGCTGACGGGCAGCTCTCGATGCGACGCAACCGCAGCCACGAGCTCGTCGCGGTCCGGACCTGTGCGCTCGGGGTGTCTCGCGTCGAGGCGGTGTCACGCTCGACGACGAGCTGGCCCGGCGACGCCGACATCGAGGTGGTCTGCATCGACGTCGATGCCCAGCCAAGCGTCGTGGTCGCCACGCCACGACGCGACGCTGGCCACCGGGGCACGAGCCGCGTCGTCGTCCTCGACGGGCCCGGCCTCTCGGCGCGGCAGGCGGCCACCGTGGGCCAGCATCGCTACGACGTGTCGCCCGGCGTGTTCTGGCAGGTCCACGAGGAGGGCCCCGAGGTGCTGGTCCGCGCGGTCCTCGACGGTCTCGAGCTGAGCGCGGGGAACCGCGCCTGCGACCTGTACTGCGGGGCCGGGCTCTTCACGAAGGCCATCGCGAGCGAGGTGGGGGCGACCGGCTCGGTCTGGGGCATCGACGCCTCGCGCGAGGCCATCGCGGACGCTCGGCACAACCTTCGCGACCACCCGTGGGCACGCGTCGAGACCTCGCGGGTCGATCGACGCTCCGTCGAGCGATCGTCGCGCGGCGCCACGCACGCCGTCTTCGATCCGCCTCGTCGCGGCGCCGACCGCGGTGGCCTGCACGCGCTCTGCGCGTCAGGGGTGCGTCGATGCGTGTCGGTCTCGTGCGACCCCTCCACCTTCGCGAGGGACCTCCGTGTCCTGCTCGACGAGGGGTGGCGACTGAAGTCATTGCGTGCGTTCGACCTGTTCGAGATGACCGAGCACGTCGAGCTGGTGGGCGTCCTGTCTCGCTGAGCGTCCGGCTACGCCTGCGCGCCGCCGCGACCCGCCCCCGACACGAACCGAGCTGCACCCTCGAGCGTCTCGCCCGAGCGGATCACCGCGAGCCCGTGGTCGACCTCGTTGAGGATCGCGTCGCGCTCGGCGAGGTCCCACTGCTCGAGCACCGAGGCCCGGTCGTGCCGCAGGCACCGCTGAGGAAGTGCGACGAGGGACTCGGCGAGCTCGAGGGAGGCCGCGAGCGCCTCGCCGTCGGGCACGACGCGGTTGACGAGGCCCATTGAGTGGGCCTCGGCCGCGTCGACGCCGCGGCCGGTGAGTATCAGGTCCAGCGCGCGTGACTGACCGATGAGCCTCGGCAGCCGGATGGTGCCGAGGTCCACCAGCGGCACGCCGAAGCGCCGGCAGAAGACGCCGAGGATCGCGTGCTCGCCGGCGACGCGAAGATCGCACCACGCGGCGAGCTCGAGGCCACCGGCGACCGCGTAGCCCTCGATGGCCGCGATCACGGGCTTGCCGAGCCGGAGCCGCGTCGGTCCCATCGGCCCGTCGCCCTCGTTGTCGACGCGATTGGCCCTGCCCTCGGCCACGCCCTTCAGGTCCGCGCCGGCGCAGAACACGCCGCGTGCGCCCGTCAGCACCGCGACGTCCACGCCGTCGTCCTCGTCGAACGACCGGAACGCGGCGGCCAGCAGCGTCGCGGTCGGCCCGTCGACGGCGTTGCGCCGCTCTGGTCGGTTGATGGTGACGACGCGAATCCGTCCGCTCGTCGTGGTCTCGACGTTAGGCATCAGCGCTCCTCGAGTCGGCTCGGACCCTACTGTCCGCGCGGCGAGCGTCGTGACGGCCGAGCGCTGCCTCAGTCGGGACTCGACCGCTCGGCGAGCCACGCGTCGAGCGGCTCGAGCAGGCCCACCCAGCCCTTGTAGGCAGCGACGTCGGGGGACACGGTTCGCATCGTGTCGCGAAGCGCGACGGCGAACCCTGGCGTCGTGTCGACCACGTCGGCGAGCGGGCGCACGTAGGTGCGGATCGAAAAGACGATCGCGCCGCTCGCGGGGAGCCGGCGCAGCGTCTGGCGCTCCACTCGGAACCACAGCGAGCTGCCCACCTCGCCCGAGGTCCATTGAGCGACCCGACCCGACGCCGTGGGCAGGTGCGGCTCGTCGGTGTCGAGCAGCGTCCAGTTGACGCGCCAGACCGGCCGGTCCACGGTGAGGCGGTCGAAGAACGTGCCCGCCGGCCCCACGAGCATGTCCTGGAACCCAGGGACCGGCCCGTGGATCTCCCCGAGCGTCTGGCCGAGCTTCTCGGCGAGGGACCACCTGCTCGGGAAGCAGACACACGCCGCGGTCAGCCGCCACGTCTGGTCCACGCGCTCGAGGACGCACAGGTCCTCTTGGACGAGCAACGACGCCGTGACGACCGGATGACCGATGCTGCGGTCGAGCACGGCACCCGTCGCGCGCTCGCGCACGGTGTGGCCGTCGACCTCGACCAGCTCGGGGTGGTGCGCGACGAGGTACGCGACCACGAGGTCCAAGAGCTCGGCCGAGGCGCGCGCGCTGCCGGGGTGGGTCGCGACGACCACGTCGCGCGCCGCCTCGAGGAGGCTGGCCTTTCGACGCAGCTCGTCGGCGCGGTGCGCATCGACCTCCAGCCACCGGTCCGGGTCGAGGCGGTGCAGGCCCATCGAGAGGTGCCACGGGCCGCCGTCGACGGGCACGTAGGGCGCGCCGTTCATGCAGCGATCATGTCGGACCGAGACGGCGTGCGCGCCCTCCGAGTCCGGCTGGGCTTTTTCAACCGGTGTAGATTGTTCCATGGCACCCTCCCTCGCGGGACCGAGCCGTCAGCCAGCCACTTGAGCGGGCATCGATGAGGCTGGCGCACGGACCGTGAGCACCCCCGCTGATCAACCGCCGGGTCGTCGGGGCCTCTACGACCCGTCCTTCGAGCACGACGCCTGCGGCATGGGCCTCGTCGCCAACCTGCATGGCACGGCGAGCCACGGGCTCGTGGACCAGTCGCTCACCGTCCTCGAGCGCCTTGCGCACCGCGGGGCGTCGGGCGCTGACCCCACCTCCGGCGACGGCGCAGGAATCATGCTGCAGATCCCGGACGCGTTCCTTCGCGCCGAAGCGGCCCAGGACGGGGTGGAGCTGGCCGCCAAGGGCGCCTATCTCAGCGGCCTCGTCTTCCTCGAGCGAGGAGACTCGGCGGCCCCGGCGCTCGCTGCGATCGAGCGAGCCCCTATCCCCC
>DATKGG010000034.1:0-15618 GCA_035510855.1 Acidimicrobiales bacterium
ACGAAGCTGACCAAGGACCCGGACGCCTGGCAGCCACGCTGAGCGTGCGACGGGTGCACACCGACGGCGCGTGCCGCGGCAATCCTGGACCCGGGGGATGGGCGTGGGCCGACGACCGCGGCGCGTACGCGTCGGGCCACGACCCCCGGACCACCAACCAGCGCATGGAGATCACCGCAGCGCTCGAAGCACTGCGCGATCACGCGGGCTCTGGGCCCATCGAGATCGTGAGCGACTCCACCTACGTCGTCAACTGCTTCCGGGACCGCTGGTACGAGGGCTGGCGTCGCCGGTCGTGGAAGAACACCCAGGGCAAGCCCGTCGCGAACCGCGACCTGTGGGAGCCGCTGATCGAGGTCGCCACCGCCGAGGGCGTTGACGTCACCTTCAGTTGGGTGAAGGGGCACTCCGGCGACAAGATGAACGACCTCGTCGACGAGCTCGCGACGAGGGCTGCGGACACCGGCCTCGGCGTCGCGAGCGCTTGACAGAGTCAGAAGGGCAAATCGAGATCGGTAGGCTCGGTGACGGATCGGACGATGTGCCGACCGGAAGGGACCCGCATGCCCGCGCAGCTCTCGAACCACGACGTCGTCGTCATCGGCGGCGGTCCGGGCGGCTACGCGGCGGCGCTCTATGGGGCATCCGCAGGGCTCAACGTCGCGATCGTCGAGCGAGACAAGGTCGGCGGCACGTGCCTGCACCGGGGCTGCGTCCCGGCAAAGGAGTTCCTCGAGACCGCCCACGTGCACCGGACGCTGCGCCACGCGGGTGACTTCGGCTTCACGACGGGCGAGATCACGACCGACTTCGCCGTCAGCCAGCAGCGCAAGCAGGCCGTGGTCGACGGCCTCTTCAAGGGACTGAGCGGGCTCCTGTCGGGCCGGAAGGTGACAGTCGTGACGGGCACGGGGCGCCTGCGCGCGGACCGGACCGTCGAGATCGTCGACGGCGATGACGCGGGTTCGATCCTGACCGCGCCCTCGGTGATCCTCGCCGCGGGATCGGTGCCGCGGACCCTTCCGGGGTTCGAGGTCGACGGCAGGCTCGTCTACACGTCCGACGAGTTCTTGGAGCTGTCCGTGCTGCCCGCGAGCGCCGCGGTCATCGGCGGCGGCGCCATCGGCTGCGAGTTCGCCTCGATGCTCGTGGACATGGGTGTCAGCGTCACCGTCCTCGAGGCACTCCCCTCGATCCTCGTCGGCTGCGACGCCGACGTCGCCTCGGTCGTCCAGCGTGCGTTCAAGAAGAAGGGCATCGACATCCGGACCAGCGCGAAGGTCACCGGCCATGTCCCCTCGGCGACGGGGACCTCGATCACCCTCGAGGGCGCCGACCCTGTGACGGTCGACTGCGTCATCGTGTCGGTGGGTCGCCGGCCCTGCACCGACGGGCTGGTTGACGACGGCACTGGCGTCGTCCTCGACGCGCGCGGCTTCGTCGTCGCCGACTCGCTCATGCGGACGGGCGCACCAGGCGTCTACGCCGTGGGCGATCTCGTCGCGGACACCCCGCAGCTCGCCCACGTGGGGTTCGCCGAGGCGATCGTCGCGATCAAGGACATCCTGAAGGAGCCCGCGGTCCCCGTCGACTACGACCGCGTGCCATGGGCGATCTACTCGGACCCCGAGGTCGCGTTCTGCGGCCTGACCGAGGCGGTCGCGCGGGAGCGCGGCTACGACGTGGTCGTGAAGAAGGACCCCTTCGCGGGCAACAGCCGCGCGAGGATCATCGGGGACACCGACGGGGTCGTGAAGGTCATCGCCGAGCGCCGTCCTGACGGGACCGCGGGCCAGCTGCTCGGTGTGCACATGGCAGGTCCCTGGGTCACCGAGCAGCTGGGCGCCGGCTACTTCGCGGTCAACTGGGAGGCGACAGCCGAGGAGGCTGCCGCGCTCATCCAGCCGCACCCGTCGCTCTCAGAGACATTCGGCGAGACGCTGCTCGCGCTCGCCGGACGCGGCCTGCACGTTGCCTGACGTCGTCTTGCCCTCGCTTGGCGAGTCGGTCACCGAGGGCATGGTCACGCGGTGGTTCAAGTCTGTCGGCGATCGCGTCGAGCGAGACGAGCCGCTCTATGAGATCTCGACGGACAAGGTCGACTCTGAGATGCCCTCGCCCGCCGCGGGGGTGCTGACCGAGATCCTCGTCGAAGAGGGCGACACCGTGGCGGTTGGCGAGCGACTGGCGATCATCGGCGACGGCGCCAGCGCGCCGAGTGTGCCAAGCGAGGCGCCGCCGCCTGAGCCGGCAACGCCGCCGGCGGCTGCGGCAAGCGTCCGCGCCCCCGAAGCCGCACCCGAGGTCCTGGCGCCACCTCCGTCGCCCAACGGTGAGCCGACGGTGACCTCGCCTGTCGTGCGGCGAATCCTCGAAGACGCCGGACTCAACGCGGCGCGCGTGCCCGGGACAGGTCCCGGTGGCACCGTCACACGTCGCGATGCCGAGCAGGCGGTCCTGCAGCAGCCGATCGAGGACGTCGTCGTGCCGCTCACCAATGCTCGGCGCCGCATGGCGGAGCACATGACCGCGTCCGTCGCGACGTCGCCGCAGGCGTTCGTCGCCATCGAGGCGGACGGATCGGCGCTTCGCAGGATTCGTGAGCTCGGGGGCACCACCCACGACGGGGTCGTCGTCGAGCCCTCCACCGTGGTCGCCCTGGCCGTCGTGCGTGCTCTCGGGGAGTTCGAGCTGCTCAACGCCACGCTCACCGACGAGGGCGTGGTGCTGCACCAAGGCGTCAACCTCGGCGTCGTGCTCGGGCTCGACGACGGCATGGTGGTCCCGGTCGTGCATGCCGCCGGTGGCCTCACGCTCCGGTCGCTGTCGCGCCGGGTCGCGGATCTGAAGGTGCGCACCGAGACACGACAGCTCACGACCGACGACCTGATGGACGCGACGATCACAATCGCCGGCACCGCGTCGGACCACGTGCTCTTCAGCGTCCCGATCGTCATCCAGCCACAGGTGGCGATCATCTCGGTCGGCGCCGCGTCCCAGTGGCTCGCGCTCGAGGGGGACAAGGTCGTGTCCACCGAGCGCGTCGTCATCGGCTGCTCCTTTGATCACCGGGTCGTCGACGCCACCTACGTCACGCGATTCCTCGACCGCGTCGCGGGGCTCCTGTCGGGCCTCGACGTCGACACCGAGCGCTGATGCTGCGGGTCAGGCTCCTCGGTCGGGTTGCCTACGGCGAGGCGCTCGACCTCCAGCGCGCCCTGCAGCGCGCCCAGGACGACTACGTGCTCGTCCTCGAGCACCCTGCCGTCTACACCGCGGGCGTGCGCACGGACTCGGCGAACGTCCTCGTGCCGGTCCACGAACTGGGCGCACCGCTCATCGCGGTTGACCGCGGCGGGGACGTCACGTTCCACGGTCCCGGCCAGGTCGTCTGCTATCCGATCGTGACGATCGGCGACGACCCCGGCGCAGGACGGGACCACGTCCACCGCCTCGAGGACGCCGTGTGCGAAGTGGTCAGGACCGAGCTCACCGGCGTCGTCGACGCAACCGTCGGCTGGCTCGAGGACCATCCTGGGGTCTGGGTCACGATCCCCGGCGAGCGACCCACCAAGGTCGCGGCGGTCGGGGTGCGCTCCACGCGGCTCAGTGACGGAAGGCGCCGGACCCTGCACGGGATCGCGCTCAACGTCGACGTCGACCTCGCGTGGTTCGACAGGATCGTGCCGTGCGGGATCCCCGAGTTCCCCGTCACGTCGCTCCGCGAGCTCGGTTCGTCCGTCGAGGTCGACGAGATCGCCGACCGGCTGGCGAGAGCGGTGGCGCGGCGGCTGGCGCCCGACGCCCAGATCGACGTGGCGAGCGTCGACCAGGGCATCGTGGGCGCGGGGCACGAGCGGGTGGGCGTGCGTCGGCTCCGGCACGCCGGGGTGGACACCGACCTCTCGGTCGCCCTCTCGGAGCGCAAGCCCCCCTGGCTGCGGATCCCCGCGACGATGGGCGACGACTTCCTCGCGCTCAAGCGGCTCACCAAAGACCTGCAGCTGGTCACGGTGTGCGAGGAGGCTGGCTGCCCCAACATCTTCGAGTGCTGGTCGGAAGGGACCGCGACGTTCATGGTGAACGGTGACCGGTGCACGAGGGCGTGCGGTTTCTGCCTGGTCGACACTCGCAGGCCCCTCGCCATCGACCCGACCGAGCCTGAGCGAGTCGCCGCCGCGGTCGCCCAGCTCGGCCTCACCCACGCCGTCATCACGTGTGTCGCGCGCGATGACCTCGGTGACGGAGGCGCCGGTGCGATCGCCAACTGCGTGTCGGCGATCCGCGAGCGCAGCCCGGACTGCGTGGTCGAGGTGCTCACCTCTGACCTGAAGGGCGACCACGCGGCGCTCGCGACCCTGCTTGCAGCGGGTCCCGACGTGCTCAACCACAACGTCGAGACCGTCGCGCGACTGCAGCGCGCGGTGCGGCCCTCGGCGGGCTACGCGAGGAGCCTCACGGTCCTCGCCCGCGCCGCCGAGCAGGGGTTCGTGGTCAAGTCCGGGCTCATGGTGGGCCTGGGAGAGACCTTCGACGAGGTCGTGGCCACGCTCGCGGACCTCGCCGCAGTGGGCGTGCGCACCGCGACGATCGGCCAGTATCTTCGTCCGACCGCGTCGCACCTCCCGGTCTCGCGCTATTGGGCACCCGAGGAGTTCGACGCGCTCGCGACGGCGGGGACGGCGCTCGGCCTCGCGCACGTCCAGGCGTCCCCGCTCACGAGGTCGAGCTACCACGCTCGTGACGCGCACGCGGCCTCGGTGCCCGTCGCGCTCCGCACGGGCAGGTAACCCTGCTCGCGCGGCGCGCCGCCGTGACCGGGGCGCTCTCGCTCGCGGCCTGCTGTGGCGCGGCCGTGCCCCCCGCGCTCGCCACTGGCCCGACCGGCGACCCCGCGACGATCGCGCTGGTGCGAGCCATCGCGGCGAACACGAATGCCCAGCCCGCCATCGAGATCGCCCAGTCCGGCTACATGACCGAGTCCAGCCATGTGGGGACGCCCAGATCGTTCTCGTTCAGGTGGGGCTTCGGCGGGGTGCCGAACGGCTCGGTGCGAGCCACCGAGACCATCACCTACACCCAGCTGCACGGGAAGGTTCGGTGGCTGACCGACGTGCTGCGAGCCGTGAGCCCGACCTGCCCCACGGGCCAAGCGTGTCCGCCGAGTACCTCGATCGCGCCGATCGAGCTGTTCGTGACGAAGGCCGCGGCGTTCGCGGGGGTCGTGGACGAGCCGCACGGCGTCGTCGGCTGCTTCGAGCACGAGTCGTTCAAGAGCGTCCCGTACCGAGCGGGCGAGCCGTGGTGGAGCGCCGTCGGGGACTACCGACCGAAGGTCACCCGCGGGAACCAGACGCTCGTGACCGACACCTACTCGTGGGCCGACAGCCAGCACGTGACCGAGATCGATTCGATCAATAACAAGGAGAGGCTGTTCAGCGCGTCGGTGTTCCACGTCGCGCGCGGGCCGAGGGCGACCCAGGTCGGCTTCAGCTTCTCCCAGCACGACACCGTGCTCGCAAAGGTGCCCGCGGCGCCGCGCGTCACGCGCTGCAGTTGACCCCGCGGCAGCTGGACGGTCTGCCAGGCTGTGGGGCTGCGGGACCGAGACGAACTTCGCGCCCGCGGACAGCACGATGCCGAAGCCGAGCAGTGCGGTGAGCGCGGCGGCGGTGCTGCGCTGGTGAGAGGCACAGCGTGCCCGCATGGTCCCCCTCGGCGACCTCGGTGCGGGCGGCCACGCGCGACGCCACCCCGGGTTCGGCGAGTGCGCGGACTCAGTTGCCGTCAGGCGACGAAGTACTTGGCCTGTGGGTGGTGGCAGATGATCGCGTCGGTTGTCTGCTCAGGGTGCAGCTGGAACCCCTCGGACACGGTCACCCCGATGCGCTCGGCGCCGAGGAGCGTGGCCACCTTCCCGTTGTCAGCCAGGTCCGGGCACGCCGGGTAGCCCCAGGAGTAGCGCCCCCCGCGGTACTGCTGGCGGAAGAGGCCCTGGACTGTCGGGCCGTCCTCGGCGTCGAACCCGAGCTCGACGCGGATCCGGCGATGCCACAGCTCGGCGAGGGCCTCGGCCATCTCGACGCCGATCCCGTGCAGCCGCACGTACTCGCCGTAGCGATCCTCGCTGAAGAGCTCCTGGCAGCGCTGTGAGACCCTCGGTCCCATGGTCACGAGCATGAACGACGCGTAGTCGCGGTCAGGGGACTCGACGGGGCGGAAGAAGTCCGCGATGCACAGCCATGGCTCCTCGTGCTGTCGCGGGAAGGTGAAGCGGGTCCGCTCGGTCGAGCGCTCGTCGTCGGTGAACACGACGAGGTCCGTGCCGTCGGCGGCGACCGGCAGGTGGCCCCAGACGACCTGGGGCACGAGCAGCTCGCCGGCGATCGCGATGTCGAGCTCCTGGCGCAGCACGGCGCGCACGCGGTCCTTGAACGCGGGGTCGTCCTCGCCTGACTCGGGGCGGTAGCCCCACTGGTTGCGGAAGAGGGCGGTGAGGTTGAGGTACTTGGCGATCTCCTCGATGCCCATGCCCTTGGCGACGCGCGTGCCGACGAACGGCGGCGCGAACAGGGCGTTGTCATCGGTGACGTCCGGGGACCTGCGCGGGAGCCCGTCGGGCGCGGGCGGGGCGACGTCGCGGGCGCGGCGCGGGACGCGTCGCTCGGAGATCTCGCGCCCGAACGTCTCGTCCTGCTCGCCAGAGGCGCGCAGCTCGGCGAGGCGGTTCATCACGCCGAGCCCCTCGAAGGCGTCCTTGCCATAGAAGACGCGCCCGTCGTGGTTCTCGCGCAGCTCGCGCTCCACGTAGGTGCGCGTGAGGGCTGCGCCACCGAGCAGGACCGGGACCGCCGAGTACCCGAGGTCGCGCATGACCGAGAGGTTCTCGCGCATGATCAGCGTGGACTTGACGAGCAGGCCGCTCATGCCGAGCGCGTCGGCCTTGTGCTCTTCGACCGCGGCGAGCATCTCGTTGATCCCGACCTTGATCCCGAGGTTGACCACGTCGAAGCCGTTGTTGGTGAGGATGATGTCGACGAGGTTCTTGCCGATGTCGTGGACGTCGCCCTTCACCGTCGCGAGGACGATCGTGCCCTTGCCCCTCGCGTCGGTCCGCTCCATGTGCGGCTCCAGGTGCGCGACCGCCTGTTTCATGGTCTCGGCGCTCTGGAGCACGAAGGGCAGCTGCATCTCGCCGGACGCGAACAGCTCGCCCACCTCGCGCATCCCCTCGAGCAGGTAGTCATTCACGATCTCGAGGGGAGCCAGTCCCTCGTCCATCGCCGCGTCGAGGTCGTCGGTGAGCCCGGTTCGATTGCCGTCGACGATCCGCCTCCCCAGCCGCTCGCGCACCGGGAGCCCACTCAGGTCGTCGGCCGTGTCGTCGTGGAGGCTGACGCCGTCGAAGATCCGCAGCAGCTCGCTCAGCGGGTCGTAGCCATCGCGGCGGCGGTCGTAGACGAGGTCGAGGCTCGTCTCGCGCGCGGCGGGGTCGATCCGCGCGAGCGGGAGGATCTTGGACGCGTGCACGATGGCGGCGTCGAGCCCCGCGGTCGCGCACTCGTGGAGGAACACCGAGTTGAGCACCTGGCGCGCGGCTGGTGACAGCCCGAACGAGACGTTCGACAGCCCCACGATCGTGTGCACGCCGGGCAGCTCGGTCGAGAGACGCCGGATCGCCTCAATCGTCTCGATGCCGTCGCGCCTCGAGTCCTCGAGACCCGTCGAGAGCGGCAGCACGAGCGGGTCGATGAAGATGTCCTCGGGGGAGAGCCCGTAGCGGTCGACGGCGAGGTCCACGATCCGCGTGGCAGCCCGAAGCTTCCAGTCCGCGGTCCTCGCCTGTCCTTCCTCGTCGATGCAGGTCGCCACGACCGCGGCGCCGAACTCACGCGCGAGCGAGAGGAACGCGTCGAGGCGGGTGCCAGGGCCATCGCCCTCCTCGAGGTTCACGCTGTTGAGGAGCGCGCGGCCGCCGATCCACGACAGGGCGGTGCGCGCGACGGGCGCCTCGGTCGTGTCGACCATGAGCGGCGCGGAGGACTGTGTCGCCAGGCGAGCCATGAGCGCGTCCATGTCGGCGACCCCGTCAGCGCCCGTGTAGTCCACGCAGACGTCGAGGATGTGCGCGCCCTCTTTGATCTGGTCCCGTGCCATCGCGACGCAGGTGTCCCACTCCTCTCGGAGCATGGCCTCTCGGAACTGCTTGGAGCCGTTCGCGTTCGTCCGCTCGCCCACGAGCAGGACGCTCAGGTCCTGGCGGAACGGCACCGAGGTATAGATCGACGCCGCGGCGGGCTCGAGTGTCGGGTTCCTCGCCGCCGGCGTGGCCCCGCGCACGGACTCGACGACCGCGGCGAGGTGCTCGGGCGTGGTCCCACAGCAGCCGCCGATCGCGCGTGTCCCGAACTCGGTCACGAACCTCGTGAGGTGGTCGGCGAGCTCGTCGGGTGACAGGTCGTAGTGCATCTTTCCGTCGACGACCGAGGGGAGGCCGGCGTTCGGCAGGCAGCTGAGCGGGAGCGGGCACGAGTCGGCGAGGTAGCGCAGCGGCTCGTACATCTCGACGGGCCCTGTCGCGCAGTTGAGGCCCAGCACGTCGATGCCGACCGGGACGAGCGACGTGATCGCCGCGGCGATCTCGGTGCCCGGCAGCATCCTGCCGGTCAGCTCGATCGTGACCTGGGCCTGGACGGGCACGCGCCTGCCGTGCCGGTGCATCGCACGATGCGCGGCGCTGACCGCCGCCTTCGCGCCCAGCAGGTCGTACATCGTCTCCACGATGAGGAAGTCCGCGCCGCCCTCGAGGAGCCCGAGCGCGAGCTCCTCGTAGGACGCGCTGAGGTCGGCGTAGCTGATCTGGCCGAGCGAGGGGAACTTGGTCCCGGGACCCATCGAGCCGGCGACCCATCGCGGCGACGTCGGCGTCGCGAACTCGTCGGCGACGCTGCGAGCGATCCGTGCGCTGCGCTCCGCGAGCTCGAACGCGCGGTCCGCGATGCCGTACTCGGCGAGCACCACCGAGAACGCGCCGAACGAGTTCGTCTCGACGACGTCGACGCCGACCTCGAGGAACGATCGGTGCAGCTGCTCGACGACGTCGGGGCGCGTCGCACAGAGAACCTCGTTGCAGCCCTCGAGTGCCGACGAGCCGAAGTCGTCGAGCGAGAGGTCGGCAAGCTGGAGGTTCGTGCCCGTGGCGCCGTCGAAGACCACGAGCCCGCGCTCGAGCGCGAGAAGGTACGCCGCGTCGTCAGCGCGCATCCGCAGCGGCTCGTGCGAAGCAACTGTCATGTGCGCCTCAGGCTATCGGCGCACCCAGAAGTAGCATCTCGGCGTGCGCATCTACACCCGGGCAGGTGACGATGGCACCACGGGGCTGTACTACGGCGGTCGAGTCCGAAAGGACGATCCTGCGATCGAGCTGAACGGCGCCGTCGACGAGGCCCAGGCCGTGATCGGGCTCGCGCGATCCGCGATGGCGAAGGGGAGCGATCTCGACACCCTGCTCGTCGCCGCCGAACGCGACCTGTGGGTGCTCATGGCAGAGGTCGCGACCGCGCCCGACAACCGGCGCAAGCTCGTTGCCGGCAAATCGCTCGTGACCGAGGACATGGTCTTGGGTCTCGAGCGAGAGATCGACCGGCTCGCCGAGCGCACGGCGCTGCCCAAGGAGTTCGTCGTGCCCGGCGAGGACGCGGTCGCCGCGACGCTCGACGTGGCGCGCACCGTGGTCCGCCGAGCTGAGCGACTGACCGTCTCGAATCCAGTCACCGGCTCGCTGGTGGCCACCTACCTCAATCGACTGAGCGACCTCTTGTGGGCCGCGGCAAGGTTTCAAGAAGGCGACGTCCACCGGATCGCCAAGAGCGTGGAGGTTGACCGATGACCACTTCTGTACGAGTCGCCCACGGCCTTGAGCCGATCGAGGGGTGCTCCGTCGTGCTGCCCGTCGCGCGCGACGAGGAGGGCCTCTTGATCCCGCGGGGGCTGCCTGCCGAGTTCTCGGGCGCTGCGGTGCCGGATCGCGTCGACTCGGCGTGGGCCGCGCGTGAGGGCTTCGAGGCAAAGGTCGGCCAGACGCTCGCGGTGCGGACGATTGACTCGCCGACCGTGGTCCTCTGCGGCATCGGCGACGCGGCGAGCGCGGACGCCGAGGTCTGGCGTCGAGTCGGTGCCGCGGCGATGCGCGCGTCGAGCCGGGGCGCTGAGGTCGCGCTCCTGCTCCCGCTGCCGTCGACCATCGAGACGAGGGCGGTCGCCCAGGCCGTCTGCGAGGGTGCGCTGCTCGCCTCGTCGCGCCCTATCGCGTCGAAGACCTCGCCGCCCGACGACGCGCCGTCTGGCTTCGTCGTTGTGCCCGTTGCACTCGAGGGCGTCTCGGATGAGGACCGAGAGCTGGTCGACGAGGGCGCTGCACGTGGGGCGACCGTGGCGGAGGCCGTGTGCTGGGCACGCGAGCTCATCAACCGCCCCGCCGCGCAGCTGACGCCGAGGCGCTTCGCGCACGAGGCGGTCCGGCGCCTCGAGCACGACCCCAACGTCACCGTGGACATCTGGCGCGACACCGAGATCGAGAATGAGCGTCTGGGGGGCCTGCTCGGGGTCGCGGCCGGCTCGCTCGAGCCGCCCCGACTCGTCCGAGCCACCTACAGCCCGCCGGGCGCGACCTCGGCGCCCCACGTGGTGCTCGTCGGAAAGGGGATCACGTTTGACTCGGGTGGCCTCAGCCTGAAGACCCCCGACGGCATGACCACGATGAAGACGGACATGACGGGGGCCGCGATCGTCCTCGGCGCCCTCAGCGTCGCGGCCCGGCTCGGCGCCTCGGCCAAGGTCACCGCGATCGCGCCGCTCACCGAGAACCTCCCCGGGAATCGCGCGATGCGACCCGGCGACGTCCTCACCGCGAGGAACGGCACGACGATCGAGGTGCTCAACACCGACGCAGAGGGCCGGCTCGTCCTCGCCGACGGCTTGAGCCTCGCCGTGGAGCTCGAGCCCGACGCGATCATCGACGTCGCGACGCTCACGGGTGCGGTCCGCATTGCGCTCGGCCCGGACGTCGCGGCCATCCTCGGCACCGACGCGACGCTTGTCAGCGCGCTTCGTGCGTTCGGCGAGGCCCAAGGCGAGGCGCTCTGGGAGCTCCCGCTCGTCGACAGCTACGAGAGCCACCTTGACTCGGACGTCGCCGACGTGAAGAACATTGGGAAGCCTGGCCAAGCCGGCACCATCGTTGCGGGCCTGTTCCTCCGGCGGTTCACCGGGGGTCGTCCCTGGGCGCACCTCGACGTCGCGGCGACCGGGCGGGCCGAAGCCGACGACGGCTACCTCCAAAAGGGGGCCACGGGGTTCTCGCTGCGCACGCTGGTCGCGTACCTGCTCAGCCTGTAGCTAGAACTGGCGGCGGACGACTCGCTCGGCACGGGTGGGTCCCGGGCGCTGCAGCGACGCCGAGGGAGCCTGGGTCGCCGCGGCGCGTCCCACGAGCACCGTGCCGAACAGCTCGGTGCCGCTCGGTGCGTTGACGAGCGCGAGGACCTCGCGGTGATGACGGAACGCGCCGAGGAAGCACGCCGAGAGCCCCGCGTCCTCGGCGAGCAAGAGCAGCGACATGGTCGCGAACGCCGCGTCGGTGTACCAGTAGGGGAGCGGCCACGCGTCGAGGTCCCCGAGCCCGCTCGCGGTCTTGTCGTCGTCGGCATACCGCGTCGCGTACGTGCCCGGGTCGCACACGACGACGACGGCCCCGCCGGCCATGGCCAGGCTCGGCGCGCGTGACGACGACGCGCGCCACCCGGCATCCGTCGCCGCGGCCAGGTAGTCGTGCACGCCTGCTCGGCCGGGCAGCACGACGGTCCACACCCCGCGGGCGTGGCCCGCCGTCGGGGCGCGAAGCGCCTCCGTGCACAGCTCAATGAGCTGGGACTCGTCGAGCTCGCTGCCGTCGAACGCGCGCGTCATGCGCCGCCGTCGCAGTGCGTCGCGCACGTCCATGGGGCGAGTCTGACGACCTCGGACGGGAATGTCGAGATGGGCCGGGGCGTTCGAGTGGCTCCTAGGATGAGTCGTCGACGAGGAGGCGCGAGGTGCCAACGCCGAGGGAGCTGCTCGCCGCAGCGAAGTCTCAGATCTCCGAGGTTGCTCCCTCCGAGGCCGCGTCCGAGCTGTCCTCGGCCACCTTCCTCGACGTCCGCGAGGGCGAGGAGCACGTCCAAGGGGCGATCCCCGGGGCGGTGCACATCCCGCGCGGCCAGCTCGAGTTCAGCGTCGAAGGGCGGATCCGGGACCGACACGCAAGGGTTGTCGTGTACTGCGCCGGAGGGACCCGCTCGGCGTTCGCCGCGAGGACGCTCGCGGACCTCGGCTACACCGACGTCGTGTCGATGGCAGGCGGGTTCAACCGCTGGAAGGACGAGGGGCTGTCCGTCGAGGTCCCCCGGACACTCGACCATGACCAGCGAGAGCGCTATCACCGGCACCTGCTGCTCCCCGAGGTCGGCGAGCTCGGTCAGCAGCGGCTGCTCGACGCCAAGGTCCTTCTGCTTGGCGCGGGGGGCCTGGGGTCGCCCGCGGCGATGTACCTCGCCGCGGCGGGCGTCGGCACGATCGGCATCATCGACATGGACGTCGTCGACGCCTCGAACCTCCAGCGCCAGCTGCTGCACAACACCGACCGGATCGGCGAGCGCAAGGTGGACTCGGCGAAGAAGACGCTGACGGCCATGAACCCTGACGTCCGCGTCGCGACCTACGACGTCCGCCTGGCCGCGGACAACGTGCTTCAGATCATCGAGGGCTACGACCTCATCGTCGACGGCACCGACAACTTCCCGACTCGCTACCTCGTCAACGACGCGTCGGTCATCACCGGCATCCCCGTCGTGCACGGCTCGATCTTCCGCTTCGAGGGCCAGGCGACGGTGTTCGACGCCACGAGGGGCCCGTGCTACCGCTGCCTCCTGCCCGAGCCGCCGCCCGCCGAACTCGCCCCGAGCTGCGCGGAGGCGGGCGTGCTCGGAGTCCTGCCGGGCATCATCGGCTCGATCCAGGCGCTCGAGGCGATCAAGCTCCTCTTGGACCTCGGTGACCCGCTGATCGGCAGGCTGCTCACCTACGACGCGCTCGAGGAGTCATTCCGCACCTTCACGGTGCGCAAGGACCCCGCGTGCCCGGCGTGCGGCGAGGGCGCGGGCGAGCTTGTGCTCGCTGACTACGACGAGCTCTGCATGCCGCACCCCCGGTCGTGACCGGTCCGTTCTGCGAGGGCCAGATCGTGACGGTGTTCCGTTCTCGGCTTCGAGACGAGGTCGACCCCGGCTACGAGGCCCTCGACGCCTCGCTGCGCGAGCGCGCAGCCGAGCTTGGGGGACTCGTCGAGGTGAAGAGCTTCGTGGCCGACGACGGCGAGCGCGCGACGCTCGTCACGTTCGCCGACCGCGCGAGCCACGAGCGGTGGGCCCGCGACGACGAGCACCGAGCGGCCCAACGCCTCGGGCGTGCGTCGGTGTACGCGGCATTCTCGATCCAGGTCGCCGAGTGCACGAGCGCGATTGAGTTCACCTCGACCGACTAGGGCCAGCTGCCCGCGAGTAGCCGTCGGTAGGCAGCGAGATGCTCGCCGACGACGACGTCGAGACGGTGGTCGGCTGCTTGGGCGCGTCCGCCAGCGACGAGTCGCGCGCGCAGGGATGCGTCGCACGCGCGCTCGAGCGCACGAGCGAGCGAGACGGGGTCCCGCGGAGTGGCCAAGAGCCCAGAGACCTGGTCCACGACCGTGTCGCTCGTGCCCGGACACCCGGTCGCGACGACCGCGACACCCGCGGCCATGGCCTCGAGCACCACGGTTGGCTGTCCCTCCCACACCGAGGCGAGACCGAGGACGTCGGCGCCCCCGAGCAACGCGCGCGCGTCGTCAAGCCACTCGCGCACGACGACGCGACCTCGGACGCCGAGGCGCTCGACCTCCGCGCGCACCGCACCCTCGAGTGGTCCACCCCCGATGAGCACGCCCGAGGCCCCGGGGGCGAGCTCGAGCGCACGCACCAGCGTCAGCGGGTCCTTTTGGTCAGTGAGCCTGGCGGGCGAGACGCACAAGAGCGTCGAAGGGTCCAGGCCGAACCGTCCGGCGAGGGCGTCGCGGCCGATCGGGGCGGGCATCGGCGGCACCGCGTTGTTGAGCACCCTGCTCGCCACCCCGTGCGCGGCGAGCAGGCGCCGAGGTCCCTCCCCGCACGAGGCGACGGCAACTCGCGTGGCTCGCACCATCCATGCCGTCCGCGGGAGGCGAGCGGGATCGACGCCATGGCACGTGACGAGCGACCGGCGCCGCAGCCCGAGCGAGACGAACGGCGCGAGGCGAAGCCCGTGCGCGTGCACGACGTCAGGGCCGAGCTCGCCCACGATGCCACGGAGCGCACCCACGAAGGCCGGAGCAGTGCGCGCGGCGAGCGCAGGGAGGCGTCGGAGCTCGACGTCACCGGCGTCGAGCTCCCCGGGGCCGCTCGCGATCACGACCTCGCAGCCAGCCGCCGCCAGCCCCTGTGCGAGCAGGCCGACCTGGACCTGCATGCCACCTATCCCACCGTGCGCGACGACGAGGAGCACACGAGACGGTGCCGGCACCCGTTCATCGTTGCACGTGACTCGCGGGGGACCTTCGACTCGGTCCTATCGTGAGGGCGTGGCAGCCGACGCGAACCGACGTGTGACCGACTCAGGGATCGAGGTCAAGCCGCTCTACGGGCCTGACGACCTGGGCGACGACGACGTCGCCACGTCGCTCGGGGAGCCCGGGTCGTTCCCCTACACGCGGGGCGTGCACGCCAAGATGTACCGCGAGCGGCTCTGGACCATGCGCCAGTACGCGGGGTTCGGGACGGCCGAGGCCACCAACGAGCGGTTCAAGTTCCTGCTCGCCGCCGGCCAGACGGGGCTGTCGTGCGCGTTCGACCTGCCGACCCAGATGGGCTTCGACGCCGACCACCCGCGCGCCGAGGGCGAGGTCGGAAAGGTCGGCGTCGCGATCTCCTCGATCGAGGACATGCGCCTCCTGCTCGCGGGACTGCCGCTCGACGAGGTGACGACGTCGATGACGATCAACGCGACTGCCTCGACGCTGCTGCTGCTCTACGAGCTCGTTGCGGCCGAACAGGGCGTCGGCGGCGCCGCGATCCGAGGGACGATCCAGAACGACATCCTCAAGGAGTACGTGGCGCGGGGCACGTACATCTACCCACCGCGTCCCTCGATGCGACTCGTGACCGACACGTTCGCGTACTGCCGCGAGCACCTGCCGCAGTGGAACACGATCTCGATCTCGGGCTACCACATCCGAGAGGCGGGCTCGACGGCCGTCCAGGAGGTGGCGTTCACGCTCGCCGACGGGATCGCCTACGTCGAGGCGGCGGTCGCGGCCGGGCTCGCGGTCGACGAGTTCGCCCCCAGGCTGAGCTTCTTCTTCAACGCGCACAACAACCTGTTCCAGGAGGTCGCGAAGTTCCGCGCGGCCCGGCGGCTGTGGGCACGGATCATGACGGAGCGCTTCGGTGCCAAGGACCCGAGGTCCGTGATGCTGCGCTTCCACGCCCAGACCGGCGGCTCGACGCTCACCGC
>DATKGG010000035.1:0-13722 GCA_035510855.1 Acidimicrobiales bacterium
GGGGCTCGTGGGGTGGCGTGCGCAAGCTGCCCTCCGGCCGCTTCCAGACGCGCTACCGGATCGATTACACGCGATACATCGCGCGCCTCACACCTTCCGCACGAAGCGGGAGGCGGAAGTCTTCCTTGCCGCCACTCGGACCGACCTCCAGCGGGGAACGTGGATCAACCCGAATGCCGGGAAGACCCCGCTGCTGGGATACGCCACGGAGTGGCTCTCACAGAGGACCCTCCGACCGAGGACGCGCGAGCTGTACGCCAGCCTCCTCCGGTTGCACATCCTCCCGTCACTTGGACACCTCTACCTGAACCAAGTGACGTCGGCCCACGCGCTGGAGCCGCAGGGACAACGAACTCACGTTGGGGGCTTCCATCGGCTCGGTATCGTCCGAACTCGTGTGGGAGTTCTGATGCGCGAGCACGCGCCACTCGCCGCATATCCAGTGGATACGTGTGGATGAGCGCCAGAGTCGGTACTCCTGGGGTGTGGCAGGTTGCGCACGGGTGCGACCTTGGGGGAGAGTTCACACACAATGAAGTTGGACCCGATCTCTTAGGAGGACTCATGCAACTTGGATCACGACTGACGGGCGCCTTGGCGCTTGCCCTGCTCATCGGGACCGCCGCGTTCATGGCAGCGCCAGCAGGCGCAGCGGAGGGTCACCATCACGGAGCGACGCTCTACGTCGCCAACCACAGCTCGGCCGTGTGGACACACGATGGGCGCAGTTCCTGGAGAGGCTGCCACCACGCACCATTCACCACAATCGGCGCAGCCGTCATGGCGGCGCACCCGGGAGACACCGTCTTCGTCTGCCCCGGTACCTACGCCGAGGACGTCCAGGTCAACAAGCCGCTCCAACTGCAGGGCTACCACGCGACGATCAACGCTGCAGGTCTTATGAATGGCATCCTCATCACCAGCTCCTGGGTTGGTGTCAGCGGCTTCACGATCACTGGCGCCCTCGGCGAGGGGATCCTCGCGGAGCCGCCTGGGACCGCGACCGCTCCCTTCCCGCTGACCTCTGCATCACAAGCGCTGCAGCCGATCACCAAGATCGGGATCTGGAACAACGTCGTCGACCACAGCGATCAGGGGGCTAGTCCCGTCACCCATCAGTGCACTGCGACCGGGCTCTACCCGGGCGACTGCGGCGGCGGCATCCACCTCGACACGGTCTCCGACTCATTCGTCACGCAGAGCGTCGTGACGAACGGCACCGACGGGATCCTGCTCACCGACGATGTGGGTCCCAACTTCGGGAACTACATCGCGAACAACTACGTCGCGCACAACATTTATGAGTGCGGGATCGTGATGCCGTCACACGACTCGTTCGCTGTCTCGTACACGCAGAACCCCGACAGCACGTACACGACCGGAGCGCTCACGCCGACCTCGGGCGGGGTCTTCGACAACTGGGTCTACAACAACAAGGTGATCGACAACGGCACCTTTGTTGTCCCGCCCTTCGGCGGGAGCGGCTCGGGCGTCGGCATGTTCGCGCCCGGCCCTGGCTCCGCGTCATACGACAACACCGTGATCGGCAACTACATCGTGGGCAGTGGTCAGTCTGGCGTCACGATCCATGCGCACTACACCGGTGGCGAGTACGTCAGCGGCAACCGGATCCTGAAGAACTACATCGGCACCAACAACATTGGTGGCGACGGCCTCGATGGACCGAGCACGGATCCAGACTTCTCCACCACCGGCATCCTCGTGTTCTCGGCGGTTCACGTGGATATCGTCATCGCGGGCAACCACATCTGGGGCAACCAGATCGGGATCTGGCTGTCTGCGGACGTGCACGCGTTTGGCTTGGGCTCGAACACCATCAGCGGCGCGACCACGCCGGTCTACACGTCGCTCAAGCCCGTGGCGTTCACCGGTCCAGCGATCACGAGCACCGCTCCGACCGCCACGGTCGGCGTGCTCATCAACCCGAACGGGCTCGCGACGACTTACTACGTTGAGTGGGGGACTTCCACGGGTTACACCGGGGGCGTGACGACGACCGCGAGCGCAGGCTCTGGGTTGAGTCCGGAGGGTCTGCCCGTCACGATCACCGGGCCGCTGACGACCGGTGTCACGTACCACTACCAGGTTGTCGCCTCCAACAACTCTGGTACGACCGATGGTGGTGACATGACCTTCACGGAGGGCTGAGGGTCACTGAACGCTGGTGTCGCGGAGAGCGCCCCCGGGACCTTGTCCCGAGGGCGCTCTCCGCGCTCGACCATTGAGCTCACGAAAAGCCAGATCGACCATGCTCGCAGGATCCGTGAGGGCATTCCCCGACGAGCTGCGGCGTCAGTGTGCACGTCGATTCGCGAGGTCGCTCACCACCCGCAAGCCTGATCGCTGAGGGGCATGGTCAACCTGACGAGCGAGCGTGGGGATGACGAGCATTGACATTGTTGCTCTCCAGCTGCCGCACCGGCTCGGTCGCCGACCAGCCGACCGTCACACTCCGCACGGTCGCCACGCGGATCCGACAAGATGCCGACTGTGCCGACGTGGCTCAAGGACCGCTCTGTCGAATCACTGGTTCACGAGCTCGCGCGAGTCGCCCCCGACTTCGTGGGTGGGAAAGTCGTGCTGCATCCTTGGATCGAGCAGTCGGACCCGAAGTGGTGGTCGGGAAGCGCCACGATCGACGAGCGATTCATTGTGAAGTTCGCCTGGTCAGAGCTCGCCGCTCAGAGACTCTGGCACGAGATTCGCATCCTGGACGCCCTTGCGCCCGAGCGAACGTCGCTGCGCATTCCCCGGGTGCTCTTTCGCTCCGACGATCCGGTCATCCTCGTGACGGAGCTAGTGACAGGGGAACCTCTGACCTCTGAGGCTGTCATGCGCTGCCGGTCCCAACACGTCGATCGCACGGCAATGGAACTGGCGCGGTTCCTCTCGAAGCTCCATGAGCCATGGGTCCTCTCGATTGTCGACGGCGCATTGGATCCGCTCCCGGCTCCCATGCCGCAAGCGACCACGGACGAGCTCCGTCGGGGCATTGCACAATGGATTCGGACCGACCAACTTGAGACGGTCCGGACGTGGTGCGATTGGGTGGATCGCGTCCAGGGAGTCCCTGGCGGACGTGTCTTCGTCCACGGCGACCTTCACGGATACAACCAGGTATGGGATCTCGACGAGAACATCCTTCGTGTTGTCGTCGACTTCGAACATGGCGGTGCACACGAGCCCGAGTTCGACTTTCGCTATCTCCCCTCCCAGGGGACTGGCATGGGCCTTCTGCGGGCAACCGTCGCGAAGTACGAGGCACTGTCGGGGAGGACCCTGAACCTCACCCGAGTCATGGCATGGCACGTCCGTACGATGCTTGGAGACGCGCTGTGGCGGAGCCGTGCAGGCGTCACCCTTCCTGATGGCGGCTCGCCCGAAGCATGGGTGGAGGAGCTTCGGCGCCGTCTCGACGCGCTCGACGAGGAGATCGGGTGGGATGGCGCCTGACGCCGGCTGAGTGCGCGTCATCTGGCCTCGCTTCGAGCTTCGCTCTCGAGCAGGCACGACGGCTCGAGTCGAACGCGAGCAGCAATTGTGTCCGTCGAATGCTCCGCGCAGGGCCGGTTGGGGCACCCACTTCGTGCGCGCCTGGTGAGGAATGCCCCTGACGATCGTTCCGTCATCTCGAGGCGCTCGGGTCATCGATGCGGTGATGCCGCCGACTGTCGGCTGGCGAAGACCTTGGGCGACACTTGGGCGACATCGATTCGGCGTCGGTGGTCACGGACGGCTACGACTGGTCGGACCAGCTCGGAGCAGTCCACCTGGAGCCGGCGTCCAGCTTCAGCGAGGACCCCGGGATGAGCCGGACTCCGGCGGCTGGCACAACCGCCGCCGTGAATGGCCAGGATCACCGGATGACCACCTCGGAGTCGGACGCGGTTCACGCCGCGTTCATCTCCCCCCCGTACGGTGCAGACGTGGCATGGCCCCGGAGGAACTCTCCCCCTCAGCCGACGGTCGTGCCCACCTCGAACGGCGCCGGCACGCCGGCGGTGCACCATCACCGGCGTGCCGCGTGCCAACCGACGCGCCGCCGCACGACGCGCTGCGGCACGCCGTGGCCGCTGCACCTTGTCCCCCGCGCGGTGCGGTGAGCACGACGGACCCTGCCGTGGCGCCGACGATCGAGGAGCGCCGCCACGAGCTCGTCCTGGTCGTCGATGACGAGGAGAGCTACCGAGACGCACTTGCGGTCGGCCTGAGCCAGGAGGGCTTCGACGTCATCGTCGCAGCAGACGGCGCCGAGGCGCGCGCGGCGGTTCGTCGTGACCGGCCAGACCTGGTGCTCCTCGACATCATGCTCCCCGACATCTCCGGCATCGAGTTGTGCCGCGAGCTTCGAGCCGAGCGCGACGTGCCGGTCATCATGCTGACCGCGCGCGACGGCGAGGTCGACGTCGTGCTCGCACTGGAGCTCGGTGCTGCTGACTACGTCTCGAAGCCCTACCGGCTCCGAGAACTCGTCGCTCGCATGCGCGCCGTGCTGCGACGTCGCCACGACCCGGCCGTCGATGACCCGATCGTGAGTGCAGGTGGCGTGCGGCTCGACCTCGCACGACACGAGGCATCGGTTGATGGTGCCCTGCTCGAGCTGTCGCGCAAGGAGTTCGACCTGCTCGCGCTGCTCATCTCGCGAGCCGGACAGGTCGTGACGCGCGAGGAGTGCATCGACACCTTGTGGTGGGACCAGCACCTCGCGGACACGAGGACCCTCGACACCCACGTCAAGCGAATCCGACGCAAGATCGAGCACGATCCCGCCTCACCGATCCACCTCGTGACGGTGCGCGGCATCGGTTTTCGCTTCGACCCCTGAGCCCACGCCGGCACGAGTCCGCGTCGAGTGCGGAACGCAACCGTCTCGCCGCCGTACGATCTGGACATGCACGAGGGCGACGTCGCACCGGACGTGGAGCTGGCGGACCAGACGGGCGCGATGCGATCGCTCTCCTCGATCGCCGCGGGGAAGCGGACCGTCCTGTTCTTCTATCCCGCGGCGATGACGCACGGGTGCACGAAGGAGAGCTGCCACTTCCGCGACCTCGGATCGGACTTCGAGGCCGCGGGTGCGGTGCGAGTCGGCATCTCGATGGACACGGTCGACAAGCAGGCCCGCTTCGCGGATGCCAACTCGCTCGACTACCCCTTGCTGAGCGATCGCGACGGTGCCGTCGCGAAGACCTTCGGCGTCAAGCGACCCTTCGACATCCTGAAGGTCCGTCGCGTCACCTTTGTGCTCGACGAGGATCGTCGGGTCCTCGGCGTCATCAGCTCGGAGCTCAACACCGACGCCCATGCCGACCGGGCTCTCGAGATCCTCTCCTCGACGCCTCGGCGCACCACGTCGGGCTGAGGACCGGCCAGCAATCGCTGCCGCCGCACGCCAGAGGCGCGGCTCGCGCATGGCACGCGACCGCTCCCTGTTCGCCCGATCGCGCGTGAAGGGCGTCACGTGACCGGGGCCGAGCACCTCGACGGCGTACGCATGTCGAGCGGCGCGGGGCGCTGGATCGTCGTTGCCACGGTCCTCGGCTCGGGCATGGCAGCGATCGACGCCACGGTCGTCGGCATCGCGCTGCCAAGCATCGGGCGGCAGTTCCACGCGCCGTTCAACGTGCTTCAGTGGGTTGTCACCGGCTACGCCCTGACGCTCGCGTCGCTGCTCTTGGTCGGCGGGGCGCTCGGGGACCGGTTCGGACGCCGGCGCGTCTTCTCGATCGGCATCGTGTGGTTCACGCTCGCGTCGGCTGCCTGTGCGCTGTCGACGGACCCCACCATGCTCGTCGCGACGCGCGTGCTCCAGGGCATCGGGGCCGCGCTCCTCACCCCGGGGAGCCTCGCGATCATCCAGGCGTCGTTCGACCCGCGTGACCGCGCGCGGGCGATCGGCGCGTGGTCGGGCCTCGGCGGCGTCGCGACCGCCGCGGGCCCGCTCCTCGGCGGCTACCTGGTCGCGGCGGCGTCGTGGCGATGGATCTTCGTGATCAACGTCCCCCTCGGCGCCGCGGTCCTGTGGCTCACGAGCCGCCACATCCCCGAGTCACGCGATCCCGATGCCCGCCGGATCGACGTGCCCGGCGCGATCGCCGCGGTGCTCGCGCTCAGCGGGATCGTCTTCGGACTCATCGACGGCCCGAGCCTGGGCTGGAGCTCACCGGTCGTGGTTGGCGCACTCGTCGCCGGCGTGGCGAGCGCGGTCGCCCTCGTCGTCGTCGAGCGACGCTCGACGGCACCGATGCTCCCCATCGCGTTCTTCAAGGTGCGCCAGTTCACGGTCACCAACGCGGTGACGCTCTTCGTCTACGCGGGCCTCGGCGGCTTGCTCTTCCTCCTGCCCACCGAGCTGCAGATCGTTGACCACTACACGCCGCTCGAGTCGGGCGCGTCGCTCCTGCCGCTGACGCTGCTGATGCTCGCCTTGTCCTCGCGATCGGGCCGGCTTGCGGCCGCGATCGGCCCACGCCTGCAGATGGCCATGGGACCGATCGTCGTGGGCGTGGGCCTCGTCCTCCTCGCTCGAACGACGTCCGACTCGACCTACGTCACGGGCGTGCTGCCCGGCGTCATCGTGCTCGGTCTCGGCCTTGCAACGACCGTGGCGCCGTTGACGGCGACCGCGCTCGGGGCGATTCCCGTCGAGCACTCGGGCATCGCGTCGGCGTTCAACAACGACGTCGCCCGCCTCGGCGGGCTGCTCGCCGTGGCCGTCCTGCCTGCCGCCGCGGGCATCACCGGGCAGAGCTACTTGCATCCCGCACAGTTCGCCGTCGGGTTCCGGACCTCGATCGACGTCACCGCGGCGTGCTGCGCGCTCGGCGGCCTGCTCGCGGCGGTGGGGATCTCGAATGGAGCCGCCACCCGCGCACGACCGCCGGCTGCGGCCACGAGAGACGGCGCGTTCCACTGCGGGCTCGAGGCAACTCCCCTCGCGACCGCGAGGCCGGTCGAGCCGTGACGCATCGCCAGCAAACGCCCAACGTGCACGCGATACGGTGAGCCCATGACGACACCCATCTCGGTCTCCGCCGACATCGCCGCTGCGCCGAGCACGGTCTGGGCGCTCGTCGCAGACCTCACGCGCATGGGCGAGTGGTCCCCGGAGAACGAGGGCGCCGAGTGGCTCCGCGGCGCGAGGGGACCCGTCGTCGGCGCGACCTTCAAGGGCTCGAACCGCCTCGGGTCGAAGACCTGGACGACGCACGGTCGGATCGTGGCCGCCGACACGGAGCGGACCCTGGCCTTTCGGATCACCACGATGGGCATGAAGGTCGCCGAGTGGCGCTACGAGCTCGCCGCGACCACCGAGGGCTGCACGGTGACGGAGGCCTTCACCGACGAGCGCGGGCCGATCATCAAGGCGCTGGGCCGCCTCGCGACAGGGGTGAAGGACCGCGGGTCGCACAACCGCGCGACGATGCAGACAACGCTCGAGCGCCTGAAGGCGGCCGCCGAGTCCCCTCGCGCGGCTCGCTGACCGTCGGCTCAGCGCATCGACTCGGGCAGCTAAAGCGTTGAAGGGCTCGTCGCGCACGGCGAGGACGCCACCCGCGCTCGGGTGCCGCAGCGCGCCGGCACCTGGCTGGTCGATCGCGTAGCGGTCGAGGTCGACGAGCGCGAGGGGTCGACCGTCATCGCGCGAGGAGCGCCGCGGCCGGGTCCTCGACGAACCTCGCGAGGTCGCGCAGGAACGTCGAGGCCAGCGCGCCGTCGACCATGCGGTGGTCGAACGTCACTGCCAGCTCGACGACCTGGCGCACGCACAGCACGCCATCGAGCACCCAGGGCTGCGGCGAGATCTGGCCCACCGCGACGATCGCAGCGGTCCCGGGCGGCAGGATCGGCACGGCGCCGTCGATGCCGAACGGACCGACGTTGGTGATCGTGAGCGTCGTGCCGAGCATGTCAGCGGGCGTCGTCGTTCCCGCCCTCGCCGTCGCGACCAGCGCGTCAAGGGCGCGCGCCATCCCCACCAAGTCGAGCTTGTCCGCCGCTTTGATGTTGGGCAGAATGAGGCCGCGCTCGGTGGCGGCCGCGATGCCGAGGCCGATCGAGCGACGCACGATCACCTCGCCGGCGGCGTCATCGAAGGACGAGTTGATACCGGGGTGCTCCCGAGCCACGTGACACACGCCGAGGGCGATGATCGTGAGCGGCGACAGCTTCACCCCGGCGAGGGCAGGGCGGTCCCGGAGCGACGCCACGAGGTCCATCGTCCTCGTCGCGTCCACCTTCAGCCACGCGGCCGCGTGCGGCGCGGTGAAGGCGCTCTTGACCATCGCCTCTGCCATGGACCGGAGCACCCCGCGGACGGGGATCCGTTCCTCGAGCGGTCCATCGTCCCATCCGGCGATCGTGACGCCCGCGAACCTGGACGGCCCGGTAGGCGCGTGCACAGTCGGCGAGGTGCCCGGCGAGGCGGCCTGCTCCACGTCGGCGCGGGTGATGAGCCCGTCGCGTCCGGTGCCCCGGACCGAGGCGAGGTCGACGTGCAGTGACTTCGCGTACTTGCGCACCGGCGGGGTGGATCGCGGGGCGAGCTGCGGCGCGCTCGGAGCCGCCGTCACAGGTGGCGGGGTGCTGGTCGTCGCGGGTGGCCCCGCGGCGCTGCGGCGGTGCCGCCGCGACGGCGCTGTCTCGGTCGCGACGCCGTAGCCGACGAGGACCGCGGTGCGCGCCGCCGGCGCCTCCGCCGTCGTCGACTCGGCCGTGGCCGGGGCCACGACTGGCTCGTCACCTCCGACGTCGATCGAGATGATCGACGAGCCGACGTCCACGACGTCGCCGGGCTCAGCGTGCAGCGCGACGACGGTGCCCTCATAGGGGCTCGGCAGCTCGACGGTCGCCTTCGCGGTCTCGATGTCCACGAGCGGCTGGTTGAGGGTCACCGTGTCGCCGACGCTCACCTTCCACGTCACGATCTCTGCCTCGGTCAGGCCCTCGCCAACGTCAGGCAGGAGGAACTCGCGAGATGCCACGACCTAGAACTCGAATGCGCGGTCGAGCGCGTCCAGCAGCCGGTCGACGTTGGGGAGGTAGTCCTCCTCGACGCGGCTCGGCGGATAGGGGGTGTGGTACCCGCCGACGCGGAGCGGTGGCGCGCTGAGCGAGTAGAAGCACCGCTCGGTGAGTCGGGCTGCGATCTCCGCGCCGATGCCGCCGAACACGGGCGCCTCGTGGGCGACGATCAGCCGCCCGGTCTTCTCGACCGAGGCGACCACGGTGCCCACGTCGAGCGGGGAGATCGATCGCAGGTCGATGACCTCGAGGCTGCGCCCTTCGCCCTCGGCCGCCGTCGCGGCCGCGAGACAGGTCTTCACGCTCGGGCCGTAGCTGACGAGCGTGGCGTCGGTGCCCGCGCGGCGCACAGCCGCGCTAAAGAGGCTCGAGGGCGGCGTGGTCTCGTCGACCTCGCCCTTCTCCCAGTAGCGGCACTTGGGCTCCAAGAAGATCACCGGGTCCGCGCACTCGATCGCCTGGCGGATCATCCAGTACCCGTCGTTCGGCGTCGACGGCGAGACCACGCGCAGACCGGCGGTGTGCGCGAAGTAGGCCTCGGGGCTCTCGGAGTGGTGCTCGACCGCCCCGATGCCACCGCCGAAGGGAATCCTGACCACGAGCGACAGCGTGATCGCGCCCTCCGAGCGCGCGTGCTGCTTGGCCACCTGGGAGACGAGCTGGTCGAACGCCGGGTAGACGAACCCGTCGAACTGGATCTCCGAGATGGGCCGGTAGCCGCGCATCGCGAGACCCACCGAGGTGCCGACGATCCCTGCCTCGCCGAGCGGCGAGTCGATGACGCGGAGCTCGCCGAAGTCCTTCTGCAGGCCGTCGGTGACGCGGAAGACGCCCCCGAGCTTGCCGATGTCCTCGCCCAAGAGCAGCACCTTGGGGTTGTCCTCCATCGACTTGCGCAGGCCCTCGTTGATGGCCTTTGCGAGTGTGAGCTCGGTCACTTGAGACTCCCTGCTTCCTCGGCACCGATCAGCGCGACCATGTCGGCGCGCTCCTCGTCGATCAGCGGGTGCGGCTCTTGGTAGACGTGGTCGAAGATCGAGACCGGCGTGGGGCCGAACATCGACAGCACGGCGTCTCGCAGCTCGCGGGCCGCGACGTCGGCCTCGGTGTCGATGGACTCGATCCACGCCTGGTCGGCGGCCTTGGTCGCCAGAAGATACGTGCGCAGACGGTCGATCGGGTCCTTGCGCTCCCACTCTTCGAGGTCGGCCAGGATCCGGTAGCGGGTGGGGTCGTCCGAGGTCGTGTGGGCGCCCATGCGGTAGGTGAAGGCCTCTATCAGGGTGGGCCCCGATCCCTCTCGAGCCCGCGCGAGGGCGGCCCTCGTGACCGCGAGCATCGCGAACACGTCGTTGCCGTCGACGCGCACGCCAGGGAAGCCGAAGCCATCCGCTCGCTTGTACAGCGGGATCCGGCTCTGGCGCTCCGTCGGCTCGGAGATCGCCCAGTGGTTGTTCTGGAGCAGGAAGACCACCGGAGCCTGGAACACCGCTGCCCACACGAAGGACTCGGCGATGTCGCCCTGGCTCATCGCGCCGTCGCCGATGCACACCATGACGGCGGACTCCGCGCCGTCGTGCTGGACGCCCATCGCGTAGCCGACCGCGTTGATCGCGTTGTTGCCGATCACGATCGACGGCTCGGCGTGGTTGAACTCGTAGGGGTCCCAGCCGCCGTTGGTCACCTGGCGGAAGCTGCGGGCCGACTGGGCCGGCGAGATGCCGCGGCACCACGCGATGCCGTGCTCGCGGTAGCCGGGGAAGGAGAAGTCGTCGGGCTCGAGCGCGCGTCCGGCGCCGATCTGGGCAGCCTCTTGGCCGCGCAGCGGCGCCCACAGGGCGAGCTGTCCTTGGCGCTGCAGCGACGTGGCCTCGACGTCAACGCGCCGGATGTGCACCATGTCGCGGTAGAGGCCCTTCGCCTCGTCCGCGGCGATCTCGAGGGCGTAGTCCTTGTGCTCGACACGCTCCCCGGTGGGGCTCAACAGCTGGACGAAGTCCACCTCTGCAGCCGGAGCATCCTCACGCGTCCCACGTCCCGCACGCACCATTTCCCGTCGCCTCCTCGGGCCAATGTGCCCCAATCACCGTAGCCGGGGGCACCGCCGATTCCGCGCCGGCTCTCCTAGCATCGCGCGGTGCCGCGGATCCTCGTCGACCTCGCGCCGCTGCGCGCGAGCCGCGACTTCCGGCTCCTGTTCGTCGGCCAGCTGGTCTCGATGCTCGGGAACCAGGTCACGATCGTGGCTGTCTCGTTCCAGGTGTACCACCTCACCAACTCGACCCTCCAGGTCGGTGCGGTCAGCTTGGTGCAGCTGCCGCTCCTCGTCGGCGGCTCGCTCGTGGGCGGGACCGTCGGCGACGTCATCGACAAGCGAACGATGCTCGCGTGGAGCGCGGTCGGGCTCGCGGTCGTGACCTCGCTCATCGCGGTCAACGCCACCCTCGCGCACCCGTCGCTCGTCGCGATCTACGTCCTCACGGCGATCACGTCGGGGTTGGCCGGCTTCTCCAACCCCGCGCGGAACTCGGCGATACCGAGCCTCGTGCCGCGAGAGCTGCTGATCGCGGCCTACTCGCTGAACCAGGTCACGATCCAGATCGCGACGGTCTTGGGGCCTGCGCTCGGCGGTGTCCTCGCGGCCATCAACCTCCCGGTCGCCTACGGCCTCGACGCGCTGAGCTTCCTCGCGATCGCCGCCGCGACGTCGGCAATGTCGCCGATTCCCCCGTCGGGCGAAGCACGGCGCGCAGGACTTCGCGCGATCCTCGACGGCTTCTCGTACCTCCGCGGGCACCAGGTCGTCCAAGGGGTGTACCTCCTCGACCTCAACGCCATGATCCTCGGGATGCCGTCTGCGCTGTTCCCCGCGTTCGCGATCCACCGGTTCCACGGCGGCGCCGCCACGGTCGGTCTCTTGTTCGCCGCGCCCGGCATCGGCGCGCTGATCGGGGCGTTCACGTCCGGCTGGGTCGAGCCGGTCCGACGGCGCGGCCGCGCGGTCGTCATCGCCGTCGTGGTCTGGGGCTTGGCCATCGCCGCGTTCGGGGCAGTGAGCGTGCTCTGGGCGTCGATCGTGCTCCTCGGCATCGCTGGATGGGCCGACGTCATCTCCGCGGTGCTGCGCAACACCATCTTGCAGACCTCGATCGAGGAGTCCTTCCGCACGCGCATGTCGTCGTTCCAGATGGCGGTCGTCCAGGGCGGGCCACGACTCGGAAACTTCGAGGCGGGTGCGGTCGCGGCGATCAGCACGCCCGCGATCTCCGCGATCTCGGGCGGCCTCGGGTGCGCGATCGGTGCGCTCCTTCTCGCGTGGCGGCTCCCACGATTCGTCAAGGCTGAGCGCCCGGTGCACGACTGAACCCAGGACGGACCGCGCGAGCTTGCAGCACACCGCGGCGCCGTCGATGCCAGCCGGGTCCGAGGTCATCGCCGTGGACCACTTCTGGACCCCGGTTGCTCCGTGTCTCAGCGGCCCCGAGCCGGTGACACCGACACGCTGACTCGGGACCTGCGGGGCGCCTTGGCGCCGGCGACGGCCGCGAGCTGCCCGCAGGCGGCGTCGATCTCACGACCGCGCGTCGCGCGGATCGTGGCGTTGACGCCGTGGGACTCGAGGGCGGCGCGGAATCGCAGGACGCCCTCGCGCGGCGTCCCGCGCGTCGGGTAGCCCCGCGTCGGGTTGAGCGGGATGAGGTTGACGTGCGCGCGGCACCGCGAGGCGATCGCGGCCAGCTCGTCGGCGTCTCGCAGCCGGTCGTTGACCTCGTCGATGAGCGCCCACTCGAAGGACATGCGCCGACCCGTCGATGCGTTCCACTGGTGGCACGCGGCCTCCAGGCGCTCGAGCGGGTAGGTCCGGTTGAGCGGGACCAGCGTGTCGCGCAGCGCGTCGTTCGCGGCATGGAGGCTGACGGCGAGCGTGACGGTCGGCGCATCGAGCGCGAGGCGCTCGATGGCCGGCGCGACCCCGACGGTCGACACGGTGAGGTGCCTCGCGGAGAGGCCGAGGCGCTGGTTGAGCGCGCGAAGCGTCGCGAGCGTGGCGTCGTAGTTCGCGAGCGGCTCGCCCATCCCCATGAACACGACGTTGCTCACGCGCCGCGGCTCGACGGCGCGCGCGGCGGCCACCACCTGCTCGATCAGCTCGGTGGCAACGAGGTGCCGACGGAACCCTGCCTGGCCGGTCGCGCAGAACGTGCAGCCCATCGCGCAGCCCGCCTGCGAGGAGATGCAGACCGTGACCCGGTCCTGGTAGGCCATCGCCACGGTCTCGATCGTCGCCCCGTGGTGGAGCGCGAAGACCCACTTGATCGTCCGGCCCCCGTCGGCGACCGACTCAGTGACGACGCGGAGCGCCGGCGGCAGCGCGGCCTCGAGGCGCTCGCGGAGCTCCTTCGGGAGCACCGTCAGCTCGCTGGGGCGGCGCAGCTGGCGCCACAGGCCCTCGTCGACCTGCCGGAGCCGATAGGCAGGCTGGTCCGCAAGCAAGCCCTCGAGCACGGCGGGATCGGGGTCGTAGGCGCTCGGCACCTAGGAGCGTGTTGATTTAATCGCTCCAAGAGCTGGGTTGCGCACCGGCCGTGGCGGAGACTTGGGGGATGCAGGGACACTCCGAAGTCGACCGTGAGCTCCTCGACGCCGCGGCACTCTGTCGACAGCTCGTGCCCGTTG
>DATKGG010000036.1:0-4493 GCA_035510855.1 Acidimicrobiales bacterium
CACCGCGAAGACCTGCAACATGATCGCCACGATCGGCGGCGGCATCGCGATCCTGATCTTCTTTATCTTTGTCCTCGGCGCCTCGCACGCGGCCCATCCCTAGTGAGATGCTGACCCTGTCGAGGTGGACCCCGTTATCAAGCACGGGACGCCATCGGGGCGCCAGCACGGCGATCGCCGCGATCGCCGTGGGCGCCGCGATCGCCGTGCACTTCGTCATTCCGACCAGGGACCAGTGGCTCCCCAAGTGCCCGTTCCACGAGCTCACCGGTCTGTGGTGTCCCGGCTGCGGCTCGACGCGGGCGGCATGCGCGCTCTCGCAGGGCAACGTCTTCGAGGCGTTTCGCCACAACGTTTTGTTCCTGCCCGCGCTCGCCACGCTCGTCTGGGTCTGGAGCGCCTTCGCGCTTCGCTCGTTCGCGCCGTCCCTGGCGGAGCGGTCCTGGACGCGCAATCCGCTGAACCGGCTGAAGCACCCGTGGTACCTCGTCGCGGTGGTCCTCGCGTTCTGGGTGGTGCGAAACATCCCCGGTGCCATGGAGCACCTGCTCTCGAGTTGAGCTGAGCGCTCGCGTCCCGCGAGAGGCATCGGGCACGCCCGTAGGATCGCTCGATGCCCGAACAGCCACGTCGCGGTCCAAAACGGGCACCAACGTCCTCGAAACGACCGTCGCCAGCGAAGGGCGCCGCAGCTGCTCGGCCCGACGGCGCGGTCCGGCGACTCAACTCGAAGTGGGATCCCACGCGACGGGCTCCGTCGAAGGGCGCTGGGACCGCCGGCGCTCGCGGCACCGGTCGGCCGCCGCGAACGACGGGCTCGCCGCGCACGAGCGCGGCTCGGCCAGCGTCGCGTACCGGCGCGGCCGCACGCCCCACAACGCGAGGCGCCGGTGGTGCCGGCGCGGCACTACGCCCGAAAACGGGCCGGCCGGCCGCGAGGCCCGACTCGCGAAGCGCGCGTCCGAGACCGCGCTCGGCCAACGGGTCCGCGGCGTCTCGGTCGAGGGCCGACCGCCCCACCTCACGAAGCGTGACGGGGGCCGCGCGACCCGCGTCGAGAGTCACAGGCGGGACCGCGGCGTCGCGATCGAGGTCTGATCGCCCCGCGCAGCGGGCCGGGGCAGCGGGTGACAATCGTCGACCCTCCGTCGCCGGCCGTGCCACGAGGAGCGCGCCACCCCGAGTCGGCGGACGCCCCGTCGCCCCGAGAAGCGGGGCACCGGGGCGCGGCGACGGCCGACCGGCGCGCTCGCCGGCACGTCCCCCCGCACGCCGACCCGATCGTCGCGACGACGGGGCGGCGCAACGCAGCTCGCGCAGCCCCGCGGAGCCGCCTGACCGGGGGCGTCCGGGCGCGCCGCGCAGGACCGGCAACGCGCCGAGCACCCGCCCAGTCGAGCGCCCAACAGTTCGCGATCGCGCCGATCGGCCCTCGTGGGGCGGCGTCGCCCGCCGTGGCGCGCGCCAGCTCAACGTCACCGGCGAGGGCACCTTCGAGGACCACCGTTCGAAGCGGCCGCCCGCCGAGCCCGATCAGTGGGTTCGTGACGAGACGACCAGGGCCTCGGTCGCGCCCGAAGAGCGGACGTCGACGAGGCCGCGCGCCGAGCTGCCGGGAGACGTCGCCGCGGGCATCCGCAACGCGGCGTTCGGGCTCACAACGAGGGCGCGGGAGCGCCTCGTCACGAACACCGCCGAGGCCGTCGAGGCGTACAACCGCGGGCGCTACGAGGAGGCAGCTCGCCTGCTCTCCCCTGTCGCTGAGGTGGCGCCGAACGTCGCGAGCGTCCGCGAGGTCGCGGGACTCGCCAACTACCGGGCACGACGATGGCGCGCCGCGGCGGTTCACCTGCGCGCCCATCACGACCAGACGGGCGACGTCACGCACCTGCCCTCGGTCATGGACTCCGAGCGCGCGCTCGGCCATCAGCGCGCGGTCGCCCAGCTGTTCGAAGACGTCCGCGCCGCATCCCCTTCCACCGAGGTGCTGACCGAGGCTCGGATCGTGATGGCCGCGTCGCTGGCTGACAAGGGGCGCCTCGACGAGGCGATCGAGCTGCTGGTCGCCTCGGGCGCGCTGCGACGCGTCCGCAATCCCTCGGCGCGGCACGTCCGGCAGTGGTACGCGCTGGGCGACCTCTACGAGCGCAGCGGCGACGCACCACGAGCGCGCGAGCTGTTCAGTCGCGTCGCGATCGCCGACCCGGGCGCGTTCGACGTCGAGGAGCGACTGGACGAGCTGGGCGCACGCCCGCGATCCACGCGCAGCCGAGCGCGGTAGACGTCGGTCGCACGTCGAGCGCATCACATCAGCCCCGGGCACAATGTGGACCGGGACTAGCCTCGACACATGGACCTGCACTACCTCTTGGGTGACGAGGCCGAGTCGCTCCTCACCCACCACTGCACGGCGTTCCCCCAGTCGCTGCTGACACTGCCTGGGCCGAGCTTCGTCGACGACGTGGTCGCCCAGTCGGACCGCTCACCGGGCGTGCTGCGCAACCTCGGAGCCCTCTACAGCCACGGTCGCCTCGGGGGAACGGGGTACCTGTCGATCCTGCCGGTCGACCAGGGCATCGAGCACTCCGCGGCAGCGTCGTTCGCAAAGAATCCCATCTACTTCGACCCCGCGCGGCTCTGCGACCTCGCGCTCGCCGCGGACTGCAGCGCGATCGCCACGACGCTCGGGACCCTGGGCGCCGTGGCGCGGCGATACGTGCACCGGATCCCCTTCATCGTCAAGCTCAACCACAACGACTTCCTGCACTACCCGACCACCTATGACCAGGTGCCCTTTGCGTCGGTCCGCCAGGCCATCGACCTCGGCGCGTCCGGCGTCGGGGCCACGATCTACTTCGGCTCGCCCGAGGCTGACCGCCAGCTGCACGAGGTCGGCACGGCGTTCGAAGAGGCGCACCGCAACGGGCTCTTCACGGTCCTGTGGACGTACCTGCGCAACCCGGCGTTCGTGGTCGACGGCGTGGACTACCACCTGTCCGCGGACCTCACGGGCCAGGCGAACCACCTGGGCGTGACCATCGAGGCCGACCTCATCAAGCAGAAGCAGGCGGAGAACAACGGCGGCTACCTGGCGGTCGGCTTCGGCAAGACCGACCCGCTCGTCTACGACGAGCTCACGACACCACACCCCGTCGACCTCACCCGTTGGCAGGTCGTCAACTGCTACGCGGGTCGGGTGGGGCTCATCAACTCGGGCGGCGAGTCCAAGGGCGACTCGGACCTTGCTCAGGCCGTCCGGACTGCGGTGATCAACAAGCGCGCCGGGGGACAGGGCCTCATCGTCGGGCGAAAGGCGTTCCAGCGGCCGATCGACGACGGCACCGCACTCGTGCACGCTATCCAGGACGTCTTTTTGGACGGATCGGTGACCATCGCCTGACCTCGCCCCATTTCGGGACGAGCGACCCCGGTAAGGTGGACTGCGACGAGACGAGGGTCATGACCGACACGGTTGCGCATCGAAACGTCGTCAAAGGGGTCGTCCTGCGATTCGCGGGGGACTCCGGCGACGGCATGCAGCTCGCGGGGGAGCGGTTCACCTCGGTGTCGGCCGCCTTCGGCAACGACCTCGCAACGCTGCCCGACTTCCCTGCCGAGATCCGCGCCCCCGCGGGCACCCTCGCGGGCGTGTCGAGCTTCCAGGTCCAGATCTCGGACCACTCGATCACGACCCCGGGCGACACCCCGAACGTCCTCGTCGCGATGAATCCCGCGGGCCTGAAGGCGAACCTCTCGATGCTCGAGCCCGGCGCGACCGTGATCGTGAACGCCGACGCCTTCAACGAGCGAGCGTTCGCCAAGGCCGGCTACGCGTCGGACCCCCTCCACGACGGGACGCTCGGCAGCTACACGGTCTACGAGGTCCCGATGACGTCCATCACCCAGGAGGTCTGCAAGGAGGCTGGCGTCAAGCCCCGCGACGCCGAGCGGTCGAAGAACTTCTTCGCGCTCGGGCTCGTCTCGTGGCTGTACTCGCGGCCCGTTGACCAGACGGTCGCCTGGATCGAGTCGCGGTTCGCGGCGATCGAAACGGTGAAGGAGGCCAACCTCCGGGCGTTTCGTGCGGGCTACGACTTCGGCGAGACCGCCGAGCTGTTCGACTCGCGCTACGAGGTGGAGGCCGCGCCCTTCGACGCGGGCGAGTACGCGAACGTGACCGGCAACACGGCGCTGTCATGGGGCCTCATCACCGCCGCCCAGAAGGCCAGCCTGCCCCTGTTCTTGGGCAGCTACCCGATCACGCCCGCCTCGGACATCCTCCACGAGCTGTCCAAGCGCAAGGAGTTCGGCGTGCGCACGTTCCAGGCTGAAGACGAGATCGCCGCGATCACCGCGGCGATCGGCGCGAGCTACGGGGGCTCGCTCGGGGTGACCACCACGAGCGGTCCGGGCCTCGACCTCAAAGGCGAGGCGATCGGCCTCGCGATCAGCCTCGAGCTGCCGCTCGTGATCATCGACGTGCAGCGCGGCGG
>DATKGG010000037.1:0-45100 GCA_035510855.1 Acidimicrobiales bacterium
CCACCTTGAGAGGGTGGTGTCCTAGGCCACTAGACGATGGGGCCGTAACCCGGTCAACCGTCGAGGCCTGACCGGCTCGCTCGGGGGGAAGGACTCGAACCCTCAATAACAGGGCCAGAACCTGCCGTGTTGCCGATTACACCACCCCCGAATGGGCGTCGTGAGGCTAGCCGACCGCACCGACCGACTGCCAGCAGACGACGACTACGGCAGTCCGAAGTGCGGGATCCCCGACAGCGTCTGGTAGCCGACGATCCGTCCCGCCGAGACCTCGACCGCTTCCTTCGCGAAGTAGAGCACGAGGCTGAAGCCGCCGATCGGTGAGCGCAGTGACGGCGTCGGCGAGGGTGAGAAGCCGAATGACGACGTGATCGCCATCGCGCGATCCTCATGGAACGGGTCGGTCACGTCGAGCACCGTCACGACGCCGTCACGTCGGAGCGCGGGTGCCACCGACGCGACGTTGTTCCACGTGTCGGCGCCGCTGCCCAGGATGATCGCGTGCTTCGGGACATCTCGCGCCTCGAGCCAGATCGCGGAGATCTGGGCTTCCGTGTAGAGATCGCCGGGCTTTTTGCCGCCCGTCACCGCGATGATCGGGGCGAGGTGAGCGTCGAACAAGGAGAGCGAGCGAGCGAGTCGCTGTTGCAGGTCGACCCCCGGCGTCGTGTAGTTCGCCGCGGTGCCGAAGACGAGGATCGCGTTGGCGGGGTGGGGATCGTCCTGCCTGCTCGTGAGCCACACCTGCACGAGGGTCACGCACACGTAGACGAGGCACACCGCGAGCACCGCGCCGACGATCTTGAAGATGAGTCGGAATGGCCAGAGGAACATCAGCCCGCGGCAGCGATGGCTGCAGCGAGCCGCCGGCGCACCGTGTCGCGACCGAGGAGCGCCATCGACTCGAAGAGTGGCGGGCCCACGGCGCGTCCGGTCACCGCGAGGCGCACGGGCGCCTGGGCCTTTCGAAGCACGAGCCCATGACGCTCGCCGACCTCGACCAAGGTGCGATGAAGCGTCTCGGCATCGAACGCGCAGTCCTCGAGTGCCGAGCTGACGTCGTGCAGGATCGCGGTCGACTGGGGCTGGTTCCGGACGGCCTTGTCGAACGCGGCCCCGTCGATCGCGGGCTCGTCGAGGAAGAAGAAGTCCACCATCGAGGGGACCTCACCGAGCGTGGCCACGCGCTCTTGGACGAGCGGCGCGACCGCCGCGAAGACCTCGGGGTCGAACCGCTCGGGCGGCCAGGGCGGCGCCTGGTCCGCGGGGCGCCACTCCCCCTCGCGCGGCGCGACCCATGGCCGACATGCCTCGATGAACGCCTCGATGTCGAGGGCTCGGATGTAGGCGCCATTCAAATGGGTGAGCTTGGCGACGTCGAAGAACGCCGGCGAGTGGTTCACGTCCTCGAGCGCGAAGCGCTCGATCATGGTGTCGAGGTCGACCATCTCGTCGTCGCCACCCGGACTCCATCCGAGCAGCCCGAGGAAGTTCAGCATCGCCGCGGCGAGGAAGCCCCGGTCGCGATAGAGCTCGACCGCGACCGGATCACGGCGCTTCGAGATCTTCTGACGCTGCTCGTTGACGAGGAGCGGGACGTGCGCGAAGACCGGGGTGGCGGTGTCGGCTCCCTCGGCCGCGTCGAGCGCCGCTGCCAACAACAGCTGCTTGGGCGTGTTGGCGAGGTGCTCCTCGCCTCGCACCACGTGGGTGATCCCCATCGCCCGATCGTCGACGAGATTCGACAGCGCGAACAGCGCGGCGCCGTTCGACCGGACGGCGACGAAGTCCTCGATCGAATTGTTCTGGAACACGACGTCGCCCCGGATCACGTCGTGGACGATCGTCTCGCCTTGGTCCGGGACGCGGAAGCGCAGGGCCACGCCAGGACCGCGCTCCAGCCCGCGGTCTCGGCAGTACCCGTCGTAGCCGGTCTGCGGCGTGCCCTTCAGGCGCGCGTCGATGGCCTCTCGGGCGCAGTCACATCCGTAGAGGGCGCCGGACTCATAGAGCCGGGTCGCCGCCGCTTCGTGGGCGACGGCGAACTGGCTCTGTCGCACCGGCGGCTCGTCGGGTGGGAGTCCCAGCCAGTCGAGTGCGGCGATGACGACCTCGACCCACTCCTCGCGGTTTCGCTCGGCGTCGGTGTCCTCGATGCGCACGACGAAGGTCCCGCCGTGTCGTCGCGCGAAGAGCCAGTTGAACAGGGCCGTCCGTGCGCTGCCGACGTGGAAGAAGCCTGTCGGGGAGGGCGCGATTCGGACGCGTGGAGCGTCCACCAAGTCAGTCCTCTTCGATCGAGATCGCGCCTGTGGGACAGCTGTTGACCGCCTCGACGAGCTGCGAGCGGAGCGCCTCGTCAGGGTGGTCGTTGAGCACGTACAAGAACCCGTCGTCGCGCACCTCGAAGATCTCCGGGAGGATCCCCATGCAGACGGCATTGCTCGCGCACTGGTCGTAGTCGACGACAACCTTCATCCGACCTCCCTTTCGCCCACAGGCTACCGATCCGTGCCTGGGTGCTTGGTCGTCATCGGTCCGCCGGGCTCGGGGGATCCTGCTCGCGGAGCAGCCCCGCGACGAACTCGGTGTCCGCGAGGATCGGCGAGTCGGCCAAGAAGAGCTTCCCGTAGCGCTCGAAGTACATGAGCTGCTTGCCGAGCAAGAAGTTGGAGCGGTCGAAGTCGCTCATGAGCCCGCCTCCCTCGACGGCGGCGCGCCGGATCCGGCGCTGGACGCGCAGGCGCTGGAGCGCGCCCAGGATCCCCTGTTGTCGCAGCTGGATGCCGAAGGCCTCCGCGGCCCGAGCCTCCGCGGTGAGCATCAGCTCGCCGAGGCTGAACTCGCCGAACGGTCGGAGCAGCACCGGCTCGATCATCGACCGCATGAAGAGAGCGAGCTGCTCGTCGTCCATGCCCATCGCGTCGCGCAGGGGGGCGCCGTAGCTGTCGACGATGTACGAGGTGACGTCGCGCCACGCCGCCTCCTCGCCGAGCACCGCGGCGAGTATCCGCAGCACGAAGCGGTGCGAGCGCTCGTCGAGCCGCCCGACGATGCCCCAGTCGATGACGCCAAGCCGACCGTCGCGCAGCAACAGGAGGTTGCCCGCGTGCACGTCTCCGTGGAAGACCCCGTCTCGCACCATGAGGGTGAAGAACGCGCGGACCAGCTGGTCCACGAGCGGTGCGGGGTCCACACCCAGCGCGGCCGCGCTGGCGAGGTCGTCGATCGCGACGCCGTCGAGGTACGACATCGTGAGCACGTTCGCGCCCGAGAGCTCAGGGACCGCCGTCGGCACCACGAGCGCGTCGAACCCCGCGGCGGCGATCAGCGGGCCGAAGAGCGCGAGGGCCCGTGCCTCGTTGCGCAGGTCGAGCTCCTCGCCCACCTGGATCCGAAGCCCGTCGAGCTGCTGGAGCACCGCGCCGGTGAGCTGGGCGCCCGTCCACCTCGTGAGCAGCTCAAAGAGCGGCGCCATGAGCGCGAGGTCGACCGAGACGCTCGCGTCGATGCCGGGCCGCAGGATCTTGACGGCGACGTCGTGGCCGTCGTGCAGCCGCGCCCGGTGCACCACGGCGATCGACGCCCGACCGATCGGGGTGGGGTCGAACCACGCGAACGCGTCCTCGACGCGCCGACCGAGCGCGTTCTCGACAAGGCGTCTGATCTCTGGGAACGCGACGGCAGGTCCAGTGTCGAGGCACGAGCGGAACGCCTCGGCGAGCGGGTCCCCGAACAGGCCGGGGCTGGACGCGACGAGCTGCCCGAACTTCACGAAGGTGCCGCCCAGGTCCTCGAACGCGGCGCTCAGCGGGAGCGCCGCGTCCCTCAGCAGCTCGGCGCCGTGACGACGCCGGCGCAGCGACCGGATGCCGACGGGTCCGAGGCGGCGCACGAGCACCGACGCGATCCGGGCACCTCGGCGCAGGCGCGCGACCAGGCTCGGCTCGGGGAAGCGCCGGACGTACGGCTGCCAGTGGCGCTCCGACTCGCTTGCTGCGCGCGGCACCCGGGCACCCTACGTGGGGCTTACGCCGATGCAGGCCCCTCGTGCGGGTCGAGCGCCTCGTGCAGGGTCTCGAGCGCGCGGCGGTAGGTGTCGATGAACAAGGGTTGCGCGTCCTCCGGCGTGGTCGTGACCGACCAGGTGATCGTGCACCCGCCGTCGCTCGGCTCGACCATCATCGTCGCTTCGTGCGCCTCGATCGGGACGCCGTCGACGATCGAGTAGGTGAGGGTTCGCGTCGCGTCGTCGCGTCGGACGAGCCGCTCCGAGATCCGCATCCCCGTCATCGAGAACGTGCGGACGTCACCGTCGATCGTGACGTCGGTGACCGCGGGGAACACCCGCGCGATGCCCTCGAAGTCGCCGACGAGGTCCCACGCCGCTGACGGGGACGCCGCGTACTGCTCTTGCACCAAGGTCGCGACCACGCGGCCCTCCTCGCTCATCGAAGCAATGTCGGTACCATACGTGCACTCGCAACGAAGGGACAAACGTCGTGCAGATGAGATCGATCGGCTCCCTGCAGGTGTCCGTCGTCGGCATCGGGTGCAACAACTTCGGCGCGCGACTCGACCAGTCCGGCACCGACGCCGTCGTCACCGCCGCCCTCGAGTCCGGCATCAACTTCTTCGATACCGCGGACATCTACGGCGCGACCAAGTCCGAGGAGTTCCTCGGACGCGCGCTTGGCTCGCGCCGTGACGAGGTCGTCGTCGCCACGAAGTTCGGCATGCCGATCGACGATCAGCGCTTCGGCGCGGCGCCCGCCTACGTCCTCAAGGCGTGCGACGACAGCCTTGCTCGGCTCGGCACGGACCGCATAGATCTGTACCAGCTGCACGCGCCCGATGTGTCGGTCCCGATCGCCGACACGCTGGGGGCGCTCCGCGAGCTCAGGGCCGCCGGCAAGGTGCGCGAGATCGGCTGCTCGAACTTCAGCGCCGGGCAGCTCGACGAGGCCCAAACGGCCGCACAGGGGTCCGACGAGTTCCGCAGCGTCCAAAACCAGTACTCACTGCTCTGGCGCGCCCCCGAGGCCGACGGGGTACTCGCCGCGTGCGAACGGCACGAGACGGCGTTCCTGCCGTTCTATCCCCTGGCGAACGGCCTCCTCACCGGCAAGGTCCGGCCCGGCGAGCCGCCTCCAGAGGGGTCCCGGCTCGCCAAGATGCCCCCAGAAAGAAGCGCGCACTGGCTGAGCGACGAGTTCACTGCGCGGGTGGCGTCGTTGCTCGAGTTCGCCGACGAGCACGGCGCGTCGCTGCTCTCCTTGGCCTTCTCGTGGCTGCTCGCGCACCACCAGGTCGCCTCGGTCATCGCGGGCGCCACGAACCCCGACCAGGTGCGCGCAAATGCCGCCGCGCCGATCGAGCTCGACGACGCCGCGCGCGACGCGCTCGACGCGCTGACGGCGACCTGAGCTACGCGGCCTTCACGGCCGCGACGAGCGCAGTAAGCGTGTCCTTCGCGTCACCGAACAAGAGCACTGTCTTGTCGCTGTAGAGCAGGTCGTTGTCGATGCCCGCGAATCCCGGCCGCATGGACCGCTTCAGGAACACGACGTTTGCCGCCTCGTCGGCGTTGATGATCGGCATGCCGTAGATGGGGCTGCCGGGCGAGGACCTGGCTGCCGGATTGACCGTGTCGTTCGCCCCGACGACGAGCGCCACGTCGGCGGTCGCCAGCTCGGGATTCGCCTCGTCCATCTCCTTCAGCTCTTCGTAGGGGACGTTCGCCTCGGCCAAGAGCACGTTCATGTGGCCCGGCATGCGGCCCGCGACGGGGTGGATCGCGAAGAACACCTCGACGCCGCGCGCCTTGAGCGTGTCGGCGAGCTCTCGAACCACGTGCTGTGCCTGGGCGACCGCGAGCCCATAGCCAGGGATGATCACGACCTTGCGCGAGTAGGCGAGGAGCACGCCGATATCCTCGGCGGTGCCCGACCGCACGGAACGCCCGTCTGGGGACTCGGTCGACCCCGAGGCCGTCACGACCGAGCCGAAAGCGCTGAAGAGGATGTTCGGTAGCGAGCGACCCATCGCGGCGCTCATCATGCGGGTGAGGAGGATGCCCGACGCACCGACCAGGGTGCCCGCGACGATGAGCAGGTTCGAGCCGATGGTGAACCCTGACGCGGCGACAGCGATACCTGTGAAGGAGTTGAGCAGCGAGATGAGCACGGGCACGTCGGCACCGCCGATCGGCAGCACGAAGGCGACGCCGAGGACGAGTGCGAGCACAAGCAGGACCCACAGCCAGACGAGTGAGCCGGTGACGAGCAACAGGATGACGACGGCGACGATGGCGACGGCGAGCATCGCATTCAGCACCTGCTGTGCGGGATAGGTGACGGGCCGTCCGGTCATCAGCTCTTGGAGCTTGGCGAACGCGATCGCCGAACCGGAGAACGAGACCGTGCCGATGGTGACGCCCAGCACGACTTCGAGGATCTTGTAGACCGCGACGTCCTTGACCCCACCGACAGGGGGGCAACCGAAGACCGAGCAGATGTGCGTGACTGACGTGAGCGAGAGGTACTCGGTGATCGAGACCAGTGCCGCCGCGCCACCACCGACCCCGTTGAAGATCGCGACGAGCTGGGGGATCGCGGTCATTTTCACGAAGCGAGACGTCGGGACTGCGACCGCCGCCCCCACCGCCATCGCGCCGATCATCCACCCGAGGTGGTGGAGCCGCGGCTGGGCGAACGTCGCGCCGATCGCAAGGGTCATGCCGCCGACCGCGACGAGGTTGCCGCGTCGCGCGTGCCGTGGGCTTGAGAGCCCCATGAGGGCGATGATGAAGGTGACTGCGGCGACCAGGTAGCACAGGTCGAGGACGGTGCCTCTGCTCACGAATCGCCCTCGTCGTTCTTCTTCTTCTCCTGGGGCTTGCCCTTGAACATCTCGAGCATCCGATCGGTGACGACGAAGCCGCCGACGACGTTCATCGTCGCGAGAACCACGGCGAGGACACCGAGGATCGTCTCGGGCGTCGTGGTCGCCCCGCCGAGCACGAGCATCGCGCCCACGAGGATCACGCCGTGGATGGCATTCGAGCCGCTCATGAGGGGGGTGTGCAGGATGCTCGGGACCTTGGAGATGACCTCGATCCCCACGAACACGCTGAGGATGAAGACGGTCAGGTACTCCAGGATCTCGTTCATCTGCGGTGACGCAGCGACCGCCGCAGTCGAGGCGACATGCACGTGCATCGAGAAGCCGACGGCCAGTGCCTTCATGGCGCTGCTGCCTCGACCTTGGTGATGACGATGGGCGCGTAGGGGACGCCCAGCAACGACGCCGCCGCCTCGTTGGTGCACGTGCCATCTCTGAGCACGGTCGCGCCCGCGACGATCTCGTCGTTCCAGTCCGGCGCCACGGCACCCCCCTTTGCGTAGAGTGCGAGCAGGTTGCTGACATTGCGGGCGTAGAGGAAGCTCGCGTGCGTCGGCATCCCCGCAGGCGGGTTGGACATGCCGACGACGATCGCGTGATTGCGTCGCACGTCCTCGCCTGGCACCGTGACCTCGCAGTTGCCGCCGCTGTCAGCCGCCATGTCGATGACGATGGCACCGGGACCCATCTCGTCGACCATCTGGGCGGTCACGAGCACGGGCGCCCGCCTGCCAGGCACTGCCGCGGTCGTGATGACGACGTCGCTCGCAGCCACCTCGTCGGCGAGCGCGCCCTGCTGGGCGGCGAGCTCCTCGGGACTCAGCTCTCTCGCGTAGCCACCGACGCCCTCGGCGGCAACGCCCAGGTCGAGGAAGGTCGCGCCAAGGCTCTCGGCCTCCTCCTTGGCGGCAGCGCGCACGTCGTAGGCCTTGACCGCCGCTCCCAGCCGCCGACACGTCGCGATCGCCTGGAGCCCAGCCACCCCGACGCCCATGACGAGGACCTTGGCCGGCGGCACGGTTCCCGCGGCGGTCATGAACATGGGGAAGAACTTGCCGAGCCGCTCGGCGCCCGCCAGCGCCGCGCGATAACCCGAGACCGTCGCTTGCGAGCTGAGCGCGTCCATTGACTGGGCCCGGCTGATCCTCGGCACGAGGTCGAACGAGACCGCGGTGACCTTCCTCTCGAGCATCACCGTGAGCGCGTCCGTGCTGGTGGATGGCTGCAGGAACGACAGGTGCACGGCGCTCTCATCGAGCAGCTTGGCGTCATCGGCCGTTGGTGCATTGACCCGAACGACGACCCCGGCACCTCGACAGGCTTCGGCGCCTGACGCAACGAGGGAGGCGCCGGCGCCTTCGTAGGCGGCGTCCTCGAACGTGGCAGGGGCTCCCGCGCCCCGCTCGACAACGACCTCGAAGCCGTCGGCCGCGAGCTTGCCCGCAGCCTGAGGGGTCAGGGCGACTCTCGTCTCACCTGGCCTCGATTCGACGGGCACGGCGACGCGAGCGGGCATGGACTCGTTCTAGCAGTTGGCTCACTTGGCTCCGTGTGGGAGCGACGCCGCGCGACACGCCAACACCGAGTTCGTCCGGGTAGCGCAGTTATGGTGTCCCGGTGGCAACGACGGCGGCTCGTCGGACACACACGGGCCTGATTCTCGCGGTCGCGTGCATAGCGCAATTCATGGTCGTCCTCGACGTGTCCGTCGTGAACGTGGCGCTGCCCACGATTACCAAGAGCCTGCACTACTCGGCCACCGGCCAGCAGTGGATCGTCAATGCCTACGTGCTCACGTTCGCAGGCTTCCTCCTGCTCGGTGGTCGCGCCGCTGACGTCTTCGGACAGAAGAAGATCTTCATCCTCGGACTCGTGATCTTCACCGGGGCGAGCCTCGTCGGTGGCTTCTCCCAGAACGACGTGTGGCTCACGACCGCGCGAGCGGTGCAGGGCTTCGGGGGCGCGATCCTGTCGCCGGCGACGCTGACCATCATCGTCACCACCTTCAGCGGCGCGAAACTGGCGCGAGCGATTGGCATGTGGAGCGCAGTGGCTGGAGCTGGCGGCGCAACCGGAGCGCTGCTCGGTGGCATCCTCGTGACGGAGCTGTCCTGGCGCTGGGTGCTGTTCATCAACGTCCCGATCGGTGTCGTGCTCGGTCTCATGGCGCTCTCGTACCTGCCCGAGCACCGTCGAGCCGCGGACGCGCGCACGATGGACGTGCTCGGTGCCGTGCTTGTGACCGCAGGGCTCTCGACGGCGGTCTACGGCATCGTGAGCACGACCTCGTATGCCTGGACCTCGTCGAGGACCATCATCACGCTGGCGATCGCAGCGGTGCTCCTTGCCGGCTTCGGACTTACCGAGGCACGGCTCGCGAAGTTCCCGCTCCTGCCGCTGCGGTTCTTTCGCTCCAGGACCGCCTCGGGAGCGAACGCGGTGATGCTGCTCGTGGGCGGGGCGTTCTTCTCCATGTGGTACTTCCTCACGCTCTTCATGCAGAACGTGCTTGGCTACTCCGCGCTTCGCACGGGCTTCGCGTTCCTCCCCCCCTCTATCGCGATCATCGTCGGGGCGCAGATCTCCAGTCGGCTGATGGCACGGATGGGCATCTGGCCGATCGTGACCGTCGGCACCGCGCTCGCGACGCTCGGGTTCTCCCTTCTCACGCGACTTGCCCCGGGAGCGGACTACGTGACCGCGATCATGCTGCCGAACTGCCTCGTGGCCTTTGCGCTCGGTCTCCTCTTCACCCCGCTCGCGGCAGCAGCCACCTCGACGGTCCAGCCAACCGAGGCGGGACTCGCCTCAGGTGTCCTGAGCACGTCACGACAAGTCGGCGGCTCGCTCGGACTCGCGATTCTCGCGACCGTCGCGACGACGCGTGCGATCTCGGTGTACGGCAAGTCGCTGCCCTCGTACTCGTCGCCTGAGTTCCACAGCCCACTGTTCATGCACGCCATCTCCTCGGGCTACGACTCGGCCTTCCGATGGTCGGCCGGCGTCACGCTCCTCGCGCTCGTTGCAGGGCTGGCGCTGCGAGGCGTGTTCCCCGTACGCCAGGTCTCGCCGCAGCTGGCGGTCGCTGACTGACTCGATCCACGCAGGCAGTGCCCATCGCCTCGTGCGTGCCTCACGCACCAGAGGGGGACCACACGTGACCAGACTGCGTCGGATCGCCGCCACGATGGCCAGCGGCCATCGCTCGAGAGGGCGTTCTCGATCGTCGTTCTCCCCGCGTTCGTCGTGATCGCGTCCTGGTCGCTCGCGATGCCGCGCTACTCAGGGCCCGACGGCCCATCCGAAGTGGCAACCAGTCGGCGGTGTCGTCACGTGGCTCCGTGGTCAATCTGTTGGCGACGTCGTTACTCGCCGGCGCACTATGGCGGATTCGATCCGCGCAGTCGAGCGCCTCGGAGAGCGAGGCACCTACGGCACCGTCGCGCCGCGCCGCGGGCGTCGGCCCAGATGCGGCGTCGTCAGTCGACTGACTCGTCTGCCGCCGCGTTGCCCAGATCGGTGGCCGACACCCGGTCCTGCTCTGAGGGGTGCCGGAACTCGACAGTCCACAAGGACCGGGGCCTCGTGCCCAGCTGATCGGACCAGATGGTCCCGCGTGAGAACCTGATCACGCGACCAACGACGTGGAACAGGAAGTACGCGAACGGCAGCTCGACGAAGACCGCCTGGGCGATCGACACGGCGAGATCCGTCGAACGCGCCGTCGTGATGTCGAACCAGGCGTCCGCGCACATGAGCGTCGCGGTGATCGTGGCAAAGATCACGATGACCACCCGCCGGCGCCAGGCCGCCCACGCCGTGGCTGCGAGGCCGATGAGCAGGGCGACGTCGAAGCCGACCCAGGCAAGATTCCAGTGGGCGGCGTCATAGCGCTTCGGAAGCGTGAGACCGAGCAAGACGATCCACCCGATCAGCGCGATGCAGGCGACCGTGAGGGCTCGGACCACCCGAAGTCGAACTCGAGGATTTGGCTGTTCCACTTTGTCCACCGGCGCTCAGTGTACGTACGAGGGCACGCCGGCTCGCGGTCGTGCGCGCCGAGCCCTACCCGAGCGTCCCGCCTGGCACCCGCTCGCTCGCGACGAGCTCGCGGAACGTGCCCTCGAGCCGCACGACGGTGGCCCCGTCGACGATGCTCGCGGAAACCGCGGCGCCGTCGACGACGACGCGCTCGAACGCCGACGCGTGCAGCACTACGTCGACCGGACCGATGCGCTCGAAGTCGCCGAGCGCCGCCCAGGTGACCACGGCGGACTGGTCCGCCACCTGCGAGCGATACGTGTCGGCGCGAGCCGCCCCAAACCCGTCTCCGGCGTCCTCGAACCCCACCCCAAGCGCGTCGCCGCGCGCGTCGGGGTGCACGTGGATCGACCACCGCTTGGTCGCGTGGTCTGGCGCGAGCGCCGTGTCCGCGTCGAGCCACGCGTCGTCGAGCACGAGGATCGTGCCCTCGCGCTGCAGCATGACGGGCTCGCCGAGCGGCGCATCGAGGACGACGTGCGCGCCGCCCGCGATGGGCTCGGACTCGGCCGGGGCCGCCGGGCCCGCGCACAGGCGAACGCGTCGCCAGCGTCCCGCCGGGAGGGTGACGCCAACCGACGTCGCCGCGGGGTCCGCGACGGGGACCACGACCAGCTCGTCGCCCAGGTAGAACAGGTCGGTCCGTGCCGACGTCCCGCTCGGCGCGCCGTCGATCGGCCAGTCCGCGGGACGCAGCATGGGGGCGCCTCGTCGGTGAGCCTCCTCGGCGAGCCGATAGAGGTGCGGCAACAGCCGGTACCGCGCCCTGATCAACCGCTCGATCGCCACGTCGAAGGGCGCAGGGAAACGCCACGGCTCCCGATCCGGCGAGCCCAGCACGCAGTGGGTCCGACAGAACGGCGAGACGATCCCGAGCTCGAGCCAACGGACGTACAGCTCGGGCGTGGGGATGCCGCTGAACCCGCCGATGTCCGAGCCGGTGAAGGGCACCGAGGAGAGGCCGAGTCCGAGGAACGTCGGGACCTGCTGGGCGAGGCCGGGAGGCGAGCTCTCGACGTCGGCGGTCCAGTGCCACGCGTAGCGCGCGAGCCCGGCCCACCCTGACCTCGACAGCACGAACGGCCTCGTCGCGCCGTTGCTCAGCGCGTCGTGGCCCGCCTTGTCCATGAGCAGCCCGTACAGATTGTGCGCCTCGGCGTGCGTGCCAGCGCGGCCGTCGAAGTCGTGCACCACATCGCGCGGCAAGGTCCGGTCGCCCCACAGCGTGATCGAGGTCGGCTCGTTCATGTCGTGCCACGCACCGGCAATGCCCTGCGTGGTGAGCTCGTCGTACTTGGTGGACCACCACGCGCGGCTCGACGCGCGAGCGAAGTCGGGGAATGCCGCCCAGCCTGGCCACACGGTGCCGTGCTCCACGCGTCCTTCCTTGTCGACGACGAAGTGCGAGTTCGCGACGCCGTCTTCGTACAGCTCGTAGGTCGGATCGCGCCGGACCGCGGGATCGACGATCGCGACGAGCCTCGTGCCCGTCTCGAGCGCGGTGGCGGCGAGCTCTCGCACGCGCCCGAATCTCGACTGGTCGAAGGTGAAGACACGGAAGCGGTCCATGTGGTCGATGTCGAGGTGCATCGCCGAGACCGGGATGTGGCGCGACGCGAAGCCTGCAACCACGTCGGCGACCACGTCGTCGGTGCGCCACCCCCATCGGCTGTGGTGGTACCCGAGCGCCCAACGCGGCGGCATCGCCGGCTTGCCGAGCAGCGTCGTCGCGGTCTCGAGCAATCCGTCGAGCTCGCCGACCGCGACGTAGGTGAGCACGGCCCCGTCCTCGAACTCGAAGGTCGCGCCGTGCTCGGCGTGCGGCACACGGCCGACCGTCACGGTCGCCTCGAAGGTGTTCTCGGTGAATGCCCAGACTGGCCCCGTCTCGTGCAGGCCGACGGTGACGGGGATCGAGCTGTACAGCGGGTCCTGGCCGGTCCCCCAAGAGCCCCCGGGATCCCGGTTCCACAGCCGGTACGTCGCGCCGGTGAGGTCGAGCCCGCGTGCCTGCTCTCCCAGCCCGCACAGCACCTCTGTGTCGCGAAGGACGCGCCGCAGGACTCGTCGGGACCCCTGGAGGAGCGGCGTCCGCTCCTCGTAGCGTCGCCTGCCCTCGTCGTCGAAGACGACGACGCCCTCGGTCGCGACCTCGACGCGCAGCCGCGACGTCGCGAGGATTGCCAGGTCCGGCTGGCTCACGTCGATCACGACGTCGTGGCCTGCCTCGAAGACCGCGTCTCTCGTCGCCACGTCGCACGGTGCGACGCCCGGGCCCCACGACAGTCGCACGAGCTCGTCGCGCAGTGCGGTGACGTGCAGCGTCGCACGCTCATAGGTCACGGCGAGGGCGCGGCCCTCGTCTGACAACGACGCACCGGTGTAGCGCCCGGCGTCCACTGGCGTGTGGGGATCTCGGTGCGCCCGTTGCCATCGGGCATCGTGCAACGACATGCGTACGGAGTTCGCGGTGATTGCCCACATTGTCCTCGGGGAAAGTGCTTGCACCTCGCGCAGCGCGAGCTGCGCCTTGAGCAATGCTCGACGTACTGCAGGGTGCGCCACCGCCTGAACTTATATGAGACGCCTGCGCGTCAAGTTGGAACTACGGTGGCGCACTCGGATGTGTCGGAATCGGGGAAGCATGGTCGTCTCACCTCTGCGCGAAGCCGGTGACGCTGCCGTCCAGTCGCTGTCCGCACCCGTCGCCGACGCCTTCGAGCTGCTTCGATCAGGTCGAATGCGCCTTCGCACCGAGCGCAGGGTCGGGTGGCAGGTCGTGAACCTCGACCTTGACGGCCGCCGCCTGCGATACCGGGTCACCGACAACATCAAGTCGCCGCTCGCTCGCCGTGCGACCGATGCCGAGGACCACCAGGTGTGGGCGATGAGCCTGCACGGCTACTTCGCGGGCGGCTCGATGTACGCGCGAGAGAGCGAGAACCTCGCCGAGCGCTTCGGCTGGCGAGTTGTCAACCTGTCGCTTCCGGGCTTCGGTGGCTCGGACCCGATGGGCACGCCGGAGGTCTCGATCGACCAGCTCACCGAGCAGATCGCGCTTGTCAAGGAACGCCTCGGCATCGGCCCTCTCCTCTTGTTCGGCCACTCAATGGGCGCGGCCGTCGCCATGCACTACGCGGCGAACTGTCCCGACGAGGTCCTGGGCGTCATCTATCGCGACGGCGTCGCCACCCCCGCGTGGCAGCACCGCCGCGGCGCGGTCGCGAGGCTGCTCAACGGTGCGCTGCCCGAGGTCGCCCCCGTCGTCGACATGGCCGTCGCGACCGCGCTCGACCTGCCCGACCTGCTCGCCGGGCACGTCTTCCTCACGATCCGATCGATGATCCCCGATCTGCGGCATAACGTGAAGACCTTCGCGCGCAGCGCGCCGATCGCCTCGATGCTGATGAACCTTGACCTGTCAGCCGAGGTCCGCACCGTGCGCGCGAGCGGGGTGCCCGTGCTGGCTGAGTGGGGCTGCTTCGATCGGCTCGTGCCGCCGTCGACGGCGTCGGAGTTCTCAGCGGTTGCCGGCCTCGACGTGCACTGGGTACTGGGCGGTCACTCCTGGATGCTCGCGCGCCCGCACGGCCAGGCCGACGTGCTCACCAAGACGAGGTGGGGACGGGCCTTCCTCGATGCGATAACTCGACGTGCGAGCACGCTCGCAGCGAGCGTCACTACTTGACGTAGAGCTGGCCGTCGCTGTCGGTCACCGTGAAAGCAGTAAGCCCCTTCGGCGCAGGTCCGGAGATCCACGAGCCGTTCGAGACCGAGAACACCGAGCCGTGGCACGGACAGGTGAAGACCTCAGGAGACGAGGACTGCCAGCCAACGATGCAGCCCTCATGGGGACAGATCGCGCTATAGGCGACGAACTGACCTTTGGTGGGCTGCGCCACGAGCGCTGGCTCGTCGTTGGCGCTGGCCAAGTTGAACGACGCAGCCTTGCCGACCGGAACGTCAGCGGCCGCCCCGATCGCGGTCCCGTTGCTCCCACCAGAGCTCGTCCCTGTCGTCGACGGCAAGGTGACGGGCGTCCCGCCTGCGCCGCCCGAGCGCCCAATCAGTCGGCCCGTGATCGCGACGCCGGAGACGACCACGAGCCCCGCCGCAGCCGCGGCCACGGCGGAGACCCCGCCGATCACCACAGTGCGCCGATCGATCTCATCGTGCTTGCGCCCCGCAGGCAGCGACGGGCGCACGCCCTCCAGATACGGACAGCCGGCCGGGGCGCAGAGCCGATTCGCAATCGCGGTGCACTTTGGGTCCTTGTAGAACCCGCACACGCGCTGCACCTCGGCGAACGGCACGACCACCATCAGGGGGTCGTCGTGCTGTTGCTCGTGTGCGGCACGACGGGCGATCCACCCGTCGACGCTCAGAACTCCGCCGCTGCCCGCGATCACGAACGGCACGACGGCAAAGAGGAACACGATGTCCGCACCCGTGTACCACGGCGCGTCGTTGAAGCTCACGGCGAGGAACAGGCTGAGCGAGATGAGCAGTCCGCCGATCGCGGCGACCCGCGTCCACAGCCCGAGGGCCATGCCGATGCCGACAGCGACCTCACCGAGCGCGATCACCCAGGCCAAGAGCGACGCGTGCTGCAAGAGGTGCTCGAGGACGACCTTTATCGGCGAGAGGCTGATGTAGCCGATCATCTGGGCGTGCAGCGAGTGCGGCGACGAAGAATTGAAGAACGAGGGGTTCGCGAGCTTCTGGAATCCCGCAAAGAGGAAGGTGAACGCGAGGAACGCGCGCAGCGGGAGGAGGGCCCACCCTGAGAGCAGCCAGCCTCGAGGCGGCACGCCGAGGGGGAGCGCGCGCGGCGCGGGCCGGCGAGATCGATCACGCGGCACGTCTCTCACGATGCCACAACACCCGACGCGCGCCCAAGCCAGGTGGTCCGACGCGTCTAAGTCTTCGGTAAAGATCGCTCGGGATGTCGTTCTTCGTCGACCACCTCACCCACCTCGCACCGGCCGTCGTGTACGCGGCAGTCGCGGCCCTCGTCTTCGGCGAGGCTGCGCTGTTCGTCGGGTTCGTCCTGCCGGGTGAGACCGCGGTGCTGCTCGGCGGGTTCATCGCGAGCCAGGGCCGGATCAACATCGCCGTGCTCTGCGTCCTCGTCGTCGCGGCGGCCGTCGTCGGCGACACGGTCGGCTATGCCCTTGGCGCCCACTACGGCCCGAGGCTGCTCGACGGTCGGATCCTGCGAAAGCGGCGCGCCGCGATCGACCGGGCGCTCGCGGGCCTGGAGAAGAACGGGGCGACCTACGTGTTCCTCGGTCGCTTCACGGCGTTCTTCCGGGCCGTGGTCCCCGGCCTCGCGGGGATGTCCGAGATGCGCTACCGGCGGTTCCTGGCCGCGAACGCGGCCGGCGGGCTGTGCTGGGGCGTTGGCTACGCCCTGCTCGGCTACTTCGCAGGGACCGGCTACAAGCGCGTCGCGCACTACTCATCCTTCGGGGCGCTCGGCCTCGTCGGCGTCATCGTGCTCCTCGCAATCGGCATGCACCTGCGCCGACGTCGACGCGAACGACGTGAGAAGGCGGTCGCGGGCGATCCTGCGGGCGACCTCTCGACGCCCGACGAGGAGCGCGACCGCGGGCCCGGCACGCCAGGGGCCGCGCCGGCCTAGACCAAGAACCGTGCGAGCGCCGTGGCGACCGCGTCGTCAACGTGCCCGACCTGCCAGCCGCCGCCGTGCTGGTCCACGTCGAGGAGCCCGACGGGTCCGGCGAGCGGTCCGGTCGAGGACACGAGGCCGTGGAGCTGCAGCGCGCGAACCTCGACGGCACCACCCGCCAGCAGCGGGAGCGCCGTCGCGAGCTGCGATGACCAGCCACGCGGGCCCGCGCCGAGCTCAATGGTGGTGACGGTGCCGGCCGCGTGCTCAACCGTGGCGCTGAGCAGCTCCGCGTCGTCGCTCGCGAGCCACCACTCGCACGCTGGCGCGTCGCGCCAGCGTCGGGAGGACCGCAGGGCAGCGGCGTCCGGCAGTCGCGCGCCTCGCCTCGCCGTGCGGTGGACCGATCGCTCATAGTCGTCTCGCCTCGCCGCCAGCAGCACGGGGTCGACGATGCCCGTCGCGAGATCGCGCCACACCGCCTCGCCCTCGTAGCTTCCCGAGGCCTCGAAGATGACGGCGCGCCGGGTCGCCGGTGACACCTCTTCGATCGACTCGGCGGCGAGCAGGTGGGCGACGACCATGCCGTCGAGGGCGCTCATGGCGTCGGCGGTCGCCCCCCTGCGATACGGAGGACGCGTCGCGGTGCACCATCCGTCGCTCGACGTGCGGTTGGGGGCACGAAAGGTCACGATCGCCTGGGCGACGCCGTCCAGGCGGTCTGCGAGCCAGCCAGCGTGCGCGGCGAAGCGCTCGGGCGCCCACGACGACAGCCAGGGCTCCTGGCCGAGCCACGACGGCCATGCCGCGTCGCACAGGACGACCGCCGTCGACATTCCCGCGCGCGTGGCCGCCCTAAGAGCGGCCACGTAGGTCCCGAGCGCGTCGAGGTCACGGACGTCCGGCCGCGGCTCCACGCGAGCCCACTCCATCGTGAGGCGGAGCTCGCGACAGCCCACGTCCGCGGCACGTCCGACGAGCTCATCGAGGTGCTCGAATGTCCCCTGGGACCGCAGCGACGCTTGGATCCTCCCGAGCGACTGGGCGACGCTGAACGAGGTGAGCGGCCCTCCCTCGACGTCGTAGCCGCCCTCGACGGCGTACCCGTCGATCGTCACGCCAAGCACCGTGGCTCCGAGCGTCACGGGCAAAGTCTCCCACCATCGACCACGTGTCCGACTCGAAGCGGGCATGTAGCGTCATCGACCGACGTATCCGAGGAGGTCCACGATGGGCGACGAAGTACTGACTGAGCGACGGGGCAACGTCGAGATTCTCACGATCAACCGACCCGAGGCTCGCAACGCGATCAACCTCGCGGTCGCGACCGCGCTCTCAGAGGCTCTCGACGCCGCGGCGAGCGACGAAGGCTGCCTCGTCGTCATCCTGACAGGCGCCGACGACAAGGCGTTCAGCGCCGGCATGGACCTCAAGGCATTCGCGAGGGGCGAGGCGCCCATCACCGAGAAGGGCTTCGCGGGGATCACCAAGCGAGACTTCCCCAAGCCGATCATCGCCGCGGTCAATGGCTCCGCGCTCGCCGGTGGCTTCGAGATCATGCTCAGCTGCGACCTGGTCGTCGCGGCGTCCCACGCGAAGTTCGGCATCCCCGAGGCATCGCGGGGCCTCATCGCGGGCGGTGGCGGGCTGATCCGCCTTGCCAAGCGCATCCCGAGGGCCGTCGCGCTCGAGCTCGCGCTGACTGCCGCGCCGATCGACGCGCATCGTGCGCTCGCTGTTGGGCTCGTCAACCGGGTCGTGCCGAGCGACGAGCTGCTCGCGACAGCACTCGGGCTCGCCGAGCAGATCGCGAAGAACGCCCCGCTCGCGATCAAGATCAGCAAGCAGGTCATGCTCGAGTCGATCGAGCTCGACGAAGAGGCCGCATGGAAGCTCAACGACTCGTCGTTCGGTGCGATCGGTCGCTCCCATGACGCGATGGAGGGCGCCATCGCGTTCGCCGAGAAGCGTGAGCCGAAGTGGACCGGTGCCTAGGTGAACTCCCTCGCGCCTGCGCTTGCCGCGGTGCGCCTGAGCCTCCATGTCCTCGCTGCGGCGGTCTTCGTTGGCGGGCAGATCACGTTGGTCGGGTTGCTCCCCGACGTCCGCAAGCTTGGCGGCGACGCGGCGGTCCGCGTCGCGCAAGCGTTTGCCAAGGTCATGTGGCCTGCATACGGGGTGCTCTTGCTCACGGGCATCTGGAACGTGTCCGCGGTGCACGCCTCGCACTCGACGAGCGCCTGGAAGACCGTGCTCATGGTCAAGATCGCCATTGCCGTCCTCGCGGGGGTTGCGGCATGGCTCCACTCGAGGGCGAAGGCGAAGTCATCCCTCGCGATCTGGGGCTCGATCGCGGGGACGGCGTCCGTCGCGGCACTGGTCCTGGGGATCCTCCTTACGGGCTGAGGGTGAGGGGGCTACCGAGAGCGGTAGATTCCACGTAGCGGGCGGGCCAGCCCAACCGCAGGGAGGGATCATGCAGATAGCAGAGATTGCAAGCCTTGACGTGATCCTCATCGTCATCGCCGTCGGCCTCATCGTCTTCGGCAGCTCCAAGCTGCCGAAGATCGCCCGGGGCCTCGGCTCGGCGAAGTCGGAGTTCGAAAAGGGAATCAAGGACGGACAGGCGTCTGTTCCGGCCGAGGACAAGAACCAAACCGACACGCCAGCAAACTGATCCGGCTGCGGGGCCCGTTCATCCATGGATGACGTCCTCGCGACCGCTGATCGGCTGTGGCGCGGCGAGGTCACGACGGCCGAGTTGCACCCGGTCGGGCACATGGGCGGCCTGGCCGAGGTCGCCGACGGCATTGCCTTCCTCCCGAGCTTCGCGAACGCGACCGCGGTCAAGACCACCGACGGGCTCTTCATGGTCGACACCGGCTCGTCAGTCGTCGCGCCGCTCATCCACGAGGAGATCCGGCGGTGGTCCGACGCCCGCTTGGACACGGCCGTCTACAGCCATGGGCACATCGACCACGTGTTCGGCGTGGGCGTCTTCGAGGCCGAGGCGGCGACGCGTGGCTGGAAGCCGCCCCGGGTCGTCGCCCACGAGCACCTCCCCAAGCGCTTCGACCGGTACCGGCGTACCGCGGGGTACAACCAGGTCGTCAACCGCCGGCAGTTCGGCTTCAAGGACCTCGTGTGGCCGACCGAGTACCGCTATCCCGACGAGACCTACTCGACCGAGCGCGAGCTCGACGTCGGCGGCATGCGGTTCCAGCTTCGCCACGAGAAGGGTGAGACCGATGACCACACCGTGACGTGGATCCCGAGCGCGAGGGCGCTGTGCTGTGGGGACCTGTTCATCTGGGCCAGCCCGAACGCCGGCAACCCCCAAAAGGTGCAGCGCTACCCCTCAGAGTGGGCGGCGGCGCTGCGGCGCATGGACGCCCTGGAGCCCGAGATGCTGCTGCCGGGCCACGGCCTGCCCGTGATGGGTGCAGACCGGGTCCACCAGGCGCTCACCGACACCGCTCGGTACTTGGAGAGCCTGGTCGACCAGACCCTCGCGATGATGAACGAGGGCGCGAGGCTGTCCGAGATCCTGCACACGGTGCGGCCGCCCGCGGACCTCGAGGGCGCGCCGTACCTCCAGCCCGTCTACGACGAGCCGGAGTTCGTGGTGCGCAACGTCTGGCGCCTCAACGGGGGGTGGTGGGACGGCAACCCCGCGACCTTGAAGCCCGCGCCCGACGCGGCGCTCGCTACCGAGCTGGCCGGGCTCGCTGGCGGTCCCGCGGGGCTCTGTGACCGCGCACTCGAGCTGCTCGGCCAAGGCGACGACGGCGCGATGCGGCTCGCGTGCCACCTCGTCGAGCTCGCGTGGCTCGCGTCCCCCGAGGACACGGGCGTCTGTGAGATCCGTCGCCAGGTGTACACCGCGAGAGCCGAGGCGGCCACGTCCACCATGGCGAAGGGCGTCTACCGATGGGCCGCTCGCGAGTCGCTCGGCGAGGTGAGCTGAGACTCACACGTCGGCCCATCTGACATCGTCGTCGAGCGGTGGGTCCCCCTGAGCCTGAGCGGCGACGCGAGCCCGATCGCCACCGCCACCGTCGACTGGTCGAGAAGCGGACCAGTTTGTGAAGTTCGATAGGCCCGGCTCGGAGCAGTCCGGGCGACTGTCCGGCTCCCTCGGGGCGCAGTAACGACGGTAGTGTCGGCCCCGGCCCGCGACCATCGTCGCGGCGGTGCATCGACGCCAGGGGGACGAACGATGAGACGTGCCACTCGATTGCCACGAAGCATTGCCGCTGCCGTAGGCGCCCTCGTACTGCTCGGCTCAGCCGCTGGCGTCGCCTCGGTCGACGCGGCATCGGCGAGCACGGCGCCGGCGTCGTCGGGCCATGTGCTGCTCGTGGGCACCTTTCACGGCGTGACGGGCAAGTACTCCTCGATCCAGGCCGCGGTGAACGCGGCGAAGCCCGGCGACTGGGTGCTTGTCGCCCCCGGTGACTACCACGAGACCCAGGACCTCACGAACCCACCCGCTGACTACTCCGAGGGCGAGTTCGGCAGCGTCCTCATCACGACCAAGGACCTGCACCTGCGCGGCATGGACCGCTCGACGGTCATCGTCGACGGGACCAAGCCTGGCTCGCCGAAGTGCACCTCCAACCCAGCGGACCAGGAGTTCGGCAACGTCGTCGGCGGCAACGCGGCAGGGCGCAACGGGATCGTCGTGTTCAAGGCGAACGACGTCACGGTCGAGAACCTGACCGTCTGCAACTTCCTGTCGGGATCCGAGGGCGGAGGCAACGGGGTGTGGTGGAACGGCGGCGACGGCACCGGGAAGATCGGGCTCGCCGGCTACTGGGGCAACTACCTCACCGCGACCTCCTCTTTCTTCGACACCGAGTCGGCGGCCGCCACCTACGGCATCTTCGCGTCGAACTCGCAGGGCCCGGCGACGTGGAATCAGCTGTACGCGAACAACCAGAACGACTCGGGCATCTACGTCGGGGGCTGCAAGCAGCTCTGCGGCATCACGATCTCCAACGTCTGGATGGAGTACAACGCGCTCGGGTACTCAGGGACGAACTCGGGCGGCGCGATCGTGATCACGCACTCGCAGTTCGACCACAACCAGGACGGCTTTGACACCAACACGCAGCTCGCCGGCGACCCACCCGCGCCACAGAACGGGAACTGCCCGAAGGACGCGATCTCCAAGATCACCCACACCCACTCGTGCTGGGTGCTCATGGACAGCTATATCCACGACAACAACAACGCCGACGCGCCCGCCGCGGGCAGCGCGTCCATCGGCCCGACCGGCACGGGCATGACGTTGTCGGGCGGGCGCAACGACACCGTGCTCCGCAACAAGTTCTCGAACAACGGGGCGTGGGGGATCCTCTTCGTCCCGTATCCCGACAACAGCTCGCCGTCGCTCAACCAGACGTGCGCGGGCACGGGCGGCCACGAGTACAGCGGGCTCGGCTGTGTCTACGACCCACAGGGCGACGCGCTCATCGGCAACACCTTCAAGCACAACGGCTTCTACAAGAACCCGACCAACTCGGACTTCGGGGAGCTCACGCTGTCGAAGCACGTCGTGAACTGCTTCTCGAAGAACGTCGCCCCTGACGGCAGCTTCCCGACGAACCTCGCGAAGGCCGAGAGCAAGTGCACTGGCAAGTCCGCTGGCGGCAATGCGTTCGGCAGTGCGCAGAACCTCTACTTCCAGGCGCTGTGCGACACCGGGCTCGGTTCCTGCCCGGCCGGGAGCCACTACCCGACCCACGGCCCCGTGAAGCTGCACGCCCTGCCGAAGCTGTCCTCGATGCCCAACCCCTGCAAGGGTGTGCCCTCCAACGTCTGGTGCAAGGCCGGCAAGCCGATCTAGTCAGGTGCTGACCGGGCGACCTCGGGCTCGAGCCGAACCGTCTGGTCCATCCTCCCGCCGAGGTACACGATCGCGAGCACCGCACCCGCGAACGCGACTGCCGCGCCCATCGCGCTCGCGGCGTGCAGGGCATGGATGAACGCGTTCGACGACACCTGCATCGCGGGGGCGGACAGGGCGGCGGGCAGGTGGCGCGAGACGCTCACTGCCTGTGCCATGGAGACCGACGCGGACGCAGCCGTCGCGCGCGGGACGCCAAGCGCGCTGAGGCCCGCGAGCACGCGTGGCGCAAATGCGGAGGCGAACACGGACCCGAGGACCGCGACGCCGAGGGTCCCGCCGAGCTCACGGGTGGTGTTGTTGACCGCCGCGCCGGCGCCCACCTGGTCGAGTCGCAGCGACCCCATGACTGCCTCGGTCGACGGCGCGGTCGTCAGTGAGAGCCCGAGGCTGAGCAGGACCATCGAGGCGACGACCGGTCCGAGGTACGGGGCGTCGAGGGGCATGGTCGCCGCGATGACCAGCCCGCCGCCCATCGCGGCGAGCCCGGCGCCGACAACCCAGCGCGCCCCGATGCGCAGGGCCAGCACCGCGCCGAGCGGCGTCGTCACCGCCGCGGTGACCGCGAACGGCAACGTGCGCACGCCAGCCGACAGCGCCGAGTACCCACGGACGAGCTGGAAGTACTGCGTGATGAGGAAGATGAAGCCGAACAGCGCAAAGAAGGCGACCGAGATCGACGTCGCCCCGACGGTGAACCGCTTGTTCTGGAAGACACGGACGTCGAGGAGCGGACCGTCGGTGCGCAGCTCCAGGGCAGCGAACGCGGCGAGCACGCCGATGGAGGCGCACAGCAGTCCGATGGTGCGCGTCGACAACCACCCCCACGTGGGTCCCTCGATGATCGAGTAGACGAGCGAGGTCACGCTCACCGTGCCGACCACGAGCCCCCGCACGTCGAAAGGGAAACCGCTCGTCGCCACCGACTCAGGCAGGAGGTTCCCGCCGAGCACGACGACGGCGAGCACGATCGGGACGTTGACGAGGAAGATCGAGCCCGCCCAGAAGTGCTCGATGAGCAGCCCGCCCGTGATGGGCCCGAGGGCAACGGCGATGCCGGTCGTCGCGCTCCAGATGCCGATCGCCTTCGCACGCTCGGCGCTGTCGGTGAACAGCGTCGTCAGGATGGCGAGGCCCGTCGGGAAGATGAAGGCGGCGGCGGCGCCCATCAGCGCGCGTGCGACGATGAGCGAGCTCGTCGACCCCGCGAAGGCAGCGAGCAGGGAAAACGCGCCGAAGCACAAGAGCGCGACCTGCATCGTGCGCTTGCGCCCGAGACGGTCGCCGACGCCGCCACCCGCGAGGAGCAGGCCGGCGAAGGGCAGCGAGTAGCCGTCGACGATCCACTGCAGCGAGGAGTTCGACGCATGCAGGTTCCTCGAAAAACTCGGGAGCGCGACGTTCACGATCGTGTTGTCCACGACGACGAGGAACACCGAGAGGCACAGGACCGGCAGCAGCAGCCAGCGGCGGTCGTGGTGGGTCGAGCCGGGCATGGGGTCCTCCTAGAGAACAGCGTTATACAACTGTAGCACGATGTTCTCTAGTAGGCTCGCCCCATGGCCGCACGACACCGCACCCCGAGCCAGGCACTGGAGCCCGCCATCCTCGAGGCCGCCGAGGCCCTGCTCGAGGAAACCGGGCCCGGGGCGCTCTCGGTGCGCAAGATCGCCGAGCGGGCAGGCGTGGCCCCCATGGGGCTCTACACCCGATTCGACGGCAAGTTCGGGGTCGTCGACGCGCTGTTCCAGGAGGGCTTCGCCGCCCTGGGCGCCACGATGCGCGAGCACGCCGCGGACCCGGATCCGCTCGCGGGGTTCCGTGCCGCGGGCACCGCGTACCGCGCGCTCGCGCTCGCCCACCCAGCGCGCTACGGGCTGATGTTCCTCCATGCCGTTCCCGGCCACACGCCCTCGGACGAGGCCGTGGCCACGGCCGACGACGCGTTCCGCGCCCTCGTGGACGTGGTCAGCCGCTGCATTGACTCGGGATGCCTCCTGGCAGGTGATGCCGTCGAGATGGCCCAGCAGGTCTGGGCTGCGTGCCACGGCTGGGTGTCGCTCGAGCTCGGCGGCATCAGCTTCGCTGCGGACCAGGACGGCGGCTACGAGCGACTGCTGGACGCGATCGCCACAGGGCTCGCGCCGCGCGCGATCTAGACGGCCTGGCGCGAGCGGCTGAACATGCTCTGTTCGGTGAATGCGGCCGAGGCCTGAAGTTCCGACCCCTCCACGCCGTTGACTACAGTCGACGCGTGCCGCAGCCGACCCGCCGGACAGGCGATGCCGGTGGGGTGACTCGCTCCACCAGGCGGTGGGGCGTGGCGCTCCTCGTCGTCGCTCCATTCGTCCTCTCAGGATGCAGCCTGTCGAGCTTTGGCGCCGACCCGTCGCCCACCAAGACTGGCCGCGAGACCTACCGCCTCTGGCAGGGATTCACTATCGGCGCGATTGTCGTCGGGGGGATCACCCTCGCGCTGATCATCTATGCCGCCATCCACTTCCGAGCGAAGCGCCAGCACGAGGGCTCCGTGCCGCGCCAGACCCAGTACCACGTGCCGATGGAGATCACCTACACGGTGATCCCGATCATCATCGTCTTCGTGCTCTTCGCCTTCACCGTCGTCGTCGAGAACGCGGTGACCGCGCTGCCCGCGGTCAGCACGGACAACACGATCGGCGTCCAGGCCTTCCAGTGGGGATGGCGGTTCACCTACCCCGGGTTCACGGTTGTCGGCCAGACCACCCAGGCCCCCGTCTTGGAGATGCCCGAGGACGAGAACGTCCGGATCGTGCTCACCTCGCTCGACGTGGTCCACGGCTTCTACATCCGCCAGTTCAACTTCTCGCGCTACGCGCTGCCGGGGGTCATCAACTCGTTCACCTTCAACGCCCAGAGCACGGGCACCTTCTTCGGCCAGTGCACCCAGCTGTGCGGCCTCTACCACTCCTTGATGTGGTTCAGGGTGAAGGTCGTGCCCCCCGCCGCCTACACCGCGTGGCTCGCGATGCAGAAGGCACAGGCCGCCAAGCTCTCCGCGTCCGCCGCAGGCCAGGCCGTCCAAGAGCAGACCAGCGCGGGCATCCCCATCCGGCCTGACTATGGCGGCGGGACGAACTAGTGACCGACTTCGCAGTCGGGATCGCGGGCGTCGAGACGATCGACCATGACGTGGCGCACGTCCAGGTTCACGGGCACGAGCACGACGAGCCATCCGGGATCTACAAGTGGCTGACGTCGACCGACCACAAGGTGATCGGTCTCAGCTACACGATCACCTCGCTCGTCATGTTCGTCATCGGCGGGTTCTTAGCCGAGCTGATCCGCATCCAGCTCACGAGCCCGAACGCAACCTTCGTCTCGTTCGCCGAGTACAACCAGCTCTTCACGATGCACGGCAGCCTGATGATCTACCTGTTCGTGGGGCCGTTCGCGTTCGGTGGGCTTGCCAACATCATCGTGCCGCTCCAGATCGGCGCGCCGGACATGGCCTTTCCAAGGCTGAACGCACTCAGCTACTGGCTCTACCTGTCGGGCTCGATCACGATGATGCTCGGCTTCGTTGTCGCCGGCGGTACCGCGGACTTCGGCTGGGTGGGCTATGCCCCCTTGTCCAACGCGATCTACAGCCCCGGAGCGGGCGCGGACCTCTGGATCGCCGCGCTGCTCCTGACCGGGTTCTCGGCCATCTTCACGGGCGTCAACCTCTGCGCGACCATCTTTTACCTGCGCGCCCCGGGCATGACGATGTTCCGCATGCCGATCTTCACGTGGAACATGCTGGCGACGGGAATCCTCATCCTCCTCGCGTTCCCCGTGCTCACCGCCGGGCTCATCATGCTGTACTGCGACCGACATTTCGGCACGCACATCTTCACCGTCCAAGGCGGTGGCGTGCCCGTCCTCTGGCAGCACATCTTCTGGTTCTGGGGTCACCCCGAGGTGTACATCCTCGCGCTGCCGTTCTTCGGTGTCGTCACCGAGGTCATCGCGGCGTTCTCCAAGAAGCCCGTGTTCGGCTACAAGGGCATGGTCTTCGCCACGATCACGATCGCCGCGCTCTCACTCGGGGTCTGGGCGCACCACATGTTCACGACGGGCGTCGTCCTGCTGCCGTTCTTCTCCATCATGAGCCTGCTCATCGCGGTCCCGACCGGCATCAAGTTCTTCAACTGGATCGGGACGATGTGGGGCGGCCACGTCCGCTTCACGGTAGCGATGCTCTTTGCGATCGGCTTCCTCGTGACCTTCCTCATCGGAGGCCTGACCGGTATCTACCTCGCCTCGCCGCCGCTCGACTTCTTCACCCACGACACCTACTTCGTGGTCGCGCACTTCCACTCGGTCGTGCTCGCCTTGGTCATGGGCGCCATGGCCGGCCTCTATTACTGGGGCCCGAAGATCACCGGCTACCTGCTCGACGAGCGCCTGGGCAAGATCCAGTTCTGGCTGTTCTTCATCGGGGCGAACCTCATGGTCATGCCCCAGTACGAGCTGGGGCTCTTGGGCATGCCTCGGCGCGTGGCCAGCTACATCCACGACCCGGAGTGGGCGACGCTCAACCAATGGGCGACCGTCGGCGCAGTGATGATGGGACTGAGCACCGTCTTCTTCCTCGTCAACGTCGTCTACTCGTGGAAGCGATACCCCGCCGGGGACAATCCGTGGGACGCCCAGACGCTCGAGTGGTTCACGACGTCGCCGCCGCCGCACCACAACTACTACTCGCTGCCGCCGATCCGCTCGGAGCGCCCGACGTGGGACTACAACCACCCCGACGCGAAGTCGCTCGTCCACGGCACGTCGCATGGCGCGGCACACCCCGAGGCCACCGCATGAAGGTCGAAGCCAAGCTCCTCCTCGGGCTCGGTCTCTGCTTTTTCCTGATGGGGGTCGTGTACTGGTTCTGGAGCCACGAGAACGCCGGGTCCTTGATGCTCGTCGCCTCGGGCGGGCTCGGGTTCCTGCCGGGCGGCTACTACCTGTGGTGGTCCAACCGGATGCGCGAGCGCGCCTCGGACCGAGACGACGCCACGATCGCCGAGGGCGCGGGCGTCGTCGAGACCTTCCCGGGCAGCTCGATCTGGCCGTTCACGCTCGGCATGGGTGCGTTCTGCATCGGCCTCGCGCTCGTCTTCGGGACCTGGTTCGGGATCCCGGCCGCGGGGCTCATCATCTGGGCGCTCCTCGGTGCGGTCAACGAGTCGCGTCGTGGCACGGACCAGCCCTCGCACCACGCGTGAACATCTCGGACCGGGCTGCGCAGCCCTCGCCTCAGCGCCCCAGGTGCCGGAGGAAGAACGCGTCGTAGGCGTCGCGCTCGTAGAGGGGCGTGTCGACGTGGCCGCCGGGGAACACGTGCATCGCCTTGTCCGCAGACCCGATCGCGTCGAACAGGTCGAGCCCGGACTCGCGGGACATGAGCTGGTCGTCCCACTGGAAGATGAACAGCACCGGGATGGAGCAGCGGCGTGCGGCTGTCTCGCGCTCCTCGGCGCCGGGCATGCCGGTGAGCCCCGCGAGGCCCAGCACCGCCGCGGTGACGCGCGGCTCGGACGCGACGAACGGGAGCCCGATCATGGTCCCCATCGACACGCCCCAGTAGCCGATCCGCTCGTCGACGACGTCGCCCTGCTTGTCGAGGAGGTCGAGCACCGTGGACCACTCCTGCACCGCGCGACCGACCGCCACGAACGGGCGGACCCGGCCCTGCTCGTCCAAGGTGCGCTCCATCGAGGCTGACCCCGACTTTGACGTCACGCGTCGCTCGAGGTCTCGCCGGCGCTCCTCGGCGAGCTCCTTGTCGACCACCCGGTCGCCATGCCCGGGCGCGTCGAGCGCGACGGCGCTGTAGCCGAGGTGCCGCACGAACCGCCGTGCCAGCCCGAGGATGTTCGGCGTGCGCTTGTGCTGGGTCCCGCCGTGGCACAGCAGGACGAGCGGGGTCGGGGCACTCGCTGCCTCGGGGCGCCACAGGATGCCGGGGACCGTCTCGCCGTCGGCCTCGAACTCGAAGGAGCGCTCGACGACGCCCTTCGCCACCACTTCTCCGGTCGTCTGCATGTCGTCTCCTCGTCTGGGCTGGTCCGCCATCTTCTCCCAACCCGGGCCACCGCGCCTGCGGAGGGCATCCAGCGGTCCGTGCGCGACCGGGACCGTCGGTAGATTCTGGTCGTGTCGCACCACCAGCTGCGCGTGGCGCCAGGCCAGCTGCGCGATCCCGCGCCGGCAACGGGCCCCCGCTGGTCGTCGGCGTCGTGGCGTCGCGCCGCCCTCCTGGCCGTCGCGGCGTGGGCAGGCGTGATCGCGGTGATCTCGCGCATCGGGATGACGCACTCGCTGGACTTGCTCGTCTACCGGCAGGCCGCGAGCAACATGCTGCACGGCGGCGCGACCTACACGAGCACGTTCGCGGACCACCTGTACTTCACCTACCCCCCGTTCGCGCTCCTCGTCTTCAGCCCGCTCGCCACGCTGTCCATGCACACCGCGGTGTGGGTGTGGGACCTGTGCAACGTGCTCGCGCTCGCCGTCGCGCTCTCGGTGCTCGTGCGGCGCTGCGTGTCGGTGTCGCGGACCCACGCGGCCGTCCTCGGTGCGCTCGTCGCCGCGATGTCGTGCCTGCTCTTCGAGCCGCTGCGCAACTCGCTCCTCAACGGGCAGGTAAACCTTGTGCTCATCTGTGCGGTCGTCCTCGACGTCTTCGTGGTCCCGCCCCGCGCGCGAGGCTTGCTCATCGGGCTCGCCGCGGCGATCAAGCTCACCCCTCTCGTCTTCGTCCTCTACCTCCTCATCGCCAAGGAGCACCGCGCCGCGGCTCGCGCTGTGGCGGGCTTCGCGGTCGCGACCGCGGTGGCCTGGCTCGTGCTGCCGCACGACTCCGCCACGTTCTGGCTCCACCAGGCGTTCAGCCCCGCGCACAAGGGCGGCACCATGTCGGACTGGAACCAGTCCTGGTGGGGCTTCGTCGGGCGCCTCCCTGCGTCCGACGGCTCGGTGCGCACCGCGGTGTGGCTCGCGGCGAGCGCGGCCACGCTCGGCGTCGGCATCTACGTGGCGCGCTGTTACGTCGCACGGGGGCGCCGCGTCGACGCGCTGTTCGTGATCGCCGTCACCGGCCTACTGGTCAGCCCCGTGTCCTGGACCCACCACTGGTCATGGGTCGCGGTCATCCCGGTCCTGCTGCTCGCCCGCAACGGGCGGCACCGCGCGGTCACGATCGCGATGGTCGTGCTCCTCGTCCTCACGATCCCCTCTCCCTACGGGTGGCACCTCCGCGGGGCATGGCCGCTCAACTTCTCGCTGGCCATTGTTGCAGCCGGTCTCCTCGTGGTCATGGCCACGGTCGAGTGGCGAGCTTCGCGGCACACCGACGGCGCACTCGACCAGGGCCCGCTCGATGCCGCCGAGGTCCACGCGTACGCCGGTCCACGAGCTGGCGACTAGGTGTACAACTAGGAGCCCGACGCTGCCCCGTCACGGCACGCGTCGAGCCCTCGCTCGAGGTCGTCGAGGAGGTCCCTGGTCGCCTCGATGCCGACCGAGAGCCGGACGAGGCCGGGCGGCACCGCCTCGCTTGCTGACGCGTCGTAGTTGCGCGTGTCCCCCCACATCACCGCGGGCCTCGTCCCGAGCGTGAACACCGAACCCAGGCTCGCCGCGCGCGTCGACAGCGTGAGCGAGTCCAAGAGCCGGTCCGCGGCAGGCGCGCCGCCTCGCATCTCGAAGGACAAGAGGCCGCCGAAGCCCGACATCTGGGACGCCGCGAGCTCGTGCTGGGGGTGATCCTTGAGCCCGGGGTAGTACACGGTGCCGACGAGGTCGTGGTCGCTCAGCAGCTGGGCGAGCGCTGTCGCGTTGTCGTTGTGGCGCGCCATGCGGACATCGAGGGTGCGCAGCCCGCGCAGCAGGAGCCACGCGTCGAACGGACCGAGCACCGAGCCCACGACGAGGTGCGTGCGCCAGATCTCCTCGATCACGTCGGTGTGGCCCGCGACCACGCCCGCCGAGACGTCGGAGTGGCCGCCCAGGTACTTTGTCGCGCTGTGCCAGACGAGATCAGCCCCGAGCTCGAGGGGGCGCTGGTTGATGGGCGTCGCGATCGTGTTGTCGACGAGCACGGTCGCGCCGTGGCGGTGCGCGAGGTGCGATACCGCCGCGACGTCGACGACACCGAGGAAGGGATTGCTCGGGGTCTCTACGAACACGAGCCTCGTCGGGACCGAGAGCGCGTCCTCGAGGGCGACGAGGTCGGTCAGGTCGATCGTCGTTGAGCTCACCCCGAAGCGCGCGAGCAGGGTCCCAACGAGCGTCGTCGTGCCCGGATAGATGCTCGTCTGGGCGACCACGTGGTCACCCGCGGTGAGCAGCGCGAGCGCGACGGTCGAGACCGCGCCCATGCCTCCGGCGGTCACGAGCGCGCGGTCCGCCCCCTCGAGCGCGGCGACCACGTCGGCGACCTGTGTGTGGTTCGGCGTCCCGTAGCGGATGTAGAAGTCGTCGGTGAAGCTCCTCGTCGCCGCGTCAAGAAAGGCGGCGTCGGTGGCCGCGGCGAACGTCGTGGCCTGGCTGATGGGCGCGACCACGGCTCCACCGCGGGACGCGTCGTCCGCGTGGATGGCCTGCGTGCCCGGCTCGTGCTTCGACGAGTTCGTCATCCGACGAATCTCGCCCACGCCCGCCCGCACGTCAAGCCATGCCGGCTCACACGACCGCCGTGGCGATGATCAGCGTGCCGAGGCACAGCATCACGGTGCCACCGACCGTCCGGAGCCCCTCGAGGAGGCGCGGCGAGGTGCGCAGCCGGTCCCTCGCCGCACCCGCACCGAACCCCCAGACGCTGTCGGAGACGACAGCGAGCACCGAGAAGATCCCACCGAGCACGAGCAGCTGGAGCGTGACGCTGCCGCTCGAGGGTTCGACGAAGTGCGGGAACACCGCGATGAAGAACACGAGCGCCTTGGGATTGAGCAGCCCGACGACGAACCCCTGGCGGATCACCGTGTGGGGGCGCGGACGGGTGGGCTCCTGTCGCTGCATCGCCTCGGCGTGTGCCCGGCGAGCCGCAAGAGCGTGCGCGCCGAGCCAGAGCAGGTAGCACCCGCCCGCGACCTCGACCCCCTCGGTGAAGGTCGCCGACCTCGCGAGCAGCGGACCGAGCCCGACCGCGACGACACCGGCGAGCACGAAGATGCCAAGGCCGTTGCCGAGCACCGTGAGGAGTGCGACGGCGCGACCCCACGCGATGCCCCGCGCGATGGCGAACAGCACGCTCGGCCCGGGCACGATGATGATCGCGAGCGCGGTCGCCGTGAACTCGAGCAGCTTCGACGCAGTCACGACCGTGCGTGCTGCTCCTCGATCGGCTCGTCGGGCCTCGAGGTTCGAGCGGGGCTCGGGCGCGAGCGCCGAGCCCGCGGCGTCATCGAGGGACGGTTCGGACCGACGACGTCCCGACGTTGCCTGGTCGGCCCCTCGCGGCAGCCGCAGCCGCGACCGCACCGACAGGCGCGTCCTCCTCGATGAGCTCTGGGACAGGCTCGGCGTCGAGCTCGTGGTCGGCCAGCTCTTGGGGCGGTGCCACCGGGGTCGCGACGTACTCGCCGTCCTCGGTCATCCGCACGACGTTGACGACCTTGCGCTTGCCAGCCCCGGGCACGGCCTGCAGCTCCTTGCAGATCTTGTACGTGAGGAAGTAGGCGATGACCGGCACGATCACGGTGAGCACCCGCATCGACACGAGGACCGTGTTGAGCGAGATCTTGAAGAAGTTGGCCAGGACGTCGGTCGCGCTCGCGACGAACAGGGTGCTCAGGAGCCCGAGCATGGCCGCACCCGCTGCCGTGCGCTTCGGGCGGTCACGAGGCCGGTCGAGGAGGTTGTGCAGCAGGTTGTCCTTGGTGTAGCGCCGCTCGATCGCGGGCCAGGCGTAACAGATGTTGAAGATGATGCCGGGGAAGATGATCGCGGGCAAGAAGACGTTGAAGGGGATGGTGTGGCCCCACCCGACGAACTCCCAGGACGGCATGACCCGCAGGGCCCCGTCGAGCCAGCCCATGTACCAGTCGGGCTGGACCGCGTAGGAGATGATCGAGGCCCTGTACTGGCCGAACTGCCAGATCGGGTTCACCTGGAAGAACGTGGCCAGGAGCGCGACGACACCGGAGATCATGAAGAGGAAGCCGGTCGTCTTCGCCATGAACACGGGGTACATCGGCGAGCCGACGACGTTGCGCTCGGTCTTGCCCGGGCCGGGGAACTGGGTGTGCTTTTGGCGGACGAGCAAAAAGAGGTGCGCGCCGAGCAGGCCGGCAAGCACGGCGGGGATGATCAGCACGTGCAGCACGTAGAAGCGCGGGATGATCGACGTCCCCGGGAAGTTGCCCCCGAAGAGGAAGAACGCGAGGTACGAGCCGACAACGGGGATGGACAAGAGGATCGAGTAGGCGATCCGGATCCCGGTGCCCGAGATCACGTCGTCGGGCAGCGAGTAGCCGATGAACCCGTTGAGGATCGAGAGGATCAGCATCGTGATCCCGATCGTCCAGTTGAGCTCGCGGGGCTTGCGAAAGGCGCCTGTGAAGAACACCCGCGCCATGTGCAGCACGATCGCGCCGACGAAGATGTCGCACGCCCAGTGGTGCATCTGGCGCATGAGCAGGCCCGCGCGGACGGTGAAGGAGAGGTCCATCGTGGACGCGAAAGCCTGCGAGACGAGCTGGCCGTCGAGCGGCTTGTACGGGCCGTTGTAGATCGTGAGCGCCGAGGACGGGACGTAGTAGAGCGTCAGGAAGACGCCCGTCGCGAGCAGGATGACGAACGTGTAGAGGGCGATCTCGCCCAACATGAACGACCAGTGGTCCGGGAAGATCTTGTCCAAGAAGGTCTTGCCGCCCTTGGCGATGCCGAGGCGCTCGTCGAGCTCCTCGACGGCTTTCCCGACCCGCCCGTAGGGACCGAGCGGCTTGCGCTCCTTTTTCGTCCGGCCCGGCAGCCGCAGCCCCAGCCGCGCCGTCACGGGCGCTCCCAGTACCCAGGGCCGACCGGCTGGTCATAGCCCGCCGAGGCGTACAGGTAGCCGTCCGCGTCAATCGAGAGGGGCAGCTGCGGGAGGGGCCGCGGCGCAGGCCCGAAGATGGGAATCGCCCCTTCCGCCAATTTGAACATCGACTGGTGGCACGGGCAGATGAGCAGCCCGAGCTCGCGCTCGAACAGCCCGACGGGGCACCCCGCGTGCGTGCAGATCTTGGAGTACGCGACGTACCCCGCAGGCGTCCACGTGGACCTGCCAGCCGGCATGCCCTTGATCGGACCCTCCGCCTCTAGGTGCACGAGGATCGTCTGGTCCACGGCCTGACCGCGGTCCTGGTCCTCCCACCCCTCGGGGAAGACAGTCAAAATGCTGCCAACGGCATACGCGTACTGGCTGATCCGATTGCCCGATTGGTCGACCAGATAGCTGCCCGCCTTCCAGTCGGTCGTCGCGAGGGTGTTCTTGGGCAGCGGCCCGAGGGACCGAAGGAGCGGGAAGGCCAGGACGATCCCGAAGACCCCCATCCCCGCTCCCAGGATGCCGCCGAGGACCTTGCGCCGCTTCACCGGCGTCGCGCCTCGCTCGACGAGCGCGTTCGTGAATGCCTCGACGTCCTGGGTGGAGGACTGGAGCACGTGGCGCTCCTCGACGAACGGCCCTCGCGGCATCAGGTACTTGCCCCACGCGGTGATGCCGGTGCCCACGAACAACATGCCCGCGCCCAAGGTGAGCCCGAGCGCCCACGGTGCCCAGTTCTGCCAGTACGCCGCCCCGAAGGCACAAAAGGAGAGGAGGCCCACGACGAACGTGAACCCGATCAGCCGCTCGACGAACGCGGGATGCCGTGCTGCCGGCTGCATGTGGGGGTCGGACCACGATGCCGAGGTCGGCATCGGCACGGGCGTCCGCGACGGCCCGTGCTCGGTGGGGTGGTCGCTCACGACCTGTCTCCTATCCAGAAGCCGACGAGTGCGAGCAGCCCGACGCCAAGGGCAAGCCCGATGAACCCCTCGGCAACCGGTCCGATGCCACCCAGGCCGAGGCCGCCGGGGTTCTGTGGGTGCTCGATCTTCTCGGTCACGTACGCCACGACGTCGCGGAGCTGGGCGTCGGTGAGGTTGCCCGTGAAGACCGGCATGTCGCCCGGCCCAGTCCGCAGCGCCTCGGCGACCTGCGTCGCGGGCACGTCACGAAGCGATGGGGCGAACGTGCTGTAAGCGAGCGCGTCGCCGTCACCGGTGATCGTGTGGCACGCGGCACAGTTGAGCGCGAACAGCGCGGCGCCATCGGACAGGTTCGCGGTGGCGAGGTCCTGGACATTCGGGATCAACGGGCTTGCGGCGTAGCAGAAAGGACATTGAGGGCTCTTGGTGTTGAGGAAGTCCGAGATCGCGAGCGCCTGCAGCTGGTTGAGCCGGGCCGGGCGTCGCATCGGCTGGGTTTGGGGTGTGGACGCCGCAGGCATGCGCCCCGACTCGATCCAGAAGTCGTAGGTCGCGGGGCCGAGTCCGACCAAGTTCGGGTAGATGACGGCTGGAGTCCCCGCAGGCGGCACACCGTCTTCATCGACGCCATGGCACGCCTCGCAGTTCTGTGCATAGAGCTGCTCGCCGAGCGACCACAGTGCGACAGGAGTCTTGTCCTTCACCAGCACCTGAGGCAGGTAGTACATGACGTCCGTGTCGCCGTAGACCAGGAGCTGCCCGTTCTTGCCGAAAATGCGCTTCGACGAGTTGGCCGTGCCGCTGTTGAACTGGTCGTAGAACGGGTGCGGCGGGGGGATCACCTGCTTCTCGACCTTGGGTGGCGAGCCCTTGTGCGTCGCCGCTCCTGCAGCCCCCGCGAAGGAGAGGAGCCAGAGGACCACCGTGACACCGAGCACGGCAGCGCCGATGACGTGGCGAACACCCGAGTGGGGGCTGGGATCCACGATGCCTACTTGAGGAGGAACAGGCAGGAGTACAGCCCGATCCACACGATGTCGACGAAGTGCCAGTAGTAGCTCACGGCCTGGAAGTTCGACAGCTCGCCGGAGTCCCCGTGCTCGCGGCCCTTCATCCGGATCGCGAGGAATGTCATCGCGACGAGCCCCAAGAAGACGTGGAGACCATGCAGGCCGGTCGTGATGAAGAAGATCGAGCCGTAAGAGTTCGTGTTCCACCTCGTCGTGATGTGGGTCCACTCGTAGATCTGATTCGAGAGGAACATCCCGCCGAGCACGAAGGTCGCCCACACCCACCGCTTCGCGCTCGCACGGCGGTCGTGCTCTTGCTGCCAGACGGCGTACTGCATCGTGAACGACGAGGAGATGAGTATGAGGGTGAAGATGCCGGCCTGAAGGACGTCCAGCTTGGTGCCCTGGGGAGGCCAGTACTGACCGTGCGCGCGAATCGTGAACAGGGCAGCGAAGAGTCCGGAGAAGAACATGACTTCCGAGCCGAGCCAGATCATGACGCCGATTGCCAGCATCGGCGGGCGGTCGTGGACGATTCGCGTGGGCTTGCTCACGCCTTCGATCGGGAGCGCCTGAGCCACGACGGTAAGGTCTAGTTGATCGCCGCTTCGACGTGCCACATTTGGGGCGACGCCGAGGACGCTCGACTCGAGGGAATCGGCTCGGTGCCGAGCACGGTGAGCCGTCTGGTGGGTCGCGTCATCGCGACGTAGAGCGTCCGCAGTCCGCGCTGGGTAGATTCGTGACGCGATCCGCCTCGCTCGGCGACACGAGCGGGCTGGACCACGATCACCGAGTCGAATTCGAGTCCGTTCGCGTCGCCGGCAGGCAGGACGACGAGGTTCGCCGCGAGGCCCTCGCCAGACGGCAGCCTCGGGTCGACCGCAGCGATCCCGGCCGCGTGCAGGGCCACCATGATCGCACCCATCTCATCTGCGGGAGCGAGGACCGCGACGCGCCCTGGCGCGACAGCGGCGATCTCTCGCTTCGATGCCTCCACGATCTCGCGATGCAGGGCGTCGGCGGCCACGGTACGCAGGTCGGGCACCGTGCCGGTCGTGCGGACGGGCCGCGGGGGCCGCATCGAGGGCTCGGCGAGCTCGAGCACCCGGGCGGCAGCAGTGAGCACCTCTTGTGGCGTGCGGTAGCTGACCGTCAGCTCGACGATCGCGGGCGGCTTGCGCGGCGCGAGATGGGAGACCACGAGGTCCCAGGTCCCTGCGGCGCCCGGAGCGGTCGCTTGGCCCATGTCCCCGACCACGGTCATCGAGCCGGAGATCGAGCGCCTCGCGATCATGCGCAGCTGCATGGCGGAGAGGTCCTGGACCTCGTCGACCACGATGTGCCCGTAGGTGCGCATCACGTCGTCGTCGACGTCCGGGTCGAGCGCCGCGACTGGCTCGTGGAGCTCCCGGACCCTATTGGCCTGCATGATGCGCCGGCGCCCTGACCGCGGCACACCCAGGTGCGTGCGCGCCTCGTCGACGAGCGCGGCGTCCGCCGCCGTCCACCGCACGTTGTCGAGCGAGTCCGAGCGCGGCCGGGCGAGGAGCTCGAGGTCGTGTCGTGAGAACAGACCCTCCCCGGCCGCACGCAACAGCGGCGGCGCCCCGAGCAGGTCATGCACCAGTTCATGGGGGGCCAGGCGCGGCCAGATGCGCCGAAGGGCGGCGCGAAACTCCGGGGCGTGGCGGATCTGCTCTTCGAGGTCGTCGTCCTCTTCGATCTCGGCGGATCCATGGACCCGCACGCGGTACTGCTCGGCGAGCGCGTTGGCGAGCTCGCGTTCGACGAATCGATGCCGCTGGTTGTGCGCGCCGGGGCGGCGCTTCGCGCGAGCGACGACGTCCTCGGTGAGCCGTGTGCTCATCGTGAGCACTGCGACACCGAACGGCACCTGGGCGGACTTCTTGAGCGAGCGCTCGCGGGTGCGCACGGCGCGCGCGATCACCCGAGCCATTCGAGCGTCACCCTTGAGTCCCGCGACAGCATCGTCCTCGACGGCGCTCACCTGGATCTCGGGCACCAGACCCGCGACTGTCGACAGGGTCACGCCGGTCTCCCCGAGCGACGGGAGCACCTGTTCGATGTAGCGGAGGAACAGCGGGTTCGGCCCGACCACGAGCACACCCTGGCGCTCGAGCGGGAACCGGTACGTGTACAGCAGGTACGCAGCGCGGTGGAGCGCCACGGCGGTCTTGCCGGTCCCTGGACCGCCTTGCACGACGAGGAGCCCCGGCAGCGGCGAGCGGATGATCTCGTCTTGTTCTCGCTGGATCGTCGCGACGATGTCGCCCATCTGGCCCGTTCGGGCCTGGCCGAGCGCCGCGAGCAGCGCGCCCGGCCCGCCGAGCGCGAGCCCGTTCTCCACGAGCCCGTCCATCGCCGCTCGGTCGACGGCCAGCTGATCCGGGCCCGTGCCGTCGTTCCTCGCGAAGTACTCGTCTTCGAGCCCGATGACGCGGCGATGCCGCACGTGGAGGTGCCGGCGCCGTGCGAGTCCCATCGACTCGACGCCGGTCGCTCGGTAAAAGGGCTCTGCGACCGGCGCTCGCCAGTCGACGATCAAAGGCTCGAGGTCCTCGTCGGACACCGCGATCCTGCCGATGTGGAAGGTCTCGCCTGTCTCGCCGGGCTCCCCGGGTGCCGACGTCGCCGTGTCGATCCGCCCGAAGCACAGCGCCTGATCCCCGATGTCGAGCTGCTGCAGCCTGGACAGGGCGGTGTTAACGACGATGTCGCGCTCGGTGCGTGCCTGGAAGGTGCCGCCACGGCCGATATCGATGACGTTGCCGATCATCGATCGCGCCTCTTCGCGCATCGCGTCGAGCGCGAGATGGGACCTGTCGAGGTGGCACTGCTCCTCCGAGATCTCGCGCTCCTGTGACACGCAGCCTCCTCAAGCCCGCGACGAGAACGGACCAGTGTACGGGACCGCGGCGAGTGCCCCCTCCAGCCCCACGCGAGCCGGGTCTTACGATGCGTGCATGGCCAGCGCGCTCTTACAGTCGCCCTTGCTGCTCGCGTGCCGCAAGCTCGCGGTCCCGCACATGCCGGTGTGGTTCATGCGCCAGGCGGGTCGATCGCTCCCCGAGTACCGGGCGATGCGCGGGTCAGGCTCGATCCTGGACGCGATCGCGCGGCCTGAGATCGCCTGCGAGGCGACCCTCCAGCCAGTCCGTCGCTACGGCGTCGACGCGGCGATCCTCTTCTCGGACATCGTGGTCCCGGTGCACGCCATCGGCTTCGGCGTCGACGTCGTCCAGGGACGAGGGCCGGTCGTCGAGTCGCCCTTCCGAGCCAAGTCCGACCTCACGCGGCTTCGCGACCTCGAGCCGACGGACATCGAGCACGTCATCGAGACCTGCCGGCTGGTCACGTCGGAGCTCGAGGGCACGCGCACCCCGTTGATCGGGTTCGCGGGAGCACCCTTCACCGTCGCGAGCTACCTCGTCGAGGGAGGTCCGACGAGGACGTTCCACCTGGTGAAGGGGCTCGCGCACCGAGAGCCGGCGCTCTTCGGGGCCCTGTGCGATCGCCTCGCGGATCTGGCGATCGCGTTCACGACAGCACAGGTCGCCGCGGGCGCGAGCGCGATCCAGCTCTTCGACTCGTGGGCAGGCGCGCTCACCGCGGCTGAGTACGAGCAGTTCGCGCTGCCGTCCACGCGTCGGGTCATGTCGGCGCTCGAGCCGCTCGGGGTGCCTCGGATCCTCTACGGGCTCGGCACAGGCGAGCTGCTCTCCTTGATGGCGACCTCGGGGGCGGACGTGATCGGCGTCGACTGGCACGTCCCGATCGATGCGGCGCGCGCCCGGGTGGGCGCGCTCGCGGTCCAGGGGAACCTCGACCCGGCGCTGTGCGTCGACGACCACGAGGTCGCGCTCGCCGCGACACGCGACGTGCTCAAGAGGTCAGGAGACCGGCCCGGACACATCTTCAACCTCGGTCATGGCGTGCTGCCGATGACCGATCCCGGTGTCCTCGCCGACGTGGTCGCCGTCGTGCACGAAGAGGGCCGCGCTGGCGTGGGGATGCCATCGTGACCACCGGCGTGCTCGCCCTCTCGTATGGGGCGCCGGAGCGCGGCGAGGTGGCGGCCTATTACACGATGATCCGACACGGGCGTCCGCCGACGCCCGAGCAGCTCGCGGACCTCCAGCAGCGCTACGACGCGATCGGTGGGACGTCACCGCTCGCGGAGCGCACCGCCGCGCAGGCGATCGGCGTGGCTCGCGAGCTCGAGCGACGTGCACCGGACCGCTACCTCGTCGAGGGCGCGACCAAGTACGCCGCGCCCTCGATCGAAGACGCCGTCGAGCGACTGCTCGGAGCCGGCGTCACCGAGATCGTCGGTCTCGTCCTCGCGCCGCTCAGCGCGACGATGTCGACGGGCCAGTACCACGACCGGGCCGTGGCAGCCATCGCCGAGCGCGTCGCGTACCGCGGCGTCTGGTCGTGGTGGGACGCACCGGGGTTCGCAGAGCTGGTGGGCGCCCGCGTCACCGCGGCGTGCGCGTCGTTCCGAGGATCGTCGCCGCTCGTGTTGTTCACGGCGCACTCGCTGCCGGTGCGGGCAGTCGAGAGCGGCGGGGACTACGCCGACCAGCTGGCTGCCGCCGCGGCGAGCGTGGCCAAGGCGGCGGCGCTCGACACCTACTTGGTGTGCTGGCAGAGCGCCGGCAGGACCGACGAAGCCTGGCTCGGCCCCGACCTCCTCGAGGTGCTGCGCGGCCTCGATCCGACAGCCGTCCCGAGCGTCGTGGTCTGCCCGGTCGGCTTCGTCGCAGACCACCTCGAGGTGCTCTACGACGTCGACGTCGAGGCGACCGAGCTCGCCCGGACTCGTCGCATCTCGCTTCGCCGCACGGCGTCGCTCAACGACGATCCGGCGCTCTGCGAGATCCTGGCCGACCTCGTCGAAGGCGCGATGAGTCCCTCGTGACGAGCGTCGTCGTCATCGGTGGCGGCATCAGCGGCCTGGCGTGCGCCTACGAGCTCGTGGGTACCGCAGGTCCGGCCGACTCCTCACCTGACGTGACGGTGCTCGACTCGGGACAGCTCGGCGGCAAGCTGCGAATGGCACCCCTCGGCGACCAGCTGATCGACGTCGGGCCCGACGGGTTCCTCGCGCGGCGGCGCGAGGCCACGGCGCTCGTCCAGGAGCTGGGTGCGGCCGACCAGCTCGAGCCGGTCGGCGCGTCCGGAGCCTGGGTGTTCGCCAGAGGTCGGCTGCGGCGGCTGCCTGATGGCCTCGCGCTCGGCGTCCCGACACGCCTTCGTGACCTTCGCGCTGTCGACATGGTCGGCATGCTCGGCCTGCGTGGGGCAGCTCGCGCGTCGGTCGATCTGTTCGCACCTCGGCCCGCGCGGCGAACCGCGCTGTCGGATCGTGCGATCGGCCCGCTCGTCGCCGACAAGCTCGGCAAGCGGGTCGTCGACGTCCTGGTCGACCCACTGGTCGGCGGCATCCATGCAGGACGGGTCCGCAACCTCTCCGCCGCCGCCGTCTTCCCGCCACTGCTCATCGCCGCGCAGCAGCGCGGGAGCCTGATGCGCGCCCTGCGAGCGGCGCCCGCGGATGCGGCGGCCCCCAACGGTCCGGTGTTCCTCACGCTGCGCGACGGACTCGGAGCGCTCCCGGGCCTCCTCGAAGCCGAGCTCCGCGCGCGGGGCGTCGTGGTCCGGACCGACGCACCCGCACTCGAGCTGCATCGCGGGGCACCTGGTGCGCGTCGATGGGTCGTCGAGACCGCCGCCGGCCCGCTGGCCTGCGACGCCGTGGTGCTCGCGACGCCGCCCGCACCGACGGTCGCGCTGCTGGGCGGCCACGACGAGAACGCCGCCGTGATGCTCGGCACCATCGACACCGCGTCGGTCGCCACGATCGCGCTCCGGTTCAAGAAGGGCGACGTCGAGCTCCCCGACGGCGGCACGGGGTGCCTCGTGCCCATGGGCACGCCCCACGGGGCGAGCAGCTTCCTCACGACAGCCGTCAGCTTCCTCGACCGCAAGTGGCCACACCTCGCCAGAGAGGGCGGGGTGCTGCTGCGCGCCTCGGTCGGGCGCATCGACGACGTCCGATTCGCCGAGCTCGACGACGGGGCACTCGTCGCACACGTCACCGACGAGCTCAATGAGCTGCTGGGCGCGGCCGGCACGCCGGTCGAGACGCTCGTCGCTCGCTGGCCGGCCTCGTTCCCGCAGTACCACGTCAATCACCTGGTTCGCGTCGAGGGGATCGAGTCCGCCGTCCGCGCGCTCGGCGGCATCGCGGTCGCCGGCGCCGCGTACCGCGGGGTCGGGATCCCGGCGTGCATCGCGAGCGGCCGGGCCGCGGCTCGCCATGTGCTCAAGTGGTTCGACGATCAGTCGTAGTAGCCCGAGTGCACATAGAGGCAGGGCACGCCTTCGTGCACGTACATCGCTCGGTTCCTCGGATCGTCCTCCAGGGCGAGCTCGAGCGAGTACCCCGCGTCTCGCAGCTCGTCGACGACGTCGCGCTTGAAGACAACCGCGGGCGAGTATTCGCGGGTAGGGCGCATGACAAGCAGGTCCCAGCGAAGCTGGTGGTGGTCGAGCCACGACAGCGTGAGGTCCCGTATCCGCTGCGGTCGCGCCGTCACGAGCAAGACGAACAGTGACTCGTCGAGGAGCGACAGCAGTGTCTCGATCTCCTCGATGACGGGATCGTCGCCGCAGGCGTCGAAGAACGCGTCCCAGTCGCGACGATCCCAGTCGAGGTGATGCTGGCGTCCCTGGGCGTCGGCGAGGACGCCGTCCACGTCGAAGATGACGGCCCTGCCGGGCGGCTGCGGCGAGTCCCGCCACCACCAGTGCTCGCGCCGCGGATCAATTCCCATGTCCCCGCGCAGATTACGAGGGAAGTTGACGAACCGCAGAGGTGTGGACGATTCAGCAGCGCGTGGGAGACTTTCTGCGTGGAGTTGCGCGAGCGTGTCCCCGCGTCCACCGTCGTCGAGATCCCGAGTGGAACTCGTGCCCTGGTCGTGTCGGACCTTTTGCTGCCCGAGGAGATCACGGACGCGTCTGCATCGGCGTGCGCCGCGCTCGCGGCCGAGCTCGGTGCCTGGCAGGGACCCGGCGTCCTCGTCATCGCCGGCAACCTCGTCGACCCGACCGCGACCACGGACGTCGGCCGGCTCGTCGAGCGAGCCCTCGACTCGCACGACCGGCTGCGCGACGCGATCGCGGCGTTCAGCCGCCAGCAGGGACGGACCGCCTACGTGCTCCCGGGATGGCGCGACGCCGAGCTCGCCGAGGCACCCAACCGCCAGCGGCTCGCGAACTATGGCCTGGCCGTCGTCCACTCGCTCGTGCTCGCGCTCGAGACCGCGACGGGCACTCGACGAGTCGTCGTCGAGACCGCTCGACCCACGTTCGTCGCGGAACGAGCAGCCACCTCGGAGTGGATGGTGGGCGAGCAGCGCCTCGAGGACCCGTGCGCGGCACCTCGGTTCCTTGCGTCACGGCTCCGGTATCGCGGCCTTCGTCGGTTCCTGTGGCTCGCGCCGCTCATCGCACTCGTCGGCGTGTTCGCGACAAAGATCGGCATCGTGGCAGCCGGCCTCGACCGGCTGACCGTCCGGCACAAGGTCGCGGGCCACCTGGTCACGCGAGCAGTGAACATGTCGCTGCCGGCACGACTCGGCATCACCCTCGGCGTGATCATCGTCGCCGAGATCGTCGTCGCAGTGACCGCGACGACCCTGTCCGCGCGGCGCTACCCGAGCGAGCTTCGCGACTTGCCGAGGGCGCGAGACCCTCTCGCGGACCTCGGGACCGAGCATGGCCCCGTCCTTGACCGGGCCCGAGAGCTGATCGAGTGCGGCGCGGCCGGCTACGTCGTGGGCGGCTCGATGCGAGCGGCACTGGGGCCGTTGGCGAGGGGCTTCTGCGCCGCCCCTGGGGCGAGCTGCGAGGTCGTCCACGAGCTGCCCGGGCACCTGGGACTTCCCTCGGTGTTCCTCGCTCGCCGCAGGGCCGGGTTCCTCGAGCTCGAGGCCGGCACGGTCGCGCATGCCCGGCTGATCCTCGGTGACGCGCCGCTGCCTGGCGCGACCTTGCTCGAGCGGATCGCGTCGCGAGATCGGGCCCACCTCCACGCCAGACCCTTGCGCGTGTCGCTGGCGGCCTCGTGGCCCCAAGGGCAGTCCTGGCCGCAAGACCCCGACGCGATCAGCCGCCATCGGCGCCAGCGCCTCGTGCGCCGCGTGGCCGCCCTGGCGCTCGTGCTCGCGGGCCTCGCGAATGTCGCCATCGCGGTGGCGCCGCCGCTTCGTCGCCACCTGCACGCGGTACTCGGCGTGCTGCCGGTCGGCGTGTCCCAGACCGCCGCGGCGTTGGTCGCGCTCACCGGCGTCGCGCTCATCATGCTCGCCCGAGGGGTTCGCCGGGGCCAGCGCCGGGCGTGGAACGCGTCGGTGATCGTCCTTGCCGCGTCGATCGTCGGGCACATCGGCAAGAACGCGTCGCTCACTGGCACGCTCGTGTCGGCGATCGTGCTCATCTTCCTGCTGCAGCGGCGCACGGACTTCCGGGCGCAGTCGGACCGCGGATCGCTCGCGGCAGCGACCCCGTACCTCGTGCTCACGTGCGTCGTCGCGGTTGCCGGAGCCGTGACCGGCATCGAGGCGACCAACGTCACGTCGACCGTGCTGCCCGGGCTGAGCGTCGTCGTGCTCGCCTGCGTCGAGCGCCTCGTCGGGATCTCGACGGTCGCGCTGCCCGACCGCATCGACGACTTCGTGTACCCCGCGATGCTCGCGGTGGGCCTGTCGGTCGTCTTGTCGGCGCTGTACCTCGGCACCCGCCCCGTGGTCGATCGCCGGCTCTCGGAGCGTCACACCTCCGCGGAGCGCCGTGCCGCCGAGCTGCGTGCTCGCGACCTCGTGCGCCGCCACGGCCTCGGCACGCTCGACTACTTCGCGCTGCGCGACGACAAGCAGTGGTTCTTCCACCGCGACACGCTCGTCGCCTACGCCGTCTATGGCGGCGTCTGCCTCGTCTCGCCTGACCCGATCGGCCCTGAGGACGACCGCGAGGAGGCCTGGAGCGCCTTCCGGGCGTTCGCCGACCAGAACGGCTGGACCATCGGGGTGCTGGGCGCGGGCGAGGCGTGGCTCCCCCTCTACGCCGCAGCCGGCATGCGCTACCTCTACCTGGGCGACGAGGCGGTCGTCGACGTCCAGGGCTTCTCGCTGCAGGGCGGGAAGATGAAAGGGCTCCGCCAGGCCTGCTCGCGAATGGAGCGGCACGGCTACACCGTCGAGTTCCTCGACCCCGCGACGATCGACCCGAAGCGCGTGCCGGGACTCGTGCACCTGATGGGGCTCAACCGCCGCGGCGAGGGCGAGCGGGGGTTCTCCATGGTCCTCGGGCGTCTCTTCGACCCGAAGGACCCCGGACTGCTCCTCACGGTCGTGACCGGGCCCGACGGCGAGCCCGCGGCGATGTGCCAGTTCGTCCCCACCCCGGCGCTACACGGCTACTCGCTCGACCTCATGCGCCGCGACCCCGGCGAGCACCCCAACGGGCTCCTCGACTACACCTTGTGCGCCACGATCGAGCACCTCGCCGCGCTGGGCGCGAAGGGGCTCAGCCTCA
>DATKGG010000038.1:0-18378 GCA_035510855.1 Acidimicrobiales bacterium
TCGGTGCGACATCGTGCGCGACCTCGCAAGGCGCTCGAGCAATCGACGATCGTCGTCGGAGAGTGACAGGGGTGACGCCGCCGAGGAGTGGACCATGCACTCACTCTAGCCACCTTAGTTATTTCACTGACGGACCACTAGTTGATGTGCAGTCCTGATATGGCTCTTGCGATGATCAGCCGCTGGATCTCGCTCGTGCCCTCGAAGATCGTGTAGATCTTCGAGTCCCGGTGCCAGCGCTCCACGGGGTAGTCGCGGACGTAGCCGTAGCCGCCGAGGATCTGGATCGCGTCGTCGGTGACGCGCACCGCGGTCTCGCCGGCGAAGAGCTTGGACATTGAGCCCTCGCCCGCGAGGAACGGCTTGCGCGTCGCTGCCATCCACGCTGCGCGCCACACGAGCAGCCTCGACGCGTCGATGTGGGTCTTCATGTCGACCAGCTTGAACGCGATGGCCTGGTTCTCGATGATCGCGCGACCGAACTGCTTGCGCTCCTTCGCGTACTCGAGCGCGTACTCGTAAGCAGCCCGTGCGATCCCGATCGCCTGGGCGCCGATGAGCGGACGCGAGGCCTCGAAGGTCGCCATCGCGGTCTGGCTCTGGGCCTTCTTGCCCGCGCGGACCCTGGCCAAGCGCGCGTCCAGCTTCTCCTTGCCGCCAAGGAGGTTCGCGCCGGGGATCTTGCAGTCCTGGAGGATGACCTCGGCGGTGTGGCTTGCACGGATACCCATCTTCTGGAACTTCTGGCCCTGGGAGATCCCCGGCGTGCCCTCGCCGACGACGAAGCTCGCCTGTCCCCGCGAGCCGAGGGTGGGGTCGACCGTGGCCACGATCACGTGCAGGTTCGCGAGCCCGCCGTTCGTGATCCAGGTCTTTGCCCCATTGAGCGTCCACTCGTCGGTCGTCTCGTTGTAGACCGCGCGCGTGCGCAGGCTCGAGACGTCCGAGCCCGCGTCTGGCTCGGTCACCCCGAACGCAGCGAGCTTGAGGTCGCCGGGGGTCCCGAAGCACTGCGGGATCCACTCCATCTGCTGTTCGGGTGTGCCCGCGTTCATGATCCCCGCGACCGCGAGCGTCGAGCCGAAGATGGCGAGGCAGATCCCCGCGTCACCCCAGGACATCTCCTCGAAGGTGATGGCCATCGACAGGCCGGTCGGATCCGCGAACGTCGTGGCGACGAAGTCGAGGTCGTAGATGCCGACCTTAGCTGCCTCTTCGATCACGGGCCAGGGCGTCTCTTCGCGCTCGTCCCACTCGTGGGCGACGGGACGCACGACGTTCTCGGCGAACTCGTGCACCCAGTCGCGCAGCGTCGTCTGATCGTCGTTGAGCTCGAGGGAGAACTCCGGCATGGCACCTCCGGTGCGGCTCGGGCCATTCTCGGGCCCGGCGGGGATCTATGTTACCGGACGGTAACGAGCGGCGGGACGCGGGTATCGGGTCTCAGGCCCGGCGGATCCGGGTGCCCGCGGGGGTGTCCTCGACGACGAAGCCGAGCTCGACGAGCTCATCGCGGAGCCGGTCCGCCTCGGCGAAGTCACCCCGTCCCCGGGCCTCGTCGCGAGCCGACGCCAGGGCACTCGAGGCCCCGTCGAGCGTCGCGTCGGTGCCCCGCAGGAAGAGGCCCAGTGACCCTGCGAGGACGGCGAGCAGGTGCGCGGCGGCGTGGCCCGCCTCTGTGTCGCCACCGTCGGCGAGCGCGTTCGCCTTGGACGCGAGGTCGTAGAGCAGCGCCACGGCACGAGGCGTGTCGAGGTCGTCGTCGACTGCCGCGACGAACGCGCGGACGTCGTCGCCGGCTGCCTCGATCTCGGGGTGGTCGCGCCGGCGAACCGGGACCGACTCGTCGAGCGGCTCGAGTCGGAATCGTCGCGCGACGGCGTCGAGCCGCTCAAGCGCGCGCTCTGCGTCGGCGACCGTCCCGGGGGTGACCTCAATCGGCGCCCGGTAGTGCGCTCGCAGCAAGAGCAGTCGGTAGGCGCGCTGATCGGCCCGTGCGAGAAGATCGGTGAGGGACGTGAAGTTGTTGAGCGAGCTCGACATCTTGACGCCCTCGACCTCGACCCAGCCGTTGTGCACCCAATACCTCGAGAAGCCCTTCCCGAGCGCCACCGCCTGGGCGCGCTCGTTCTCGTGGTGCGGGAACTTGAGGTCCTGTCCCCCGCTGTGCAGATCGAAGTCCTCCCCGAGCAGCTCGAGCGACATCACGACGCACTCGGTGTGCCAGCCCGGACGGCCCGCCCCGAATGATGCATCCCACCGCGGCTCGTCGGGCTTTGCCGCCTTCCACAGTGCGAAGTCGAGTGGCGAGCGCTTCTGGTCGTTGGGCTCGACTCGCGTGCCCGCACGCAGCGAGTCGAGGGGCTGACCGGCGAGCAGCCCGTAGTCAGGCACCGACGACGTGTCGAAGTAGACCCCGTCGTCGATCCGGTACGCGTGCCCGGTCGCGAGCAGCACCTCGATCATCGCGACCATCTGGCCGATGTAGGCAGTCGCATGCGGCACGTGGTCGGGCCGCAGCACCCCGAGTCCAGCCATCGCCTCCCACCACATGGCTTCGTACTCTGCGGCAACGTCGGGCGCTGGGCGCCCGGCCCGTGCCGCGGCGGCGATGATCTTGTCGTCGATGTCGGTGACGTTGGTGACGTACGTGACATCGAGGCCGCCGAAGGTGAGCCAGCGTCGAAGCACGTCCCAGGCAAGCGTGAAACGGCCGTGCCCGATGTGCGGGACATTGTCCACCGTTGGCCCGCAGACGTACATCGAGAACCTGCCCTCGACACGGGGCACCACGTCAACGACGCGGCCCTGCGCCGAGTCGTGCAGGCGCAGCATGCGTCTAACCTACTGAACCCATGACGGGGGACGAGGGTCGACCAGCGCGTCGACCAATCCCCGAGCGCCCCTCGATCGACGGGATCGAGGACCACTGGGTTGCGGAGTGGGACGCCACGTCGGCGTATCGATTCGACCGGACCAAGTCGCGCGCAGAGATCTTCTCGATCGACACCCCGCCCCCCACGGTCTCGGGCGCGCTGCACATGGGCAGCGTCTTCGGGTACACCCAGGTCGACTGCATCGCGCGGTTCCAGCGGATGCGGGGCCGCGAGGTCTTCTATCCAATGGGTTGGGACGACAATGGGCTCGCGACCGAGCGTCGCGTGGAGAACTACTACGGCGTGCGCTGCGACCCGTCCGTCCCCTATGACCCCGGCTTCGAGCCCCCCGCGACCCCCAGCAAGGACCGGGTCGCGATCTCGCGCCCGAACTTCGTGGAGCTGTGCCACCGGCTCACGGCCGAAGACGAGGTCGCGTTCAAGGCGCTGTGGAAGCTGCTCGGCCTGTCGGTCGACTGGAGCCTCGAGTACGCCACGGTCTCGGACCTCGCCCAGCGCCAGAGCCAGCGCGGGTTCTTACGGATGCTCGCGAGGGGCGAGGTCTACACGACCGAGGCGCCGACCCTGTGGGACGTGGACTACAGGACCGCTGTCTCCCAGGCCGAGCTCGTGGACCGAGAGCTCGCCGGTGCGTACCACCGAGTCGAGTTCCGTCGAGCCGACGGCGACGGCGTGGTCGCGATCGAGACGACTCGGCCAGAGCTGCTGCCGTCATGCGTCGCGCTCGTCGCCCACCCCGATGACACTCGCTACCAGGGCATCTTCGGGACCGAGGTAATCACGCCGCTGTTCGGCGTGCGCGTCCGGGTGCTCGCCCACGAGCTCGCCGATCCCGACAAGGGGTCGGGGATCGCCATGATCTGCACGTTCGGCGACACCACCGACGTCGTGTGGTGGCGGGAGCTCGAACTGCCCCTCCGGGCCCTCATCGGGCGCGACGGTCGGCTCATGCCAGCGACCTTCGGGCAGCCCGGCTACGAGTCCGACGACCCGGAGTCGGCAAACGACGCCTACGCCCAGCTCGCGGGCAAGACAGTCGCCCAGGCCCAGCGGGCGATCGTCGAGCTGCTCCGAGCTGACGGCTCGCTCGTCGGTGAGCCGACGCCGATCACCCACCCCGTCAAGTTCTACGAGCGCGGTGACCGACCCCTGGAGGTGGTCACGTCGCGCCAGTGGTTCGTCGCCACGCTCGAGCACCGCGAGCGACTGCTCGAGCTCGGCAACGAGATCGAGTGGCACCCCGCCCACATGGTGCATCGCTACCGGGTATGGGTGGAAGGCTTGAACACCGACTGGTGCATCAGCCGGCAGCGCTACTTCGGGGTCCCCTTCCCCGTCTGGTACCCGGTGCGCGACGACGGGACGACCGACTTCGACCGACCGCTCCTGCCCGACGAGGCCCGCCTTCCGGTCGACCCCTCGAGCGACGTGCCCGACGGCTACACGTCAGTCCAGCGGGGCCAGCCGAGTGGCTTCGTCGGGGACCCCGACGTGATGGACACCTGGGCCACGAGCTCGCTCACGCCCCAGATCGCCGGACGGTGGGAGGACGACCCCGACCTGTTCGGCCGGGTCTTCCCGATGGACGTCCGCCCGCAGGGACCCGAGATCATCCGGACCTGGCTGTTCTCGTCGGTCGTGCGCAGCGAGCTCGAGCACGGCGTGCTCCCGTGGCGCCACGCGATGATCAACGGCTGGGTCCTCGACCCGGACCGAAAGAAGATGTCGAAGTCCTCTGGGCACGTCTCGACGCCCGACGAGCTGCTCCGATCGATCGGCTCGGACGGCGTGCGCTACTGGGCGGCGTCGGGACGACCGGGCACCGACACCGCCGAGGACGTCGGCCAGATGAAGGTGGGCCGCCGTCTCGCGGTCAAGGTCCTCAACGCCACGAGGTTCGTCCTCGACCGGCTCGGCGACGACGAGCTCCCAGGGCTGGGCGCGATCACCGAGCCCATCGACATGGACCTCGTCAGCTCGCTGCGCGCGCTGCTCGTTGAAGCGACCACGTCCTTCGAGGTCTTCGACTACGCCCGGGTCCTCCAGCGCACCGAGGAGTACTTCTGGCGCTACTGCGATGACTACCTCGAGCTCGTGAAGATCCGCGCCTACGGCGGGGGCGACCAGGCCACGACGGACTCCGCGCGTGCGACGCTTGGGCTCGCACTGTCCGTGCTCCTCAGGCTGCTCGCGCCGTTCCTCTGCTTCGCGACCGAAGAGTCGTGGCGGTGGTGGCACGACACGTCGATCCACCTCGCTGCGTGGCCCACGGCCGAGGAGCTCGACGTCACCTCGTTGCTGCCCGGGGTCTTCGACGCCGCGAGCGACGTCCTCGGCGCCGTGCGCAGGGCGAAGAGCGCCGCGAAGCGATCCATGCGCACGGGGGTCGAGCTGGTCACGGTCACCGCGAGCCGCGAGCGACGTGCCGCCCTCGACGCGGCGCGCGGTGATCTCATGGACGCCGGTGTGATCGCGCGCCTCGAGCTCAAGGAGGGCGAGGACGACGTCGAGGTCGTGCTCACCGACGAGGCGCCGAGCGACTAGCTCGACGGTGCCGAGGTGCGCGCGCGCACGAGCGCCTCGAGGGACGTGGCGATCCCCCGCGTCGTCGCGCTGCTCCGCGGCGAGCAGAGCAGGTCAAAGGCGTGCTCGGCAAGCGGGAGCTCGACGTAGCCGAGCGGCGCGCTCGAGGCTCGCTCGAACTTGGCGACGAACGCACGCGCGACCTCCACGGGCACGAGCGAGTCCTTGGTGCCCTGGAGCACAAGGAACGCCGGCGCGGCGGCCGTGATGCGCTCGATGGGCGACGCGGCGGCGTAGAGCTCGGGGGCCTCATCGACGGCGACCTTCATCACCTTGCTCGAAAGCAGCGAGGCGAGCGCCGTGCCCTGGCGCCCCATGAGGCTGCGGTCGCCGGTCATCTCCAAGACGCCGTAGAGCGAGACGCACGCGTCGACCGCGGTGTCGGCGTCCTCGAAGCCCGGCTGGAACGCGGGGTCATTCGGCGTGAGTGCGGCGAGCGACGCGAGCTGCCCGCCAGCCGAGCCACCCGAGATCGCGAGGAAGCGGGACGGGTCGCCCCCGAAGTCCCGGGCGTGCACCTTCGTCCATGCCACTGCACGCTTCACGTCGACGACGTGGTCGGGCCAGGTGGCCTTCGGGCTCAGCCGGTAGTTGCACGACACGCACACCCAGCCCCGCGATGCGAGCTCGTAGAGCATGGGAAGGCCCTGTTCGCGCTTCGAGCCGAAGACCCACGCGCCCCCGTGCACGTACAGCATGACCGGCGCGTTCGTGACGTCGCCTCGCGGTCGGATGACGTCGAGGAGGTGCGCGTCACCGACGTCGCCCCCATCCTCGACGTAGGGGACGTCGCGGTCGACCCGTACACCTGCGCCGGACCGCGGAATCGCGAGGCACACGCGCCACCAACGGAACCATGCGGGGCGACGAGGGCCCCTCGGGTCTCTCGGCCACCGAGCAGAAGCGAGGGACCTCGCCACGACGCCACGGGACCGCAGTCCCACGATCACAAGGACACCGAAGCCAATGACCGCAGCGAGTGCGACGCCGAGCGCGACGGCACCGAGCGTGCCGCTCGGCCATCCCAGCACTGACAGCACTATGGCAAGGCAGGCCGTGAGCCCGAGCAACTGACCCGCGAGCTCACCGGCGACGAAGCCGATCGTGAAGACGAGGTTCGAGAGCGGCGCCCCCTTCACGCGCATGAATGCCGTGGCCGCACCGAGTGCGAGCAACGTGAAGACGACAGTCGCGCCGATCCCCATCCGAACAGTCTGTCCGACCTGCGTCGCTCCCATCTAGCCTCGCGGCGTGCACCCGGCGCTGGCTCGGCTCCAAGGGACCGTGGGGATATGGACGACCACGCACGAGACGATCCGGCCATCGAGAATCGGAGCCGTCACCTCGATCTTGGAGGCAGGCGGCTTCAGCGCGATCTGGGCGCCCGAGGCCTACGGCCGTGAGGCCATGACCGGCGCGCTGCTCCTGCTCGAGGCGTCGAGCACGCTCGTCGTGGCAACGGGCATCGCGTCGATCTACGCGCGGGACGCGATGGCGGCGGCAGCGGCGTCGAGGACACTCGCCGAGCGGTCCTCGGAACGCTTCGTGCTCGGGCTCGGCGTCAGCCATCGGCCGCTCGTCGAACGCACCCGAGGCGGCGTCTACGACCCACCGCTCGAGGCGATGTCGAGATACCTCGACGCCTACGAGGGAGCGTCGGTGCTCAGCGCCGAGCGCGACGTGGCGCCCCCCGTCGTCCTCGCGGCGCTCGGTCCCAAGATGCTGCATCTCGCCACGACGAGGACCGACGGCGCGCTCACCTACCTGGTCACGACCGAGCACACGGCGCGGGCTCGGTCCGCGCTCGGGCCAGACTCCTTCCTCGCCGTCGAGCAGTCCGTCGTGCTCGGCGAGGAGCGCGACGAGTTCCTTCGCCGTGCCCACGAGCACCTCAACTGGTACACGGGCCTCGAGAACTACCGGGCGAGCTGGCGGCGCCTCGGCTTCGGCGACGAGGACTTCGTGCGGGGCGGCTCCGAGCGGTTGTGCGACGCGATCGTCGCGCACGGTGACGCTGACGCCATCGTGCGGCGCGTCGGAGAGCACATGGCAGTCGGTGCCGACCACGTGTGCCTGCAGGTCCTCGGCGCCTCAGTCGCCGAGGTCCCCTTCGACCAGTGGTCGCAGCTCGGCGAGCGTCGGTCGCGCGGCGCGAGCATGTAGGCACCACTGGCATCGCGCGCGACGCCTGGGAGCGACGGTCGCCACTGGCGACACCAGCAAGTGCGCACGTGGGCTCCTTGAGATTCGCCATGACACGCAGCAATCCGTGCTCGCAGAGCTGTCGTGGCGTCCTCGAAGGGGCACGTCGACGGCGTCGACGCCGCTCGTCGAACACTTGGTGCCCTGACTGAAAAATTTCAAAACTCGGTGGTACGTTGCGATCGATGGTCGATTCGCTCCGCTCCACTCGAGTGAACGTTCGTGAGGCTGTCCTCACGCCAGAGCGAATCCTGAATGCCGTCTCCGAGCAGCTCGAGCTGTCCGGCATCGCCGGGCTGCGCCTCCGCGACGTGGCGGACCGCCTCAACGTCTCGGTCCCGTCGCTCTACCGGTTCTTCGAGGACCGAGAGGCGATGATCGCCGCTTCCTACGTCCGGGACTTCGCCCTGCAGACGTTCGTCGACATCGACGAGATGCAGCAGGCCTTCGACGCCGCCGAGTCCGTCGAGGACTACGAGGAGGGCCTCCGGCGCATCGTCTTGGACATCTACAGCGACCAGCGGCGCCAGAGCCGCTGGCGCAAGCTCGCGGCGATCGCAGCGACGAGGCACGACGCAGCGCTCATGGAGCAGATCGCCTCGGTCCAGGCAGCGTTCACCGAGCGCGTCGCGGCGCTCTTCGTGGCGGCCAGGGAGCGGGGCTGGGTGAAGACCACGATCAACCCGATGGCCTTCGCGTTCGCGGTGCAGGGCCTCGCGCTCGGACCGCTGTTTGCCGACGTCGCCCCGACCACCGGGGTCACCTCCGAGGACTTCACCGACATCTTCTTGCTGTTCCACCGCTCCATGACCGCCTAGGAGCCGGCTGATTTTAATCGATTTCGACTGACGGGCCGAAGAGGACACCGATTCCGTCCCCTCCCAGATGGCCCGAGATCGACGCAACGCATCCTCGGAGTCAATCCGGAGACCTCCAACTCGCGATGCGAAGGCGCCGCGAATCTTTCAACACTCGCCTAGGCGGTCGTCACCCCACTCGGGTACCGTCGCAGCGCGATGGGACTGGCGGGCACTCGCGGACTGACGATCCGCGTCGGCACCGACCTCGGCGAGCTGGCCCGGGAACTCGCCGCGCGCCTGCGTGCTCCCCACGCCCGGCCGCTCGAGCCCGATGTGGTGGTCGTTCCCACGCCTGGCATCGGGTCCTGGCTCGAGTTGATGCTCTCGGCCACGCTCGGCGCGGGACCGACTGGCGACGGCATCTGCGCGAACGTGGAGTTCCTCTTGGTCGGCGACCTGCTGGGCCGGGTGTCGGCGGTGTCCGGGGAGGACGCCGACGACTGGACGGTGGGCTCGATGACCCTGGCCGCGCTTGGTGTGCTGCTGGACGAGTCAGAGCAGGGCCCGCTCGCAGCGCTGCTCGATCTCGACTCGCCCAACACCTACGTGGTCGCGCGAGCGGCGGCTGACCTCTTCGACCAGCTGTTTCGCTGGCGCCCCGATGTCGCGGACGCGTGGCTCGCCGGCAGGTCCGACGACCCTCGCGCCGCGCTCCTCCGCTCGCTCGCGCGTCGCGCCCCGGGCACGCCGCCGCACCAGGTCCTCGAACGATCGATAGCCCGGCTCTTGCGCGGTGACGAGGCGACGCTCGACCTGCCCGGGCGCGTCCACCTCTTCGGCGGCGAGTCGCTTGGCGGCGGTCCGCGTATGCCACGGGTACTCGACGCCCTCGGGGAAGTCCGCGACGTGTGCGTCCACCTCGTCGCGCCCTCGTCGGCGTGGTTCCTCCAGACCCTCGGGGCATCACCTCGGTGGGAGACCGCTCCTCCGGGTCGGGCGACGAAGCGGCGGACCGCCAACGGGCTGCTCGACTCGTGGGGGTCGGCAAGCGCGGAGACCGCGATGCTGCTCGCACAGCTGCCCTCGAGGCTCACGACCTCCATCGACGTCGTGCGCAGCGATGAGTCCCCCGCCTCGACACTGCTGACATCGCTGCACTCGTCGATCCGGGGCGAGCCGGCGGCTCGGCGGCCTGCCGACCGCACCGTGGCGCTCCACGGTTGCGTCGGGGCGCTCCGCCAGGTCGAGGTCGCTCGCGACTCGATCCTGCACGCCCTGTCGGCCGACGAGTCGCTCACCCCGTCTGACGTCGTGGTGCTCTGTGCCGACATGCACCGCTTCGCCCCCTACGTCGAGGCGGTGCTGGGCGATCCTCAGGGGGCGCCGCCGCTCCCCTACGTCCTGCGGGACCGTGCCGTCTCCTCAGCGGTGCCGTTCATCGCCGGGATCGAAGCCGCGCTCCGGGTCCTCGGCGGGAGGATCCCGCGGAGCGCTGTCATCGACCTCCTGCGAGATCCGATGGTCGCCCGGCGCTTCGGGATCGGCGAGGAGGACGTGGACCGGATCGCGGCGTGGACCCTGGAGGGCGACGTCAGGTGGGGGCTGGACGGGACACATCGTGAGCAGGCAGGGCTCCCCGCGCACTTCGAGGCCGGCACCTGGCGGCGTGCCCTCGATCGTCTGCTCGCCGGCATGGCGATTCCGAGCGGCACGACCTCGGACGTGCTCCCGCTTCGTGCGCTCGAGGCAGGCCACGACCTCGACCGGGTCGGCGCGCTGTGCGAGGTGCTGGTGACCATCGCAGAGCTCCACGACGCGTCACTCACCCCGCGCTCGGTGTCGGCGTGGTGCGACCACGTCGCCGCGATCGCCGAGCGACTCTTCTGCGCCGATCCGACCGACACGGCATCCACCGAGCAGCTGGCGCGACTCCTCGGTGCCATCAACGACGATGCTCGCGGCGCCCAGTTCGCGGTGCCCTACGACGAGTTCCGAGCGCTCTTCTCGGAGCGCGCCGAGAAGGTGCGGGACCTCGTCGTGACCGGTCCAGGCGGCGTCACGGTGACCTCGTTCGCGCCGCTGCGCAACGTGCCCTTTCGCGTCGTGGTCCTACTCGGGCTCGACGAGGCGAGCGTCGAGCGGGCGCCGGCGCCGGACGTCGCGTTCGGCGAGGCCAGGATCGGCGACCGCGATCCTCGTGCGGACCTCCGTGCGTCGCTCCTCGCCGCGGTGCTCGCGGCACGGTCGTCGCTGATCGTCACCTATGACGCCTTCGATGTCGCCGCCAACGAGGCGGTCACCGAGTCGACGGTCCTTGCAGAGCTGCGCGAGGCGCTTGAACGAGTGCTCGCCGACGGCGACGCGAGCCAACGGCATCCTCGTCACGCCCACGGAGACGACGACCTGCGCTCGGTTCCCGAGACGGGGCCGTTCACGTTCGACCGCGGCGCCCTCCAGCGCGCCGGCGAGCTTCGAGCAGTCAGCGCTGGCGACGGCACTCGGGCGCACTTCCCGGTCGAGCAGCCCGACGGGTCCGACGCAGTGCGCCGCGATGACCTGTGCAGGTTCTTGAAGGCTCCGCAGCGAATCTTCCTCGAGCGAACCCACGGCATCCGCCTGCCGACCGCACCCTCCTCGGCGGGCGACGAGATCACGACGTCGCTCGACGACCTCACCAAGTGGAACATCGTCATGTCGCTCACCGACCGCGCGCTCAACGAGTTCACGGGGGACCCTGAGGACGGGGCGTGGGACGCGTTCGTCGACGCGTGGGCGGCGCAACCCGATCTCCCGATCAGCGCGCTCCCGGGCCGGCTCCGAGCACAGGGCATCGCCGCGCCGACCGGCGTTGGTCCCCGCGCGAGGGAGCTCGTGCGGCACATCACCCGAGTCGGAGGCGCCGACCTGCCCGAGAAGGCCTCGCTCGAGGTGCGGCTCGACAGCGGCGACGAGGTCCGGGGCGAGGTGGACGTGTTCGGCGGCTCCACCACCGTTCGCTGGACCGCCTCGTCGAATGACCGCAAGGCCCGCGTCGACTCCGCGGTCGACCTCCTGCTCCTCACTGTGCACGACCCAACGACCCAGTGGAAGTCCTTCCGGATCTGGCGGGACGGCCGCAACGCGAACCGCAAGATGCTCATGGTCCCAGGCGACTCGCCCGACGAGCGCCACGAGCGCGCGAGCAGGGGACTCGAGCTGCTCGTCGGGCTCTGGCGTCGCGGGCTCGCCGAGCCGCTGCCGATGTTCTTCGGCACCACGATGTCGATGCTGTCGTGCTTCAAGGGCGAAGAGGTGCCGAGCATGGCTCGGCTCCTCGCGGCGGGGTTCGAGGGCTGGACCACGACGAACTACACGTTCGGCGACGACAGCGACGCCGCCGTCCGGTACTGCTTCGACGCCTCCTACGAGGAGCTCTGCAACCAGCGGGCATCGACGAAGGACCCCGTTGTCGACCTGGACGTCGGCGGGTCGCGTCTGCTCACGTACTCGCTCGCGCTCCTCGACGGGCTGCTCGCGCTCGACGGCGCGACCCAGCTGGCCGGTGCGCAGTGAACCCGGTCACCGACGCCCTCCCGAGCCGAGGGCTCCTGTGCGTCGAGGCGAGCGCGGGCACCGGCAAGACCCACCTGCTCAGCACGCTCGCGGTCCGGTGGCTCCTCGAGCGCGAGGACATCCGCATCGCAGACCTGCTCGTCGTCTCCTACACGGTCGCCTCCGCGGCCGAGCTCCGAGGGCGCATCCGCGCGCGACTCGCCTCAGTGCGAGACCGCCTCGTCGACGGCGCGGCACCGAGCGGCGACGAGTACCTCGAGTCCCTCGCGAACGGCCCTGAGCCGCACGTCGCGCGGGCCCGTGCCGAGCTGGCGCTCGTCGAGTTCGACACCGCCGCGATCTGCACGATCCATGCCTTCGCGGCGGCCGCACTCGGCGAGGGCTACGGGGAGGTCGGCACCGGTGAGGAGCGTCGGCGACAGGCGGTGACCGACGTGCTGGCCGTCGCATCGTTCGACGACACGAGCTCGCTCTTCGACGCTGCCGATGTCAGCCTCGACGCGATCGACCGGCTCGCCCAGCTCGGTCTCGAAAATCCCGACATCCGGCTCGCCCCGCTCGAGGGCGCGACTGCAGAGCCGGGTGCGTGGAGCCAGCGCGACGCGGTCGATCGAGCCATGGCGCTCTTCAGGACCAGATCAAGGCGTGACGGCGCGCGCACCTACGCGGACCTGCTGACCCAGCTCGACCAGGCGACCGCCGACGAGCGCGGGCCCGTCTGCCAGCTGCTACGTGCTCGCTTCAAGGTCGGCCTCATCGACGAGTTCCAGGACACCGACCCGATCCAGTGGCGCATCTTCAACCGACTGTTCGTCGAGGTCGACGACCACGCGCTCGTCGTCGTGGGGGACCCGAAGCAGGCGATCTACGGGTTCCGCGGCGCCGACGTCAGCACGTACCTCACCGCGAGGTCCGCAGCCATGGACCCCTCCACCGGCCGTGGGCTCGGCGTGCAGCTGCTCGACCGGAACTACCGCTCCGACGGGGCACTCCTCGAGGCGCTGAACGCCGTCTTCGACGGCTCCACGCTCGACGAGGCCGGCGAGATCGCCTACGAGCCGGTGACCCCCACGCCTGCCGCCGAGCGCCGGCGCCTCTGGCTGTCGGACGCCACACTCGCCACGCCCCTGTCGATCCGCGTGCCGGTCCCGGTGGGCAAAGAGCCGATCGACGCACAGCGCCGCGCCATCGCAGCAGAGTGCGCGGCCGAGGCCGCGCGGTCGATCGGTGCGGTGGTGCGAACCGACGGGACTGACGCGGGGTCCCTCTCGGAGAACGACGTCGTCGTGCTCTGTCAGGCGTCGACCTACTTCCCGATGCTGCGCGAGGCGTTCCTGCGTGAGGGCATCCGGACGACCGAGACGAAGTCCGACGACGTACTCACCTCGTCGGCGGCACTCGACGTGGCGATCGTCCTGCGCGCGATGAGCGACCCTGGCAGCCCCACCGCCGTCGCGGCGCTCGCACACAGCTGGATCTGCTCTGAGTCGGGGTCGACGACGCTCGCGCGCCAGCGCCTCGCGTCCTTCGAAGTGGCGCTGTCGACGCGCGGCGTCGTCGCGCTCGCGCGCGCCATCACCGACCCGGCGATGACACCTGGGCTGCTCGAGCGACGATTCGGCGAGCGCCTGCTCACCGACGTGCACCACCTCTTCGACGTGCTCGGTGACGAGGCACCGCACGGCGCGGGACCGGGCTCGCTCCTCGAGACGCTCTACGGGCTCGAGGCGGCGTCGCGCGAGGGCACCGACGACGACGTGCGTCGCCGGCGGATCGAGACGGATGCACCGGCGGTGCGGATGATGACGGTCCACGGGGCAAAGGGGCTCGAGTTCGGCGTGGTCTTGTGCCCGTTCATCCAGCGCACGCGCGACGACAGCCGCGACGCCACGATCTGGCGCGAGCAGGGCATCGAGGGGCGGCTCTTGGACGCGGCAGGACGCCGGCCGTGGACCGATCCGCGACTGAGCGCCTCGACGCCGGAGGCGCGCATCGCCCTGGCCGAGAGCGCCCAGGGAAGCGAGTCGAGGCGCCTGCAGTACGTCGCACTCACCCGCGCCAGGCACCGCACCATCGTGTGGTGGCTCCGAGCGTTCTCGAAGGCGGACGCGCGCCGCGACGAGCTCACGGGCCTGCTCCTCGACCGCGATGAGGACCACCATCCCGTGCAGCGTCCCCGAGCCGATCGCGCACCCGGCGGGTGCTACGAGCTGCTCGGCGACGACGCCCTCACCGCGATGCGCGCCGCGTTCGGCGGGCTCTGCGAGCAGGGCCTGCTCGAGCTCGAGGCCGTCCGGCGCGTCGCCCAGGCCGACGTCGAGCCGGCTGCGCCCATCGTCGCCCCCGCACCGCTCGGTGGGGCCCGCCTCGACGTGGCGACCCTCGAGCGCAGCCTCGACGTGCGGCCCCGGCGCTGCTCGTTCAGCTCGCTTGTCGCGGCTCGACACGAGTGGGCCCCCACCTTTGATGCCACCGTCGGGGACCGCGGGGCTGACGACGAGGCGGACGACACGAGCGACGACGTGGCCGCATCCGACGCGGCTCCCTTCGGCGGTCTTCGCGGCGCGGCGTTCGGGACCTGCATCCACGAGGCGCTCGAGGCCGCGGTCAGTCGCCCGAGGGGCGCCGAGTTCGACGATGCGGCCATCGAGGCGCTGCGCCGGTCAATGCGCTGGCGCTCACTCGAGCCGAGCCCGGCTGTCGAGACGACGCTCCTCGAGGCGTGTGCCGTGCCGATCGACGGCGGCCCGTCACTGCGAGCGCTCGACCGAGACGACGTCGTCGCTGAGCTGCGTTTCTGCATCCCCGTGGCCGAGCACGTCGACCTCGGCCGGCTCGGCGAGACCGTCACAGCGAACGACCCCGACGGCCCGTTCGGCGACTGGGCCCGAGAGATCGCGCGCTCGGACGGGCGACGACCGCTCGCGTCTTCGCTCGTCGGCTCGATTGACCTCGTCACCTCGCTCGGCCGCGAGGACTGCTTCGCGGTGATCGACTACAAGACCAACCTCAGCGACGCCGCCACCGACGCCTATGGGCCCGAGGCGCTGCGCGAGGCGATGGCCGGCTCGGACTACCCCCTCCAGGCGCTCCTGTACCTCGTCGCGCTGCACCGCTACCTGCGCTGGCGCGTCGCCGACTACGACCCCGTCCAGCACCTTGGCGAGGCGCACTACCTCTTCCTGCGCGGGATGCGGCGCGGCGCCGACGACGGGGTGTTCACGTGGCGACCGCCCGCTCGGCTGGTGATGGCCACCTCGGACCTCCTCGCGGGTGTGACGTGAGGGCCACCAGCACGTTCACGCCGTCGGCGTCGACGGTCAGCGACGCCGAGCGCTCCGGCGTCTTCGCGGCCGGCGATCTCGCCTTCGCCGAGATGGTCGTCCGGCGAGCGGGCATCACGGACCCCCTGTGCGCGACCGCGCTGGCGCTCGCTGCCAAGGCGGTCCGACTCGACCACGTCTGCGCGGAGCTCACCGAGCCGGGCATCGCGCTTTTGTGGTCGAGCGACGAGGATGACGGACCCGTGACCGGACCCCCCGCGAGCGAGGCCCTCCTCGGCGCGCTGGCGAGCGCGGGCGCCGTCGTCGAGCACGTCGCCGAGGGCGCGGACATCGACCAGCTCGGCGACGCTCCCGTCGTGCTGAGCGCACACCGCTGCTACCTGCGGCGCTATGCCATCCTCGAGCAGCTCGTGGCAGACCGCCTGGGCGGGCTCGAGCAGCTGGCGGCGCCGCCCGGCCTCGACGCGGTCCTCGACGAGGTTGCTGGCGACGCCGACGTCGCCCAGCGCGATGCCGTCCGCCGCGCGTTCAGCTGGCCGGTGTCGGTCATCGCGGGAGGACCGGGGACCGGCAAGACCACGACCGTGGCGCTCGTGCTCCGCGTGGCGAGCGCGCTGCCCGATCCGCTCACCGTCGCCCTCGCGGCGCCCACCGGGAAGGCGGCGGCACGACTCGACGAGGCCGTGCGAGCCGCGATGCCGGACGCTGACGCCGACGTGCTCCCGCAGGCCAGGACGCTGCACCGGCTGCTCGGCGTCGGCCGCGACGGTGTGGCGCGCGGCGGGCGTCTGCTCGACGCGGACGTCATCGTGGTCGACGAGGCCTCCATGGTGTCGCTCCCGCTGCTCGCCGCGACGCTGGGGAAGGCACGCCCTGACGCGCGCGTGATACTGGTGGGCGATCCCGACCAGCTCGCGAGCATCGAGGTGGGCGCGGTGCTCGCCGACGTCGTGGAGGCAGCCGCAGCCTCGAGCGGCGTCGTCGTCTCGACCCTGACGACCGCGCACCGCTTCGAGGATGCTCGAGGCGTGCCATCGCTCGCGGCCGCCATTCGCAGCGGGTCGGTCGCCGAGTTCGACGCGGCGATCGCGGCGCATCCCGATCTTCACTCATTGGCCCCCGACGGAGGGCTCGGGGCCCTGGTCGCCCGCGTCACCGACCATGCCGTCGAGCAGATCGAAGCGGCTCGCAGCGGTGACGCCGATCGCGCCCTGGCGCTCGTCGCCTCGCTCGGCGTGCTGTGTGCGACCAAGCGTGGCCAGGGCTCGACGGCATGGTGGAATGCCGCAGTCGAGTCAGAGCTCGTCACGCGCGGGATGCTGCGACGACGAGACCTCGACTACGTCGGGCGCCCATTGCTCGTGACCCGCACTGACGCGCTCACGGGCCTCACGAACGGGATGATCGGCGTGGTCGTCGCGAACGGCGACGACCGTCGAGCCATCTTCGAGGTCGGCGCGTTCGCGCCAGAGGCCGTCGCCTGGGCAGCGACGGTGTGGGCGCTCACGATCCACAAGTCCCAGGGCTCCGAGTACGACGAGGTCGTCGTCTCGCTCCCCGGCCCCGACAGCCCGATCCTCACGCGCGAGCTCATCTACACGGCCGTCACCCGCGCGAGGAGGACCGTGACGCTCGTCGCGCCAGCAGGCTCACTCCAAGCAGCGCTCTCGCGCCGGGTCGCACGGTCGAGCGGGCTCGCCGCGAGACTCTCGGGGCCGCCGACCGCGGAGGGGCACCTCGCGTGATCCGCCCGAGGACGAGTGACGATCTCGACGACTGCGCCGCGATCGCCGACGAGGTCCACGACGTCGACGGCTATCCGTCGTTCCTCGGCGACGACACGTTGCTCAGCTTCATCACCCCGACCGACGCGCTCGGTGCCTGGGTGGCGATCGACGACGATCGGCTCGTGGGTCACGTCGTGCTGCGAACGCGCTCGGCGCCCGCCTCCGTCACGCTCGCGGCTCGCACGCTCGGGGTCGGCCCCGAGCAGCTGGGCTTCGTCGCTCGGCTCCTCGTCGCGCCGACGGCCCGACGCCGCGGCGTCGCGCGGCGGCTCCTCGAGCGCGTCATCGACGAGGCGCACCAGCGCGGCCTCCACGCGGTCCTCGACGTCGTCACGCGCGACCTCGCCGCGATCGCCCTCTACGACGCGTCCGGGTGGCGGCGCCTTGGCGAGCACACCATGACGCTGCGCGGCGGTGCGTCCCTCGACCTCCTCGTCTACGCGGCGCCATGACCGACAGCGCGACACGGCCCCGGGTCGACGCGAGCCCGTTGGTCCTCGTCATCTTCGACTGCGACGGCGTCTTGGTCGACAGCGAGCGGCTCGCGGTTCGCACCGAGGTCGAGGTGCTCGCCGAGCTCGGCTGGCCGCTCGAGGAGCGCGAGGTCATCGAGCGGTTCGTCGGCCGGTCCCCCGTCTACATGCAGGCGGCGATCGAGCGCCAGCTCGGGCGTCCGATCGACTTCGATCGGCTCTTCATGCAGCGCCACGAGGAGGTCTTCGAGCGCGAGCTGCGCGCGGTCGACGGCGTCGTGGCCCTGCTCGACGCGCTGGAGGTCCCGATCTGCGTCGCGTCCTCGGGGACCCACGAGCGCATCAGACGATCGCTCGAGCTCGTCGGGCTCGCCGATCGATTCGAGGGGAGGGTCTTCAGCGCGTCGGACGTGGCCCGCGGCAAGCCCGCGCCGGACCTGTTCTTCCACGCGGCTGCGACGATGGGCGTCGCGCCCGCTCGGTGCGCGGTCGTCGAAGACAGCGTCCCCGGCGTCGAGGCGGGGTGCGCCGCGGGCATGTCCGTGTTCGCCTTCGGAGGCGGCGTGACCGACCCCGCGGCCCTGGCGCGTCCCGGGGTGACCGTCGTCGAGTCCATGCACGAGCTCATCGCGCTGCTGGCCCCCTGGGGAGCTCAGCGCCCGGGTGCGGGCACGTCGACTTCGACCCTGGCCGTGAGCAGGCGCACCCCAGGCGGCATCGAGGGGTCCTGGTAGCGGCCGTGGAGGTCCCAGCGCGCGATCAGCAGCGCCTCGTCCGCGGGCGGGTGCAGGTCCCCCCTC
>DATKGG010000039.1:0-21661 GCA_035510855.1 Acidimicrobiales bacterium
CCGCGTGCGCGACGACGAGCAATACGAAGGGGACCACGGCGATCGTCGAGCCCGCAAGCAGGACCGCCTTGCCGCCGAAGCGCACGGTGAGCGGACCCGAAGCGGTCCCGAACCCGAACATCATCACGCTCATGGGCAAGAGGATCAGCCCGGAGTGCGTGATGCTGACGCCGAAGCCGTACCCAGAGCTGGGGGCGGCCTGGAGGAACTCGGGGAGGAACGCGAACACGGCGTACATGCCGACGCCGAAGAGGAACGCGACGAGGTTGGCCGTCCACACCGCGGGGATGCGCATCATGTGCATGTCGATCAGCGGGTGCGAGGACCTGGTCTCGACGAGCACCCAGGCGGTGGCGAGCACGACCGCGAGGGCGAGCAGCCCGAGGACGCGGGATGACCCCCAGCCCCACGTCGGCGCCTCGCTGATCGGCACGAGCAACGCGACGAGCCAGCCTGAGAGCAACGCCGCAGCTCCCCAGCTCAGCCGTCCCGGTGCACGGACGGGCGAGGCCGGCACGACGACCTTCGCCACGATCGATGCCACCGCGAGGAGGATCATGGGGATCCAGAACAGCCAGTGGTAATCGAGCGTCCCGACGATCGGGCCGGCGAGCACGAGGCCGAGCCCTGCGCCAGCGGCGGCCAGCGCGGCGATGACGCCGATCGCGCCGGGCACCTTTTCCTTCGGGAACTCGTCGCGGATGATGCCGAATGCGAGCGGGACGACGCCGCCTCCCACGCCCTGGATGACCCGGCCGACGAGCATCACGGGGATCGACGTGGCGAGCGCGGAGAGCAGCGATCCGATCGTGAGGGCCACGAGCGCGACGACGAGCATGCGCTCCTTGCCCCGCTGGTCGCCGAGCCGACCGATGATCGGCGTGAAGATCGAGGCGGACAGCAGGTACGCCGTCAGCACCCAGGTCACCGTGTTCTGCGAGGTGTGCAGGCCCGCCTGGATGGTCGGCAGCACGGGGATCACGAGTGACTGCAACAGCGCGTAGGCCGCCACCGCAGTCGCGAGGACCGCGAACGTCGCGCGGTAGTGGGTCCGCGTCGGCGCCTCGGTCATGCCGGGCCTCCGGGTTCGCGATGCGCGGTCGAGCGCGCGAGCTCGTCGCTCGCGGCGCGGGACGAAGTGGATCGCGGCCGTGCCTCGCGTGGCGCGCTCGTCTGGCGCGCAGCGATCGGGTCGGCCGCCACCGCCGGCTCGGGGTGGTGGTACTTCGCGCCGCGCAGCCACGAGGCTGCCGCCGCGACCAGGCACGCGATGACAGCGAAGGTGAACGCCTCTTTCAGGCCCGAGCCGAAGGGGGTTGCGATGAGGCTCGGGAAGAACGACCGCCCGGTCAGGTACGCCACTCGGCTCGCCGGCAGGTTCGCGAGCGAGGGACCGAGCAAGGTGCGGATCGGGTTGTAGCCGAGGAACGCGGCGAAGAGGCTCGAGACCGGCGGCAGCGCCGCTGCCTTGTGCGCGGCGGCGGCAGGGACGCCCTGGGCCACCAGCCCCGAGTACAGCGCCCTGGGCAGCGTCGACTTCAGCCCGACGATGATGAGCGTGAAGAAGATGCCGATCGAGAGGACCTGGGCCGAGTTCTGGAACGTATTCAGCATCCCGGCTCCCGCTCCGCGCTGCTCGGCCGGGAGGCTGTTCATGACGCCGGCGAGGTTCGGCGCGGAGAACATCCCCATCGCGAGCCCCATGAGCAACAGCAAGAGGGCGAAGTCGACGTAGGAGAAGTTGACCGGGAGCACCGCAAGCAGCGCGAAGCTGGCGGCGGCGAGCACCATGCCGCCCGCGGCGAACGGCCGGGCGCCGTATCGGTCCGACAAGACGCCCGACACGGGACCCGCGATGAGGAAGCCTGCGGTCAGGGGCAGCATGTAGACGCCCGCCCACAGCGGCGTCACGGCGAAGTCGTAGCCGTGCTGGGGCAGCCAGACCCCCTGCAGCCAGATGATGAGGATGAACATCAGCCCGCCGCGACCGACCGCGGCGAGGAAGGTGGCGACGTTGCCCGCCGAGAACGCCCGGATCTTGAAGAGCGCCAGGTTGAACATCGGCTGTGCGACACGGCGCTCGATGGCTACAAAGCAGATGAGCAGCGCGACGCCGCCGATGAGCCCGGCGAGGACCTTGGGGTTCGTCCAGCCCATGGTGTCGCCGCCGTAGGGCTCGATGCCGTAGGTGATGGCCACGAGGATCGCCACGAGGCCCACCGCGAACGTGACGTTGCCCCACCAGTCGATCGTGGCCGCGCGCCGCGCGCCCCGGTCGTGCAGCTTCAGCCTCGCCCACACGGTCCCGAAGATGCCGAACGGCACCGACACGAGGAAGACGAGGTGCCATTCGATGGGCGCGAGGACGCCGCCCAGCACGAGCCCGAGGAACGATCCCGCGATCGCCGCGACGCTGTTGATGCCCAGCGCGAGCCCGCGCTGGTTCGGCGGGAACGCGTCCGTGAGGATCGGGGACGAGTTCGCGAGGATGCACGCGCCGCCGACGCCCTGGCCCACCCGCATCAAGATGAGCCACAGCGCCCCCGCGGACCCGTCGAGCCACGTCACCGACAGGAAGATCGAGAACACGGAGAACACGGCGAAGCCGAGTGTGAACATCTTCACGCGGCCGTACATGTCGCCAATGCGGCCGAAGCTGACGAGCAAGACGGCGGTGCAGACCATGAAGCCCATCAGCATCCACAGCAGGTAGCTCGTGTTGCCCGGCGTGAGCGGGTTGAGCCGGATGCCCCGGAAAATGTCGGGCAGCGCGATGAGGATGATCGACGAGTTGATCGTCGCCATCAGGATGCCCAGCGTCGTGTTCGACAGGGCGATCCACTTGTAGCGGTCGGGGTGACCGTCTGGCTGCGCAGTCATCGTGGCGTCACACACCCCCGTCGGAGTCGGCGCGTGCCGCGCGCCCCCAGCCGAGGTGGTCGATAGGTCCGTGTCCGGCGCCGACGTGCCAGCCCGCCGCGCCCTTCAGCGCCTCGGCGACGAACGACTTCGCGCGACGTACCGCGGCCACGCACTCAAGACCCTCGGCCAGCCCCACCGCAATCGCCGAGGCGAACGAGCAGCCCGTGCCGTGGTCATTGCGCGTCGCGATCCTGGGGCCCTCCAAGGTGACGACCCCATCACGGGTGACCACGACGTCGGGCGCGACGGCTTCGGTCGCGGAGCCCTCGAGCTGGTGGCCGCCCTTCACGACGACGCAGCTCGGTCCCATCGACAGGATCGACCGACCGGCGACCGCCATGGCCTCCACGGTCCGAAGCGCGGCGAGGTCGATGCCCACGAGCACGGCGGTCTCGCGGAGGTTGGGTGTCACGACAATCGCGTGCGCGAACAGCTCGTCGCGGTAGGCGTCGACACCGCCCTCCTCCATGAGCAGGTGGCCCGTCGACGACACGAGCACGGGGTCGACGACGAGGTGCGCGAGACGCTCCTCCTCGGCGAGGCGTGCCACGGTCCGCACGGTGCCGGGCCGGGCGAGCATGCCGGTCTTGGTGGAGGCGACGACGAGGTCGTCGGTCACCACTTCGACCTGGGCTCGCACCATCTCGGGCTCGACGGCGAGGACGGCGAAGACGCCCTGTGTGTTCTGCGCGGTGACGGCCGTGAGCGCGACAGCGCCGTGGACGCCGAGGGCGGCGAACGTGCGCAGGTCGGCCTCGATCCCGGCGCCGCCGCTCGAGTCCGACCCCGCGATTGTGAGCACGACGAGTGGAACCACCACGCGACTGTACCGATAGTAACCGGCCACGCCCTCGGTACGATGTGCTGAGTGCAGGACCACCTCGTCGTCGATGGCGTGGAGCTGCGGAGCCGCCTCGTGATGGGGACGGGCGCGATGGCGTCGCTGCACTTGCTGCGCGGCGCGCTCGTCGCGTCGGGCTGCGACGTTGCGACCGTGGCACTCCGACGCGTGGACCCGTCGACCGATGGCTCGGTGTACTCGCTGCTTGAAGAGCTGCAGATCCGGGTGCTGCCCAACACCGCGGGGTGCGCGACCGCCCACGAGGCCGTCGCGCTCGCACGGCTCGCACGAGAGGCCTTCCAGACGAACTGGGTGAAGCTCGAGGTCATCGGTGACGACCGGACCCTCTTGCCCGACGCGATCGAGACGGTCCGCGCCGCGACGACCCTCGTCGAGGAGGGATTCTCGGTCTGGGCCTACGCGCCCGACGACCCGATCGCGTGCCGCCGGCTCGCGCAGGCCGGCTGCGCGGCCGTCATGCCGCTCGGCTCGCCGATCGGTTCGGGCCTCGGGATCCGCAATCCCCACGCGATCGCGATGATCGCCGAGAGCCTCGAGGTGCCCGTGCTGCTCGACGCGGGCATCGGGACCGCCTCGGACGCCGCGCTCGCGATGGAGCTCGGCTGTGACGGCGTGCTGTGCGCCTCGGGGATCAATCGGGCGCTCGACCCACCGGCGATGGCCCGGGCGGTCGCGCTCGCCGTCGAGGCTGGTCGCCTGGCACGCGACGCAGGCCGGATCCCCCTGCGCAGCTGGGGGGAGGCCTCAAGTCCCGTGCTCGGGCTTCCCGACCTCGCCGAGCCCTGAGCGCCGGAAGTTCGAACTACATCGATGTCGTCTCGACGGTAGAGTGGTCCCGTGTCGGGAGGAACCATGACAGCGACGTCGACCGTGCAGAGCTACAGCGGACCCCAGGTGTGCCGGCTGGTGGGGATCACCTATCGCCAGCTCGACTACTGGGCGAGGACCGGGTTGCTCGTGCCGTCACTCGCGTCGGCGACCGGCTCGGGCTCGAAGCGCCGGTACGACTACACCGACGTGCTCGAGGTCAAGGTGATCAAGTCGCTCCTCGACTCGGGCGTGTCCTTGCAGCGTGCTCGGCGCGCCGTCGACTGCCTTCGCGATGGTCTCGGCCAGGACCTGGCGTCGACGAGCCTCGTACTCACGCCCACGGGCTCGGTGCTCGCTCGATCGAACGGCGAGATCGTGGACCTGCTCCAGGGCGGCCAGGGCGTCTTCAACATCGTCCCGCTGGCGGGCGTCATCGACGACCTGCGGGCGGACATCGTTGCGCTGGGCGACGGTCACGCGGACCAGCCTGCTGCCAGGCATCCCGCCACCGCGTGACCGACGAGCTCGCCACGCCCCCCAAGGGGTCACCGCACCCAAGCGGGTTCCGTGCAGCGCGAGTTGCCTTCGCACACCCCTCGGAGCGGTACTTCGCGACCCTGCTCGACCTCTATGGGGTCACCTGGCAGTACGAGCCCTTCGAGTTCCCGCTCGCCTGGGACGAGGCGGGCCGCCCGACCAAGGCGTTCCGGCCGGACTTCTACCTCCCCGAGCACTCCATGCTGGTCGAGCTCACCGTCGCCGACCAGCGGCTCGTCACCCGCAAGAACGCGAAGGTTCGCAGGATGCGCGAGCTGTACCCAGAGCTTCGGCTCGCCATCGTGTACCAGCGGGACCTCGCAACGCTCCTCGAGCGCCACGGGCTCGAAGGACTGCTCACGACCGCGGCATAGTCTGCCGTCGTGCACTCGACCACGTTGCGTCGCACCGCCCTCTTCGACGCGCACGTCGCGCTGGGCGCGAAGATGGTCGAGTTCGGCGGCTTCGAGATGCCGCTCTCGTACCCGTCGGGGACCGTTTCGGAGCACCTGAGCTGCCGCGGCGACGCCGTCGTCTTCGACGTCAGCCACCTCGGCACCGTCCGGGTCTCGGGCACAGAGGCGCGGGTCACGCTGGATCTCTCGCTGTGCAACGACCTGATGAAGATCGCGCCGGGCAGGGCGCAGTACACCCAGCTCTTGAATGACGACGGCGGGGTCTTGGACGACATCATCGTCTGGTGGGTGTCCACCAACGTCTTCGACGTCATGCCGAACGCATCCAACACCGAGCGCGTGGTGGCCGCAGTCGGGGGCGAGGACGTGACTGCCGGACGCACGGTGCTCGCGGTGCAGGGTCCGAACGCGCGGCGTCGACTGCTCGAGATCGCGCCGGACGCCGCGGGGATCGGGCGTTTTCGTGTCGCGCCAGCGAGTGTCGCGGGGCGCGATGCCGTCGTGGCGGGGACGGGCTACACGGGTGAGGACGGCATCGAGATCGCGGTCGACAACGCCGATGCCGAGCACGTCCTCGCGGCGATCCTCGACGCCGGCGTGCTGCCCGCGGGACTCGGTGCCCGTGACACCCTGCGCCTCGAGGCGGGCCTTCCGCTGCACGGTCACGAGCTGAGCGAGACGATCACGCCTCTCGAGGCCGGACTCGGCTGGGTCGTCGGTTGGGACAAGGCGCAGTTCCGTGGCAAGGACGCGCTCGTCGCGCAGCGTGCCTCAGGCCCATCGAGGATCCTGCGGGGCTTCGCCACGTCGACACGCCAGCCGCCGCGTGACGGCGCCGAGGTTCTACTCGACGGGGCGACCGCGGGGGTCGTCACCTCGGGCAACTTCTCGCCGGTGCTCGGTCACGGGATCGCACTCGGACTTGTGAGCACCTCGCCACCCCTCGACGTTGGACAGCGCGTGCAGCTCAACGTTCGCGACCGGCGACTCGATGCCGCGTGTGTGGCGGTGCCCTTTGTGAAAAAGCAGGCGTAGTGGCCGACTACCTGCCTCACACCGACGCCGAGGTCGAAGCGATGCTCGAGTTCCTCGGCCTGAGCGGGCTCGACGAGCTCTTCGAGGTGGTCCCCGCGGCACTCCGCCTCGCCGGAGGACTCGACCTCGACGAGGGACTGACCGAGCCCGACGTCGCCGCGGAGTTCGAGTCCTTCGCCGCTCGGAACCGACCGGTGGGCCGGGACCTCGTCTGTTTCGCCGGAGCTGGCGCGTATGACCACGAGGTGCCCGCGGTCGTCCGTGCGCTCGCAACTCGCTCGGAGTTCGTGACGGCCTACACCCCGTATCAGGCCGAGGTCGCCCAGGGCGTGCTGCAGGCGATCTTCGAGTTCCAGACCATGGTCGCGCGGTTGGCCGGGCTCCCCGTCGCGAACGCCTCGCTGTACGACGGCGCGTCGTCGCTCGTCGAGGCGATCAACCTGTGCGTCGGGGCGACCGGTCGTCAACGAGTGCTGCTGTCTGCGGGCGTGCATCCCCACTGGCGCGCGGTGGCACAGACCCTTGCGAGCGGCACCGGCCACGAGCTCGAGGTCGTCCCGCTCATCGACGGTGCCACTCAATGGCTGCGGGCTCCTCGCGGTGAGCCCGTGGGCGTCGTCGTCGTCGCCCAGCCGAACTGGCTCGGGTGCCTCGAGGACCTCGCCGCGGCGAGGGCACACGCCGACACCCTCGGCGCGCTGCTCGTCGTGGCCGCCGACCCGATCGCCGGAGGGGTGCTCCGTGCCCCGGGCGAGCTCGGCGCCGACGTCGTGGTCGGCGAGGGCCAGTCGCTCGGCACCAAGCTGAGCTTCGGCGGCCCGTATCTCGGGCTCTTCGCGTGCAGCCGCGACCAGGTCCGTCGCCTCCCGGGCAGGCTCGTCGGCGAGACGGTCGACGTCGCGGGCACGCGGGCCTACGTGACGACGCTCCGCGCACGCGAGCAGGACATCCGCCGCGAGAAGGCGACGTCCAACGTGTGCACGAACCAGACGCTGATGGCCGTGACCGCGGCGATCCAGCTGAGCTGGCTCGGTCCGAACGGCCTCGCCGAGGTCGCGACGAGGTGCGCGCAGGGCGCGCACTACCTCGCCGAGCAGCTCGCGGCTCTGCACTCGATCGCGCCGGTCACCTCGGCGCCCTACCTCCGCGAGTTCGCCGTCGAGACGACGGCTCCTGCCGAGACCGTGCTCGCACGGCTCGCCGACGAGGGCTTCTTGGGGGGCGTCGCGGCATCGGCGCTCGCACCGGGCGACGACGGCTCGCTCGCACCGGGCGCCTCGGGCCACACGATCGTCGTCGCTGTCACCGAGCGACGCACGAGAGCGGAGATCGACGCGTTCGCCACCGCGTTCGGGAAGGCCGCGAGATGAGCGCCGCACCGGGCGGCCGCGCGAGTTCGGCGCCCCTGCTCGGGCGCGACGCGGAGCCCACTGTCTTCGAGCTCTCGGTGACCGGTCGCTCTGCGGCCCAGTTGCGCACGACGGGCGTGCCCGCGACGCCGCTCGAGCGCCTCCTCGACGCGTCCTACCTTCGGCGCGAGCCCGTCGCTCTCCCCGAGGTCTCCGAGCGCGACTTGGTCGGTCACTTCACGCGCCTGTCGCACCGGCAGTTCTCGGTCGACCTCGGCATGTATCCGCTGGGCTCGTGCACGATGAAGTACAACCCAAAGGCGTTCGACGAGATCGCCGCGATGCCGGGCATCGCCGACGTGCACCCTGCGACGCCCGCGCCCTTGACCCAGGGCTGGCTCGCGATGCTCTGTGAGCTCGAGCGCGAGCTGTGCGCGGTGACTGGCATGCACGCCGCGACGCTCCAGCCGGCCGCGGGCGCGGCCGGCGAGCTCACCGGCCTGCTCCTCATGCGCGCGTTCCACGCCGCGAACGGCGAGACAAGGACCAAGGTGCTGATCCCGGACTCCGCGCACGGCACGAACCCCGCCTCGGTCACGCTCGGCGGCTACGAGGTAGTCACGATCCCCTCGGATGCCCGTGGCCTCGTTGACGTCGACGCGCTTCGCGCCGCGCTCGATCGCGACGTCGCGGGGATCATGCTCACGAACCCGAACACGCTCGGGCTCTTCGAAGAGGAGATCGATAGGATCGCCGCGGCCGTGCACGAGGTGGGCGGGCTCCTCTACTACGACGGCGCGAACCTGAACGCCATCCTGGGCATCGTGCGCCCGGGGGACATGGGCTTCGACATCGTCCACCTCAACCTGCACAAGACCTTCGCCACGCCGCACGGCGGAGGAGGACCCGGCGCCGGGCCGGTGGCGGTGTCAGAGCGGCTCGCGGAGTTCCTTCCTGGTCCAGCGCCGTGCCGCACGGCGGACAACCGGTTTGAGTGGCGCATGCCACCCCGCTCGATCGGGCGCGTGCACTCCTGGCACGGCAACGCGCTCGTGCTCGCGCGCGCACATGCCTACCTCCGTGTGCATGGGCGCGACGGGCTCGAGCGCGTCGCCGAGCGCGCGGTGCTCAACGCGAACTGGCTCCGGGTCCGACTTCACGACTCGTACCCTGCGGCGTTCGATCGACCATGCATGCACGAGGTGGTGCTCACGGCGGCCGAGCTCAAGCGCACGACCGGCGTCCGCGCCCTTGACGTGGCGAAGCGGCTCCTCGAGGAGGGTTTCCACGCGCCGACGGTGTACTTCCCGCTCGTCGTCGACGAGGCACTCATGGTCGAGCCGACCGAGACCGAGAGTCCGCAGACGCTGGCGGCGCTCGCTGACGCGCTCGAACGAATCGCACGTGGCGCGAGGGAGGACCCGGACGCCGCGCACGAGGCGCCTCGATCGACGCCTGTTCGCCGCCTGGACGAGGCTCGTGCAGCGCGACGACTGGTCGCGACCGAGGACGATCGAGACCCAGTGGATCGGGGCTGACAAGCGACAGGATCCTGTCCGGGCGCCTGACCGTCGAAAGGCGCCCTTGATTAGAGTCACGGGTTCGCAAAGAGGCCCGCAAGGAGGAATGGTGTCGGTACGCAGTGCTCTGTCGACGCGCGCACCCGTCGTGCTGCTGGCCTCCTGTCTTGGGGCAGCTGGCGCGGTCTCGATCACGAGCGCGGCGGCCGCGGCCGCGCGGCCGGACGCCAGGGCGGTCGCCGTCTCGCGTGCGACGGCGCCGACGGTGACCTCGCTGTCGGTCTCGACGATCAACCGGGACGAGTCAATTCCGGCGACGGTCCGCGGTTCGGGTTTCGAGAGCGGCGCGAAGGTGTCCCTCGGCAAGGGCATCTCGACGGCCGTGAAGTCCGTGACCGCGACGACGATCACGGTGCAGCTCGCTGTGGCGCGCGACGCATCGTTTGGCACGCGGTCGCTGACCGTGACGAATCCCCAGGGGGGCAAAGACACCCTGGCGCACGCAGCGCATGTCGACTACGCGCCAGTGCTGGCCAAGTGGGCCGTGGGCGACGGGGCGGTCAACTGGATGACCTCTTTGGTCCGACCCGTTTTCTTTGCGGCACCGGCGCTGTCGTTCTCGGGGAGGGGTGTCAGTGTCGCGAGTGAGTCGCTCGGACACGGTGGACGATTGGACGTCGGTTTCACGATCGCGAGTGGCGCTGCTGCGGGGTGGCGGACGATGACGATCACCGAGGGGACCGCGTCCTGGAAAGTGCCCGATGGTCTTAGGGTCCGGCTGCCGCCGATCGTGACGAGCGTCGCTCCCCTCGGGCAGGGTGAGGCCCAACAAACCGTGCGCGTCACCGGCTCGAATTTCGAGGTGTGCAAGTCCAAGGAGCCCACCGTCGCGTTCTCGGGGTCGGGCGTCAGCGTCGACAGCGTGAGCTCTGCGCTCGGCAACCTGATGTACGTCAAGCTGACGGTCGCGTCCAACGCCGTGCTCGGACCGCGTGACGTGACCGTGACCAACTGCGACTCGGGCGGGGTGTCCACCTCGACCGGCGTGTTCCACGTCGTCGGGCTTCCGACCGTGACGTCGATCCCGCCGATCGCGATCGGCGTGACGAGGAACGAGACCGTGCGGGGCACCAACCTGACCCCGGGGACCACACTGACGGTGGCAGGCGCCGACATCGTCTTCTCGCACCTCGACTGGCTCTCCTCGACGAAGATCCGGGCGACAATCAGCGTGTCGAAGAGCGCCACGCTCGGGCCGCGCGACGTGACGGCGTCGGACACTGGTGGTGGCAGCACGATCAGCACGGGCGTGCTCTCGATCGACCCGCTGCCAACGGAGACCTCGGCCTTGCCCAAGGGGATCGGGGCCAACACTGCGATCGTGGTCACGGTCGTCGGGACGGGGTTCGAGCCCGGCGCGATCGTGAGCATCGGGTCGGCGGGCAAGAAGGACACGGCACTGCTCCTCGGCCCTGCGGTGGTCGACTCGGCGACCAAGCTGCGGGTGGTCGTGTCAGCGACCGCCGCCACGACACTCGGCGCGGCGACCATCACGGTCACGAACCCCGACGGCGGCGCGGTGAGCACGCTGGCATTCACGACGGATCCGGGTCCCGTGCTGCACGTCGCCTCGTCGACCACGACCACAGGCGCGCTGGAGGTGACCTTCACGAAGCCCTCTGGGTCGCCGGCGAGCGAGGTCTACGCCATCGAGGCGTGCACGAACGCGGCGCTGTCGGCCAAGTGCGTGGACGTGAACGCCTTCAAGAGCGGCCGCACGCTCGAGGGGCTCGTCGCGGGCGACAAGTACTACGTTGCAGTCACCGCGCCCGCGAACGGGAGCTACTTCGCCTCGATGTCGAACGTCGTGGGGCCGTACCGCGCGTCGGCTCGTCTCCAAGCACCAGTGATCACCAAGGTCACCGCGACGTCGACGACGTTGCGCATCGCGTTCACGGGAGCGTCGAATGGCCCCAAGACCCAGAACTACACCGCGCGGGCGTGCCTCGACGCCGCGATGACCAAGGGCTGCGTCACGCGCTCGCACTACGACAGCGGCGCGACCTTCACGGGCGTGCACAAGGCGAAGTACTACGTGCAGATCTTCGCGGTGGCCTCCGCGGGCTACCTGCCCTCGTCGTCCAAGGTCGTCGCCACCTAGCGCTGCTCGAGGGTCTCGCCCCCGGCGAAGGTCGTCCCGACGCTGCGCCAGTAGCCACCGATGATCTCGCGAGGCGCGATCGTGGTCAGCTCCTCGACAGGGGAGTCGAAGAGCTGGAGGTCGGCGTCGCCTCTCCACGCCTTGGAGACCTCGACGTCGCGGCCCCGCATCGTGACGAGCTCACCGAACGAGTCCGTGCCGTCGCCCTCGATGCGCGACAGGTAACGGTGGTGCAGCATCGGGAGGCCGTTCACGAAGCCGTTCGAGTCCGAGGTCTCGCGAAGCGTCACCGCCGCGTGCGCGAGGCGGCGGTCATAGGCGGCGAGCGTGGCAGCGAATCGTCCGCCGGCCTCGAGCCGCGGGCCGCCCCGCCCGACGGTCACGGGGCGGGACATCTGCACGGACCCCAGCTTCTTCGGGTACCCCTGGAAGTGGCCGCGAACCAGCGCGAAGTCCTTGTCGACCCAGATGAACAGGCATCTCGACCACAGCTGGTCACTCCAGCGGCAGCGGGCGACGACGAAGGCCTCCTTGTACTGCAGTCGGATCGGGTCGTCGAGCTCCCGTCCGTCGTCGCTGCACGCCTGCCAGTCGGCCCAGATGAAGGCAACCGCACCGGGGTCCTCGTCGTCGTGGGGGAGCTCGAGCTCGTCGGGCAGCAGGCGTCGGATCGCGGACGGGTCGGTGCGGTACTCGATGCTGAGCAGGTCCCCCGAGTAGTGCCAGGGCAGCGGGGGGAGGATCGAGGCGCGTCCGGTCGCGGTCCTCGGGAAGCTGAGCCCCTCCATCAGGCGGTCCAGCCGCCCGCGGGGCGCTCGAACACGACGTGGATCTGGCCGGTGCCGATCGAGTTCTCGTACTCGGAGTAGCGGGTGGCCTTGGCGGTGCACGACGCCCCGCCGATCGCCGCGAGCATCGCGAGGTAGTGCCCGAAGCGGGCCTCGGGCCGGAACCGCAGATACTCGGGCATGCCCTCGAGCACCGCGCGGTGGTCGCCGTGCTGCCAGCGGTCGAGCACCTCGTGGTCGGCCTGGGCGGCCCCCTTCGTGAAGATGTGCTCCTCGCCAGCGGCCTCGTGGGCGCGCAGTTCCTTCAGCGGCCAAAAGGTGTGGCTCAGCGCGCCCGAGCCGATGAGAAAAACGCGCCGGTCGAGGCGCTCGACGGCGCGCGCGAGGCACGACCCGATGGCGAGGAAGTCGTCGGTCTGGCCGGTCTGGGCGAGGCTGACCGAGACCCAGCGCTCGGGCCCCTGGAGGAATCCCAAGAGGTTGACCGTGCCGTAGTGGATCGGCAGGTACGGGTCGTCGATCGCGGTGATCCAGCAGTCCTCGACGTGCTCGGCCTCCTCGGCAAGGGCTCGGGCGAACTCGGGGTCACCGGGAATGTCGTAGGGGACGCCCGACATGCCCCGCGGCAGCTCCTCGGACGTGTAGCGACCCTGGCGGCGATCGTGCGCCGCGACGCAGAACTCGACAGTCGTGTACCAGTGCGAGTCGAAGACGACGACGAGGTCGGGACGCAGCTCGTCGAAGACGCGTCGGCGCACCTCGTGCAGGCCGGTGAACAGCGTCGACTCGTTGCCGTTGTTGAGCGAGCGCCGCACGTCGTCGGGCAGCACGATCGTGGGGACGTGGGCGAGCACCGCGGCACCGACGATCTCACCCATCTGTCGTGTCCTCCCGAACCTGCACGGTCTTCAACTCACTGTAGAAGTCGAGGGCGTAGTCGCCGCCCTCCCTGCCCATCCCGCTCGCCTTGCATCCGCCGAAGGGGGCGGTGAGGTCACGGATCAAATAGGTGTTCACCCAGATCGTGCCGGCCCGGATCGCGTCGCCGAGGCGCGACGCCCTCGAGGCGTCTCGCGTAAAGACCATGGCGGTGAGCCCGTATCTGGTCGAGTTGGCGAGCCGCACTGCCTCGTCCTCGTCGGCGAACTCCTGGAGGGTGAGGACCGGGCCGAAGACCTCGTTCTGGACGATCTCGGCGTCGTTGTCCCTGGGGCGGATGAGCGTCGGCTCGTACCACAGCCCGTCGTCCTTCCAGCGGTGCCCGCCGAACACGACGGTGTCGCCCGCCGCCCTCGAGCGCTCCACGAAGCCCTCGACGCGCGCGAGGTGCTGGGGATGGATGAGCGGTGAGATCGTGGTCGCGGGGTCGCGCGAGTCGCCCAGCACGTGGGCGTCCGTCGCGGCACGGAAGCGCTCGTAGAACTCCTCGGCCACGCCCGAGGCCACCAAGAGGCGGGTGCCGGCAAGGCAGACCTGGCCAGCGTCGTCGTACATCCGCGCCGCGGTCGTGGCGGCCGCGTCGAGGTCGGCGTCCTCGAAGACGAGCAGCGGTCCCTTGCCACCGAGCTCGGCGGTGAAGGGCACGAGGTTGCGCGCCGCGGCGACGCCGAGGGACTGGCCGGTCTCAGGCGAGCCCGTAAAGCTGATGCGTCGCACCCGGGGGTCCGCGACCAACGCGGCACCGACCTCGGTCCCGAGCCCCTGGACCACGTTGAGGACACCCGGGGGGACGCCCGCCTCCTCGGCGAGGTCGCAGAGGTACGAGCAGCTGAGCGGCGACCACTCGGCCGGCTTCAAGACGACGGGGTTGCCCGCGGCGAGGGCGGGGGCGGACTTCCACGTCGACAACATGAACGGCGCGTTCCACGGCGTGATGACGACGGTCGGTCCCGCGGGCATCCGGCGCACCTCGTTGTCGGTGCCGTTGGACGACCACTGTCGTGGCTCGTAGCGCTCTGCAAGGTCGGCGTAGGCGCGGAAGTTCCTCGCACCACGTCCGATCACCCGCGCACGGAGGCTCTCGTGCAGCATCGCCATGTCGAGGCACTCGACGGTCGCGATCGGCTCGACGTGCTCGTCGATGAGGTCGGCGAGGCGCCGAAGGATCGTCGCGCGCCCCGCTGGACCGAGGGCGGCCCACCCGTCCGCGGCACCGATCGCGGCGGTCACCGCGACGCGGGCGACCGTCGCATCGCCCCTGGCTACGTCGCCGAGCTTGACCGACCAGTCGAGAGGGGAGCGGTCCTCGAAGGTGTCCGCCGACCCGACGCGCTTTCCGTTCACGAAGTGGTCGAGCGAGACGGTGACCCCGCCGACGTCGGCGGTCCTGCCGCCCGTCACGCCTCGAACCTCGGTCGGACCCTCGGGTAGGGGAGCTGGTCCCTCGTCGTCGCCACGGGTGGCCGCTCGCCCCGATGCTCCCAGTCGCCGCCGAGCGCGGTCGAGCGCACCTCTTCGGTCTCGGTCGGCTGGGCGCCCACCTCGTCGCTGACCGGGACGTTGCCCTCGACGACGACGTTGCGCAGCGTGCCGAGTCCCTCGACGCTGACCTCCACGACGTCGCCGGGGACGACGGGCCGGGAGTACGCGGGGGTGCCTGAGAGGATCACGTCGCCGGGCACGAGCGTGATCAGCCGGGCGATGTCCGCGACCAGGTAGTGCATGTCCCACGCCATCTCGGCGGTCGAGCCATCCTGGACGATGGACCCGTTCACGCGGGTCTGGATCGACTTGTCCTCGAAGTCCCAGTCCGTGACGAGGCCGGGTCCGAGCGGACACAGCGTGTCCGCGCCCTTCACCCGGAGCATGGAGCCCGCGTCGGTGTCGCGGAAGTCGTGCAGCCCGAAGTCATTGGCGATCGTGTACCCGGCGATGCACGCCGCGGCAGCGACGACCGAGACGTTGCGGGTGACCGCGCCGATCACGATCGCCACCTCGCCCTCGAGGTTGAGCCAGCGGCAGTTCGAGGGCCGCACGACCTCGCCGCCATGGGAGTTGAGCGCTGAGACCGGCTTGTGGAAGTACGTTGGCGCGGGCGGCAGCTGGATGCCGAACTCGCGCACCCTCGAGACGTGGTTGAGGTGGCAGCAGATGATCTTCGTGGGCTCGACCGGCGCGAGGTGGATCGCCTCGTCGGCGCGGACGCGCCGACCGTCGGGCGACTCCAGCCAGTCGCCGTCACGGCGCACGACGACGACGGCACCGCCGAGCAGCACGCGTCGCAGCTCCAAGGACCACACCTCCGGACTCCGTCAGACAACGCGATCGATCCTGCCACAGTGCCCCGTCAGCGCCGAACAGGAGGGCGACTTCGAGAGTCGCCGTGGTACGTTGCGCGCCGGCCTCGCCGCCGCGATCGAGAGGAGTCGTCCGTGACTGCTGCGCGCGTCCGAGTCCTGTGGCCAGACCACCTCGGGCTTCCTCGAGGCAAGTACGTGCCCGAGCGACTCGCCGAGCACGGCGTCCGGCACTGCAGGGGCACCTGGGCGCTCGGCTACGACCGCGAGATGACGCCGTACACGCCCGGATCGGGCTGGGAGGTCGGACTGCCGGACATGGAGGCGACGTTCGACGTCTCGGAGATCCGGCCGGGCTGGGAGGACGGGACCAAGGTCGTGGTCGCCGACTTGGAGTCCGATGGCATGCCGGTGTCGGTGTCCCCGCGCGCCGCGCTGCGCAAGGCGGTGGCGGACTGGGAGCAACTGGGCCTCCGCGCCTACGCGGGGATCGAGCTCGAGGCGTACCTGTTGGAGCCCGACGGTGCGGGCGGCTTCAAGCCCATCGACACGCCTGGCGCCTTTGTCTATGGGACGGGGACCGCAGTCGATCCCGACGGGGTCATCGACGACATCTGGCGTGCTGCCGACAGGGCCGGCTTGATGCTCGAGTCCGTCAACTCCGAGTACGACAACGGCCAGTTCGAGCTGACACTCCGCTACGACGAGGCGCTTCGCGCGGCTGACGACGCGTTCTTGTTCAAGGTGCTCGCCCGAGAGGTCGCCGCACAAAGAGGGTTCCTCCTCACCTTCCTCGGCCGACCGTTTGTCGATCGGGGCGGCTCGGGGTTGCACCTCAACTTGAGCTGGACCGACGAGTCCGGCACGAACGTCGTGAACGGTGACGAGAGCGACGACGGGCTGAGCGACCTCGCTCGGCACTGCATCGGAGGGATGCTCGAGCACCACCGGGCGCTCGCGGGGCTGTGCGCGCCGACCGTCAATGCCTACAAGCGCCTGAAGCCCGCGCAGCTCTCGGGGTACTGGGCGAACTGGGGCTACGACCATCGCGGCGCCACGGTGCGCGTGTCGCCTGAGCGCGGCACGGGCGCGAGGCTGGAGCACCGACTGAGCGACGGCGCCGCACCCGTGCACGTCGCACTCGCCGCGGTGCTGCAGGCCAGTCGACTGGGCGCCGCGGCGAAGTCGGACCCTGGCCCTCCCGAGGGCGGCAACGGCCTCGACGTGGTCGAAGCGACGGTCGGGACGCCTGCCAACCTCGGTGCCGCGCTCGACGAGCTCGAGGCCGACACTGCCCTCGTCGAGGCCATCGGGAGCGACCTCGTGGCCCAGCACCTCGCGGTCAAGCGGACCGAGTGGCAGAAGTTCTCCGAGGCAGTGACCGACTGGGAGCTCCGCGAGTACCTCCCGTTCCTCTAGGAACGGTGCACGTGCGCAACGCTGCGGGTGATCAGGGCAGCTGGCTCGGCGAGCCGGCACGCGCCGGCGTCTCGGTCACGGGTGTCGCGATCCGTGCGTCCGAGGCCGGGATGAGGTAGCCCGAGCCGAACGCCTCAGCCTTCACGCCGCCGTCCACGTACGCGGCGATCGAGTGGCCGCGGGGCACGACGATGCCGGGGGAGAAGGGAAAGACAAAGGAGCCGATGGTGGGCGGGTTCCAGTCGGCGATGAGCCGATCGCAGCCGGTTCCCATGTAGATCGCGGTGCTGTTGAACGCGCCGGGCGTCGGGTCGGCCCAGGCGTCGATCGTGATCTGGGTGAGCACGAACGTCCAGCCGCGCGGGGCGGTGTAGAGGGTCTGGCAGCCGCTTGCCCCACCCGAGTTGAGGTTGGCGTCCGTGAAGGACCGGAACCTGCTCACGTCGGCCGGGGTCGTCGTCAGCTGGCCGGCACCCGTGACGACCGCCTTGGTCCCGTTCGAGCCGATCAGGCTCGTGACGCCGACGCCCGCGGCGACCGCCGCCGCGGGCGCAAGGATCAGGCCGACCGCTATGCCGACGGCGAGCCATGCGGTGCCTCGAGAGGCTCGCGCACTGGCGAGTCGGTCCATCAGTCGTTCGGACATGCGCGCTCCTGTCGAGGTCGGTGCGTCCGGACCGTACACCGATCCGATCGCGTGAGCCGAGGGGGATCGGCGTCACTCGGCAGCGCCCTGCATGCGTCGAGGCGGACCTAGCATTGCGCCGTGGCCACGACGCTCCCCGCGTCGCTGTATCGCGGCGACGAGCAGTACGCGCTCGAGCGGGCCAACGTCTTTTCTTCGGCGTGGCTCTACGTCGCCCACGAGTCAGAGCTGACGGCCACCGGCTCGTACGTGGCCACGGTGCGGGCGGGCTTTCCCGTCCTCGTGTCGCGGGGCGACGAGGGACAGCTCCGCGGATTCCACAACGTCTGCCCGCATCGGGCCGGCCCGCTGGTCTACGACGGCAATGGGACCGCGTCGCCATTCGTCTGTCGCTACCACGGCTGGGTCTTCGAGCCCGACGGCGCGCTCCGGGGCGCTCGCGACTTCGGCGAGCCAGGGCCTGATGAGGGCTGCCGGCTGTGGGACCTGCGCGTCGAGGCCTGGCGGGGGTTCGTCTTCGTCAACCTCGATGGCTCGGCCGCGCCGCTACTCGAGTCGCTCGGGACATTCGCCGACGAGGTGTCCGGGTTCGACCTCGAGGGCTTCGTCCCGGCTGGCACCTGGTCACATGACCTCGCGTGCAACTGGAAGACCTACGCGGAGAACTACCTCGAGGGCTACCACATCCCGCTCGTGCACCGAGAGCTCGCGCGCTCGATCGACGTCTCGCGCTACGAGGTCGAGGTCCATGAGGACTGGGTCCTGCATCGCGCGCCGCCGAGGGACGGGACCGTGCTCGACGGGCGATGGCTGTGGCGGTGGCCGAACCTCGCGCTCAACGTCTACGACGACGCGATGAACCTCGAGCAGTTCCTCCCGCTCGGTCCGGACCGCACGTGCGTCGCCTACCAGTACCTCTCGCGTGACGGCACCCTCGACGAGGACGTGTCGCGGCTGTCCAAGCTCTTGTTGGACGAGGACGCCGCGATCTGCGAGGCCGTCCAGCGCAACCTCGACGCCGGCGTCTATCGCGGTGGTGTGCTCAGCGCGCGCCACGAGGGCGGCGTCGCGCGGTTCCAGGACCTCGTGCGCGCCGCGGGTCCGATCAGCTGACCAGCACCTGAGCGAGCCGCTCAACGCCAGGTGGCGTCGACCTCGAGGCGCTTGAACCCGGAGATGAAGTTGGAGCGGAGCCGCTCGGTGTGCGTGACGCTCACGGTGCCGAGCATCGGCAGGAGCTCCTCGAACAGGACGCGCATCTCGAGTCGTGCGAGGTGCGCGCCGAGGCAGAGGTGCGGGCTGTGCAGTCCGAAGGCGACGTGGTCATTGGGCGATCGCGCGGCGTCGAAGTGGAACGGCTCGTCGAACTGCTCTGTGTCGAAGTTGGCGGACACATACCAGACCACGACCTTGTCGCCCGCCCGGATGGTCGTGCCCCGCAGCTCGACGTCCTCGGTCGCGGTGCGGCGGAAGTGCATCGTCGTGCTCGACCACCGCAGCATCTCGTCGATCGCGACCTTGATCGCTCCGGGATCCTCGCGCAGCGACTCGAGCAGCTGTGGACGCTCGGCGAGCGCGTTCATGGCCGCGGCCATCGAGTAGCGCGTTGTGTCGTTGCCCGCGGCCACCATGAGCGTGAAGAAGTTCTTGAGCTGCTCGTCGCCGAGGAGGTCGCCGTCCACGGTGGGCTGGAGGAGGGACGTCAGTACGTCGTTGGTGGGATGGGCGCGCCGAGCGGCCATGGCGCCCTCGGCGTACTCGAACAGCTCGACGGCCACGGGGCTGCGGAAGGGGAGCAGTCGGTAGGCGGACGTGTCGACCTGGTCGACGACGAAGTCGGTGAAGTCGGCGTCGGTGTTGCCGATCAGGGCGTCGCCGCGGTCAACCAGCCAGTCGAGGTCGTGCTCGGGGAGCCCGAGCAGCGTGCCCAGCATCCGCATCGGGAGCTGTCGGGCGACACGGGAGACGAAGTCGAACGCCTGCTCGCCGCGGACCTCCTCGAGGACCTGGCGGGCGAGCTCACGGACGGAGGCCTCGTAGTCGGCGACCGCGCGGGGGGAGAAGGGGCGAGAGACGAGCCTTCGGTACCGCGAGTGCGCCGGGGGGTCCATCTCCATGATCGTGCGGCGCGCCTCGGTCTCTTCGAGGTCCATGTCCTCGAGCCGGATGCCCATGGCGGAGCTGAACAGCTCGGTGTGCCGGCTCACGAAGAGGACGTCGTCGTGGCGCGTGATCGACCAGAACCCGCGGCCGTCGTGCTCCTCGGTGAAGCTGACAGGGTCCTCGGTGCGCAGGCGCAGGAACGTCGCGTGCGGGACGCCCTTCGTGTACACGTCGTGGTCGGTGATGTCGGCGTGGCTGTCGCCGAGATCGAGTTCGATGACCGCTGCCACCGCACCTCCTGGTCGCCGGGAGCCTACCGTCGGGCACAATCGAAGCCCGACGATCCGTGGGCTGGCGCGTAGCATCACGGCGTGCGCGCGCCCCTGATCGGACTGTCCGGACGTCGCTGGCCCGCGCGCCTCCTCGGGACCGCGGTGCCGAAGGCGATGCACGAGATGGAGTTCGACCTGCACTTCGCCGACTACCCCCAGGCCATCGCGGCGTGCGGCGGCCTGCCCGTCGAGCTCACGCGGGACGCCGACGTCGACGGGATCGCCGAGCGCATCGACGGGCTTGTCCTCACCGGCGGCGCGGACGTCGATCCCGCCGTCTACGGCCGCGCGCCCGAGGCCGAGCTCGCCGCCACCGAGCCCACGCGCGACGCCTGGGAGCTCGCGCTCTTGGACGCCGCCGAGCTTCGCGGCCTGCCCGTCCTGTGCGTCTGCCGTGGCGCGCAGCTCTTGAACGTGGCCAAGGGCGGCACGCTTCGCCAGCACGTGGGCGTGGACGAGGGCGACGGGCACCCGAGGTTCGACGACGACGGGCGACAGGCCGCCCACTCAGTCGACGTGGTCGACGGCTCGCTGGCCGCCTCCCTCTTCGGTACCCATCTCGAGGTGAACTCCCTGCACCACCAGGTGATCGAGAAGCTGGGCCGGGGCCTGGTCGTGACGGGCCGCTCGCCCGACGGCACCCCCGAGGTCGTCGAGCTCGACGGCCGCGACGTCCTCGGCCTCCAGTGGCATCCCGAGCTGCTCGCTCGGCCCGACCCCGCGTTCACGTGGCTCGTGGCCGCGGCGACCAAGCGGCTCGCGTCCGTCTGAGCTAGCCGCCAGCGAGGTGGAAGCCGCCGATGGCGGCGCTCACGGCGAGCACCATCGGCACCAGCAGGAGCGCGGCGCCGAGTCCGGGACGTCCCCGTTCCATCGTTCGTGCGACGTCGACGCTGGCGGCTGAGAACGTCGTGAAGCCGCCACAGAGCCCGATGGCGAGCACCTGGGTCGTCGAGGGCCCGAGCTGGGCGCTCAGCGTGGCGCCGGCGAGTGCGCCCGCGGCGCAGGACCCGACGATGTTGATCGCGATCGTGCCCCACGGCAGCGACCTGCCGAACCGAGCCGCCGCCCAGAGGTCGACGAGCCAGCGCGCGAGCGCACCGGCGCCGCCGGCGAGCGCGATCAAGGCGATCGTCATGACGTCGCCACCCGCCGAGATCGGCCGGCGATGAAGGCGGCGGCGACCCCGACGATCGAGGTCACGAGGAGCGTCACGAACGCCACGTCGAGGTGGTTGTGGTGGCCGTCGACGACCGCGGCGCTTACGAGGGAGGAGTAGGTCGTGAAGCCCCCGAGCAAGTCCGTCGCGAGGAGGAGGCGCTGGCCCACCGCCCCAGGATGGAGGTCGAGGTACCGCGCGGCGAGGACCCCGAGCGCGGCCGCCCCAACGAGGTTGAGGCCGACCAGCATCCACGGCACCGCGAAGGGCGCCCCGCAGGCACGGCGCGCAGCAAGAAGTCGCGCGCCAAGGCACCGAGCATCCCGCCAATCGTCACGAGGAACGCGTGGGGGAGCCTCCCCCCCC
>DATKGG010000040.1:0-56490 GCA_035510855.1 Acidimicrobiales bacterium
GGGACATGGCAACGAGCTTGCCGCCGGCCTGCTCCTGACGGATGAGGTCGAGCTTGTTCTCCGGGGTCGCTTGAGCGAGGAAGTCGTCGACACCGGCCTCAGCGGCGATGGCAGCTGCTGTCAGCGGGTTGTCCCCGGTGATCATCACGGTGCGCAGTCCCATCCTGCGCAGTTCCGCGAAGCGCTCGGCGATCCCTGGCTTGACGATGTCCTTGAGGTGGATGGTGCCGAGGACGATGTGGTTCTCCGCCACCAGCAGCGGTGTCCCTCCGCTTCGAGCGATGACCTCGACCTGCGTGTTGACCTCCTGCGGTACCGCGTTGGCGCCGCACCATGCGGCGACCGAATCGCCGGCCCCCTTGCGGATGCTGTCCGCATCGCGATCCACACCGCTCATCCGGGTTTCTGCTGTGAATGGCACGAAGGTCCACGCCGCACCCTCGGCTTCCTCTGGGGCGCCGAACCGTCGTGCGAGCGCAACAATCGACCGACCCTCGGGGGTATCGTCGGCGCGGCTGGCCAGGTCGGCCGCCTGCACGAGCCGCTCCATCGTGATGCCGGGTGCGGGCAGGAACTCGGTCGCCTGTCGGTTGCCGAGGGTGATGGTCCCGGTCTTGTCGAGCAGCAATGTCTGGACGTCGCCCGCGGCCTCGACCGCGCGACCGCTCATCGCGAGCACGTTGCGCTGGACCAGCCGGTCCATGCCCGCGATGCCGATGGCGCTGAGCAGCGCGCCGATCGTCGTCGGGATGAGGCAGACCAACAGCGAGACCACGACGACGATCGAGACGGTCGCCCCGGCGTACGAGCCGAACGGCACGAGGACGACGACGACGGGGAGGAACACGATCGTGAGGACCGCGAGCAGGATCGTGAGGGCGATCTCGTTCGGCGTCTTCTGGCGGTTGGCGCCCTCGACCAAGGTGATCATCCGGTCGAGGAATGTCTCGCCGCGCTCGGCGGTGATCTCGACGACGATCCTGTCGGAGAGCACCGTCGTGCCGCCGGTGACCGCCGAGCGGTCGCCGCCGGACTCGCGGATGACGGGGGCGGACTCACCGGTGATCGCGGACTCGTCGACCGAGGCGATGCCCTCGACGATCTCGCCGTCCGAGGGGATGACGTCGGAGGCCTCGCAGACAACTCGGTCACCCTTGTGCAGCTCGCCTGCTGCGACGAGGGTCTCGGTGCCGTCATCGTTGAGCCGGCGTGCCGAGGTCTCCGAGCGCATCCTTCGAAGCGCGGCCGCCTGGGCCTTGCCGCGCCCCTCGGCCATCGCCTCGGCGAAGTTCGCGAACAGGACGGTCAGCGCGAGCCAGATCGTGATGGAGATGGTGAACGTCGAGGGCTGCGTGATCGCGTAGACGAAGCACACGATCGTCCCCACGTAGACGACGAACATGACGGGGTTCTTGACCTCGAGTCTCGGGTCGAGCTTCTTGAAGGAGCCCGCCACCGCCTGGGCGAGGATCTCACGGTCGAAGAGGCTCCGGCGCTCGGCGACGCCGTGCGGCACGCTGGAGGGGGTCGGGGACACCATGGGTGCGTCTGTAGTCGTGGTCATCTACCAGAACTTTCCGTGAGAGAGCGCTTCGACGATGGGACCAAGTGCCAGTGCGGGGAAGAACGTGAGGCCGCCGATGATGACGATGACGCCGATGAGGAGCCCGACGAACATGGTGTTGTCGGTCCGGAAGGTGCCGAGCCCCGCGGGGACGACCTGCTTGTTCGCAAGCGAGCCGGCGAGCGCGAGGGCGGGGATCGCGACGCCGAACCGACCGAGCAGCATCGCGACCGATCCCATGATGTTGTAGAAGGGCGTGTTGCCTGAGAGGCCACCGAAGGCAGAGCCGTTGTTGTTGCCCTGCGACGTGAAGGCGTAGAGGATCTCGTCGAACCCGTGCGGCCCGGCGTTGAGCGGGCCGACCTTGCCCGCGTGCACCGAGACGGCGATCCCCGTGAGGACGAGCACGGTGATCGGCATGACAAGCACGCCGATGCCGGCGAGCTTCACCTCGCGCGCCTGGATCTTCTTGCCCAGGTACTCGGGCGTTCGACCGATCATGAGCCCGCCGATGAACACTGCAATGATCGCCATCAAGAGGATCGTGTAGAGACCTGAACCGACCCCGCCTGGCTCGACCTCGCCGAGCATCATGCCGCTCAGCAACGAGAAGTTGCCCCAGGGGTTGCCCGAGTCGTAGGCGTAGTCCGCCGAGCCTGTCGACGTCACCGTGGATGAGACGGCGAAGGTCGCCGACTGGGGGATGCCAAAGCGGACCTCCTTGCCCTCGGCATTGCCGGCGAGCGTGACGCCCCCGTGGGAGACCGCGGGATTGGCTTGGGACTCCGCCCACGCGTTGAGGCCGATCAACGAGGCGTACAGGATGACCATCGCCACGAGCACGGCGACACCTTGCCGAAGCTGGCCGACCATCTTGCCGAACACGTAGGTGAGCGCGAAGGGGATCGAGAGCAGCGAGACGATCGACAGGAAGTTGGTGAGCCCGGTCGGATTCTCGAAGGGGTGGGCGCTGTTGATGCTGAAGAAGCCGCCGCCGTTCGTCCCGAGCTGCTTGATCGCCTCCATGAACCCGACCGGCCCGACCGCGATGGTCTGGGTCAGTCCCGTGAGCGCATTGTGGATCGTGACCGGGCCGTGGAGCGTGTCAGCCGCACCCTGGGCGACGAAGACGATGCCGAGGACAAAGGCGAGGGGGAACAGCACGTAGAGGCATGCCCTCGTGAGGTCGACCCAGAAGTTGCCGATCGTCGGCTTCCCACGGTTCGCGAAGCCACGGATGACCGCGATCGCGAGCACGAGGCCGACTGCGGCTGACAGGAACTGGTGGAACTCGAGCCCGAACATCTGGGAGAAGTACGACATCGTCGTCTCGCCCCCGTAGTTCTGCCAGTTCGTGTTGGTGAGGAAGCTCACCGACGTGTTGAAGTCGAGCGCCGGAGTGATGTCGCTGAAGTGCTGGGGGTTGAGCGGGAGGTGACCCTGGAGGGCCAGGATCAGGTAGATGAACAGCAACGAGACGCCGCTGAAGACGATCATGGAGGACGCGTAGCGCTTCCAGGACTGCTCGACGTCCTTGTTCGTGCCCAAGAGCCTGTAGATGGGCCGCTCGATGAACCCGAGGAACGAGAGCCGGTTCTCGAAGACCGCGACGAGGTAGGCCCCGAGGAACCGCCAGCACAGCGCGAGGCAGACGGCCAGGGCGAGGAGAAAGAGCGCGAAGGTCATCTAGAAGCGCTCCGGCTTGATCATCGCGTAGCCCAGGTACAAGAAGAGCACGACGCTGATGCCGAGCAGCAGGCCCTGTGTCCAGCTCATATGCGATCCAGTGCCCAGATGAGCCCGAGCATCGCGACCGTCGCGGCCACGATGCCACCGATTGCCAGGAGTTGTCCCATGGGATCAATCTGGCAAGCGGGACGTCAACGGACGCGTGAACGAGCGCGCCGCGGCGTTAACAGTCCATCAACCCACAGGGCTCAGTCCGAGAAGTGCTGGGCCACCTCTTGGCTGAACAGCTCGAGGGTGTCGCGGCAGCGCTCCGCGTCGCCCAGCGTGAAGCACGGCACGATCAGCTCGTCGCATCCCGCGTCGCGGTACGCCGCGACGATGTCGACGACCTCTTCGGGCGTGCCGACGATCGGCGGGTTGTCCGGGCTCGCGGCGCGATGGGGCTCGAGCCATGACTCGTCGCGGCTCAGGTACACGAGCGCCTGGGTCGACCTCGAGAGCGTCTTCGGGTCGCGCCCGATCGCATCGCAGTGCGCATCGAGCACCTGGTTGCACTCCGCAAGCGACGTCGGGGAGCACCACGCGTTCCAGACCTCGGCGTGCTTGGCAGCGATCGCCATCGTCCGACGCTTGCCTCGGACGCCGAGGAGGATCGGCAGGGGCGACTGGACCGGTCGGGGGTCGCACGGCGCGTCGTGCAGCGAGAAGTACGTGCCCTCGAAGGTCGTGGTCTCCTCGGTCAGCATGGAGTCGACGATCGCGACGTACTCGGTGAACCGGTCGACGCGCTGGGTGATCGTGCCGAGCTCGATGCCGTAGCTCGCGTGCTCGTTCTCCTGCCAGCCCGCGCCGATCCCCGCGATCGCCCTCCCCCCACTGATCTGGTCGAGGGTGGCCATGGCCTTGGAGAACACGGCGGGGTGGCGGTAGGTGGCAGCCGCGACGAGCGTGCCGAGGCGGATCTTCGAGGTTCTCGAAGCGATGCCCGAGGGCGTCGCGAGCGCCTCGAGCACGTCGCCGCGCAGCGGCGTGGCGTCAGGGCCGTTCGGCATGAAGTGGTCCGCGACGTACGCGGCATGCCAGCCCAGTCGCTCGCACAGCGCGACGGTGCCGGCGGTCTCCTCGAAGGGCCGATAGGGACTCGGCCAGACACTGAATCGCATCTCAGCTCCTGTTCGTCGGTGTGGAAGCGGGACCGCCGTCGGTGTCGGGTGCCGCGGCGACCATGAGCGTGAGGCGCCCGGCGCCCTCGGGCGGCTCGGTCCGCTGTTCGGCGCTGAGTGGCTCGACGAGCTCGAGAATCGACTGCATGAGCTGGGTCGCCTCGTCGGGCGTCACGAGGAGATTCGTGTGGGCGTAGGACACCACCTTGTCGAGGGGGAGGACAGCATCTGGGTGGGCGATGCTCCGTTCCAACGAGGCGAGCAGCCGCTGCTTGGTGAGGTCCATCGCCATCGACAGCACGGCGCCGGTGGCTGAGGCCACGGCGCGCGACGCCACCGGTGCAGGCGGGCGGATCCGGAGGTCCTTGGCCGCGCGTACCCAGGGACGCTCGCGCCCGTCGCCGCCCGTGTCAGCACGGCGCACGATCCCGAAGCGCTCGAGCGCGCGGAGGTGGTAGCTCATGGCGCTCGGCGTCGTGCCGGCGAGCTCCGCGGCCTGGGTGGCGGTGAGGGAGCGCCCCTCGTCGTAGAGGCGGTCGATCACGACGAGCCTCGCTGGATGGGCGATGGCACGGATCGACCTCGCGTCGGTCAGCTCCACCACGTCGTCGATCACCTCTGGCACACGGGGAGCCTAGACCTTGACAGACCAACTATGAAGGATATACTTCGAAACATGCCTTTCACATCAACGCGTGCGCACCCGCTCCCACGCACCGTTCGTGCCGTTGCCGTCGGCCGCGGCGTCTCGTTTCTCGGCGACGAGGTCGCCCTCCTCGCAATGGCGTTCCGTGCCAAGGCAGAGCTCGGCCACTTCGGTGTGGCGGCGATCCTGATCGCTGGCGCGGTCCCGCTCCTCGTCTTCGCGCCCTTCGCCGGCCTGCTCGTCGACCGTGTGCGGACCAAGCCGCTCCTCGTCGGCGTCACCCTGGTGCAGGCAGGGCTGTGCGTGGCGCTCGCGTGGTCGCCCTCGATACTGCTCGTGCCACTCATTGCACTGCTCGCCTGCGGCACCGTGGTGTCGTCGCCCGCCTGGCAGGCCCTCGTGCCCTCGCTCGTGAGCGAGTCCCAGCTCCCGAGTGCGATGGGCATGCTGCAGAGCTTCGCGGCCGGCGCGGGCCTCGCCGGGCCGTTCCTCGGCGGCTTCCTCGTCGCGACCTACGGGTTCCACGTACCGCTGCTCGTCGACGCGGCGTCCTTCGTGGCGCTCGCCGCCATCCCGCTCGCGCTGCACCTCGACCGGGTGCCGGCGGGCGCCGCTGCCGGGGGCTTTTCGATGGGCGAGGCGTTCGCGGGCGTGCGCGTGGTGCTCCGGCATCCAGTGATCCGATCCCTGCTCGCCCTGCTCACGCTCTTCGTGCTGGCCCTCGGGGTCATCAACGTGGTCGAGATCTACTTCATCACCACCTCGCTGCATGCCGGGCCCCGTGGCTACGGGCTGCTCGGGGTGTGCTTCGGCAGCGGCATGCTCGTCACCGCGTCGCTCTCGGGCAGGATCGCCGAGCGCTTCCCGCGCCCCGAGCGGACCTTCGTCGTCGCCTGCACGGTGCTGTGCCTCGGCATCGGCGTGTTCGGCCTCACGACGCAGCTGTGGCAGGCCGCGATGCTGCTCGTCATCGTCGGCGCCGCGAACGCGATCGTCAGCGTGAACGCGTCGGTCATGATCACGACCAACTGCACCGATGACATCCGCGGGCGCGTGTTCTCGGCGATCCAGGGCACGATCAGCGCCGCGCAGATCCTCGCGCTCGCCGCCGGCGGACTGCTGCTGCTCGTCGTGGCGCCGCGCCCGATCATCGTGGTCGGGGCGGTCGTCTCGGCGGCCACCCTGTGCGCCACGGTCGTGCCGGTCCTTCGTGCGGGTGCGAGGACCGCCGAGACCGCGGGCGACGAGGGTCGGGAGCTGTCAAGCGAGGTGCTCCCCGCGTAAGTTTGGGGTGTGCTCGATCAGGAGGCGTGATGCGCGTCGCGGTCCTTGGTGGCACCGGGGTGCTTGGGCGCCACGTTGTCCAAGAGGCGCGCGCGCGCGGCTTCGACGTCGTGTCGCTCAGCCGGGGCAGCGGCGTCGACCTCGTGACCGGCGACGGGCTCGCCCCCGCGCTACACGGTGCCGACGCCGCGATCGACGTGACCAACGTGATGACCGTGCGCGGCGGGCCCGCGGTGCGGTTCTTCGAGTCAACCGCACGCAACCTCCAGAGCGCCGCGACGCGAGAGGGCGTCGCGCACCTCGTCGTCGTCTCGATCGTGGGCGTCGACCGCATGGGCAGGTTCGGCTACTACGGCGCGAAGGTCACCCAGGAGCGCCTGCACCTCGACGGCCCCGTCGACGCGACGATCCTGCGTGCGACGCAGTTCCACGAGTTTCCCGGGCAGATCCTCAGCAGGTCGACCTTCGGCCCGGTCGCGGTCGTCCCCGCCCTGTGGGTCCAGACCGTCGCGGCGAGGTCCGTCGCCGCCGCGCTCATCGACGCGGCCGCCTCGGGACCGTTCCGTGGCCGCCTTCCCGACGTGGCGGGGCCGGCGCCCGCGAAGGACCTCCCCGCCCTGGCGAGAGCCGTGCTCGAGCGCACCGGGCGGCGGTCCTCGGTGCTGCCCGTGCCCGTCCCCGGGGCCATGGGGCGCGCGGTGCGCGCCGGCGCGCTGCTGCCCGCTGCCGACGGCCTGCTCGTCGGTCCGACGTTCGAGGAGTGGCTGGCGGGCCCCGACGGGCCTGCGTCGGCCTGAGTCGCCTCGTCGCCCCTACGCGCGCACCGCCGGGCGTCGCTGCGACCACGGGTCGGCTTCTTCCAGCTGTGCGGCGAGTGCGAAGAGCGTCTCTTCGTCCCCGAACCGCGTCGCGAGCTGGACCCCAACGGGCAGCCCGGTCCCGCTCATCCACAGCGGGAGCGACGCGGCGGGCTGCCCCGTGACGTTGAACAGCGGGGTGAAGGGCGTGAACGAGGCCGCCCGAAGCAGTCCGAGCAAGGGCTCCTGGTCGGGCGAGTCGAACGTCCCGAGCGCCACCGGCAGCTCAGCGAGGGTGGGCGTGACCAGCACGTCGAGCCGCTCCATCGCGCCGGCCACGCGCCGCGAGATCAGCTGCAGCGCCTCGACGCTGCGCAGGAACCGTCCCGCGTCGATCGAGCGGCCGAGCTCGCAGAGCGCCCAGGTGAGCGGCTCGAGCTCGTCACGCTCGGCGGCACGCCCGACGCGGTCCTCCCACCACGACAGCGTCCAGGCGTTCCCGCCCGCCCAGACGTTGACGAAGTGCTCGACGAACGCGTCGCCGTCGACGGGGATCTCGGTCACCTCGATGTGATGGCCCAGCCGCTCGCACAGCGAGGCGGCGTGCTCGGCGGCGGCGACGCACTCGGGGTCGACCGCTGCCCCGTTCGGTGAGGACGTGACGATTCCGACGCGCAGCGCGCCGGGTGCGGTCCTCGACGCGGCGAGGAACGAGTCGCCCCGAAGCGCGGGCGCGGCAGAGGGGTCGCCCGCGACGGGGCCGTGGGTGGCGTCGAGGATCGCCGCGGAGTCGCGCACCGACCTCGTGAGCACGTGCTCGCAGACGAGCCCCGCATAGAGGTCGCCGAAGGACGGCGCGAGCGAGACGCGGCCCCGGGTGGGCTTGACGCCGACGAGCCCGCAGCACGACGAGGGGATCCGGATCGAGCCCCCGCCGTCGTTGCCGTGCGCGACGGGCACCATGCCCGCAGCCACGGCCGCCGCCGAGCCGCCCGAGGAGCCGCCGGTCGTGCGCGTCGGGTCCCACGGGTTCTTTGACGGGCCGAATCGCCGCGGCTCGGTCGTCGGCAGGATCGCGAACTCCGGCGCGTTGGTCTTCCCGCACACGACGAAGCCCGCCCGCTCGTAGCGCAGCGCGAGCTCTTGGTCCAGCGTCGAGACGTAGTCGCCGGACAGCGCCGTGCCCTCGGCGAACGAGGTGCCCTGGAGCTCGCAGATGAAGTCCTTGAGCAAGAAGGGCACGCCGCGGAACGGCCCGTCGCCGAGGTCGCCCGCCGCCGCGGCGCGTGCGCGGTCGAACAGCTCGAAGACCACGGCGTTGAGCGTCGGGTTGAGCTTCTCGATGCGGGTGATCGCGTCGTCGACGAGCTCGGTGGGGGAGACCTCACGGCTCGCGACGAGCGCGGCGAGCCCGGTCGCGTCGTACCAGGTGAGGTCGGTGTCAGTGGTGGCGTCCGTGCCCTGACCGTAGCCAGCGCTCGCCGCGCGCGTCAGCCCGCGAGGACCTTCGAGGCGAGGTTGGACGGCATCTCGGCGTAGTGGTCGAAGCCCGCGGCGAAGGTCCCGTGGCCGCCCGCGATGCCGCGCAGCTCGGTCGTATAGCGCACGAGCTCGGTCGTCGGCACGAGCGCGACGACCGCCGACTCGCCGTCGTCGGCGGGCTCCGAGGACACGACCCGGCCGCGCCGCGAGTTGAGATCGCTCAGCACGTCGCCGAGGAACCTCGTCGGCACGTGCACGTCGAGCCGGCTGATGGGCTCGAGCACGGTCGTGCCCGCGGCGGCGACGGCCTCGTTGAACGCGAGCGCGGCGGCCATCTCGAAGGCGGCCTCCGAGGAGTCGACGCTGTGGTGCTTGCCGTCGTCACACGTCACCTTCACGTCGACGAACGGGAATCCGGCACTGCCCGTGGCCATCGCCTTTTCGACGCCGTGCTGCACGGCGGGGATGAACTGCCGCGGGATCGAGCCGCCGACCACCTCGTCGGCGAACTCGAAGCCAGCGCCGCGCGGCAGCGGTTCCACGCGCAGGTGGGCGACGGCGAACTGCCCGTGGCCCCCGGTCTGCTTCTTGTGGCGACCCTCGGCGGCCGCGGGCTTCACGATGGTGCGGCGGTAGGAGTGCCGCCTCTCCTCCACGGCCACCTCGACGGCGTACTTGCGCTTCAGGCGCTCGAGCACGACGGCGAGGTGGGTGTCGCCCATCACGGTGAGCACGGTCTGGTGCGCCTCGTCGTCCTGGCGCACGCGAAGTCCCGGGTCCTCTTCTTCCAGGCGGTGCAACCCCACCATGAGCTTGTCCTCGTCGCCCTGCTTGCGGGGCACGACGGCGACCTCGTGGGTGGGCACCGCGCTCGAAGGCAGGGGCAGCTCGACGTCGAACCCCTTCTGAGCGAGCACGTCGCCCGCCCTCGTGTCGGCGAGCTTCGGGACCGCGACGAGGTCGCCGGCGGACACCACCTGGACCGTGGCGAGCTCACGTCCCCTCGGCACCTGGAGCGACCGCAGCCGCTCATCGGTCCTCGACCTCGTGTTGAGGAGCACCATGTCGGGCCGCACGGTGCCGCTCACGACCTCGAACCACGTGACCCGACCGACGAACGGGTCGAGGACCGTCTTGAACGCGCGCAGGACCGGGGGCCCGTCGGGGTCTCGAGGAATCTCGATCTCGTCGCCACCCTTTGTCCCGTGGACGCCGCGGCACGGAGCGATCTCGCTCAGCAGCGACGCGAGCCGATCGACGCCGATGCCGGTCTCGCCGGACACGCACACGACCGGCACGACCGAGCCGTCGGCGAGCCCAACGCTGAGCGCGCCCTCGAGCTCTTCCATGGACAGCGCGTCGCCGTCGAGGTAGCGCGCCGTGAGCTCGTCGTCGGCGAGCACGATGCCCTCGACGAGCTGCTCGCGCACGCGGTGCTCGTCCTCGGCGATCTCGTCGGGGATCGCACCCGTCGTGGCCCTCCCGCCCTCGTAGGTGATCGCCTCGTCAGCGAGGAGGTCCGCCACCCCGCGGAACGACGGGCCCTCGCCGATGGGCAGCTCGACCGGTGCGATGCCCGTTCCGAACGTCTCGCGCAGCGACGCCAGCACGTCCTCGTACTTCGCGCCGTCGCGATCGAGCTTGGTCACGACGATCACTCGCGGGATGCCCTCGCGTCCCGCGAGACGCCACACGACCTCGGTCTGGACCTCGACCCCGTCGGTGGCGCTCACGACGACCACCGCCACGTCAGCGACGGCGAGTGCCCGCTCGACTTCCACGACGAAGTCCGCGACGCCGGGCGTGTCGATGAGGTCGATCCGCTCCTCGCCGAGCGTGATCGGCGCGATCGCCATCGACAGGGAGTGCCGTCGCGCGATCTCCTCAGGCTCGGTGTCACACACCGTGCTGCCGTCGATCACCGAGCCGGCCCGGTCGATCGCCCCGGTCGTCGCGAGCAGCCGTTCGATGAGGGTCGTCTTGCCGGCGCCGGCGTGTCCGACGAGCGCCACGGTTCGAGTCCGATGCGTGGTGACGGCGATGGCCATGAGCACCTCGATTCGCTGTGGTCCGAGAGTCGAAGGGTACCCGTCGGGCGCCTCGCATTCCCTAGGTCTTGCGCCCCGGACGGGCGTACGCTCTCAGGTGAGGTCCAGCGGACCGTGTGGCGGACCGTGGTGGCTTCAAGGAGGCGCCATGAAGATCAGCGACTTGCTCGTCGAGAAGGGCGATTCGGTGGAGGTGATCGGCCCCACCGAGACCATCGCGAGTGCGGTTCGGAGGCTCACCGAGCGCGGCATCGGTGCGCTCGTCGCCTCGCACGGGGACGGGACGGTGGACGGGATCATCTCGGAGCGCGACGTCGTCCGCCTGCTCGCCCTCGAGGGGGAAGGAGCACTCGCACGGCTCGTGAGCGACGCGATGACGACGCCGGTGACGACGTGCGACCCTGCCGACGAGGTGATCTCGCTCATGTCGCTCATGACCGAGCACCGCATCCGCCACGTTCCCGTCGTGTCCGACGGGCGGCTCGTCGGCATCGTGTCGATCGGCGACGTCGTGAAGTCACGTGTGGACCAGCTGGAGCGCGACCGCAAGGAGCTCTTGGAGTACGTGTCGGGGCGCTAAGTCAGCCGATCGAGGCGAGGACCGCCTCGATGAGGCCGCGGTTGCGCGGGTTCTGCCATCGTGGCCCCATGTCGCTCGTGACGTAGCTGAACGCGAGCGACTCGTTGGGGTCGCAGAAGCCGACCGAGCCGCCTGCCCCGAAGTGCCCGAACGCTGACGGGGACCTGCCGAGCGGGCGCTCGGGCTGGGTGAGCTGGAAGCCGAGGCCGAACCGGCTCGGTCGCCCGAGCACGAGGTCGTCGCCCACGACGCTCTCGGTGCTCGCCTCGCGGAGCGCGTCGGGTGCCACGAGCTGGTAGCCATCGACGCGGCCACCTCTCGAGAGCGCGTCGTAGAGCCGAGCGACCCCCCTCGCGGTCGCGTGCGCGTTCGTCGAGGGATGCTCGCAGCGCCGCCACGCCTCTGTGTTCACGACCCCGAGCCCCGAGAGGCCCGAGGGGTTCCAGTACGAGTTGTACCGCATGAGCTCGTAGCCCTGGAGCCCCTCGGGCTCGTGCTCGGGCGGCACATCGAGCGCCCAGCGGAAGTCGGCGACGCGATCGAGGTCCGCGCCTCTGAGCCCCACGTGGAAGTCGGCGTCGAGCGGGCCGGTGATCTCGTCGCCGAGGTAGGTGCCGACGCTGCGTCCCGTGACGCGCTCGATGACCGCGCCCACGAGGAATCCGAACGTGTTGACGTGGTAGCCGTGCGCAGTCCCGGGCGCCCACCACGGCGTCTCGGCCGCGAGCGCGTCACGCATGAGCTCGGGCGACAGCATCGACCCGGGTGCGAGGCGTTGGCGGATCGCGGGGAGTCCCGCGGTGTGCGAGAGCACGTGACGAAGCGTGATCTGCGCCTTGTCGTTCGCGGCGAACGCCGGCCAGACCGACGCGATCGGCGCGTCGAGGTCGACCGCCCCGCGCCCGACGAGCCTCGCGACGCCGGTCGCGAGCAGTCCCTTGCCCACGCTGAAGACGTCGACCAGCGTGTCGCGCTCCCACGGCCGAGTGCCGGCGAGGTCCCGGTACCCGCCCCAGAGGTCGACGACCACCCTGCCGTCGACGACGACGCAGACCGCTCCGCCGAGCTCGTTGTGCGCCTCGAAGTTCTCGCAGAAGGCGTCGCGCACCGCCGCAAACCTCGCGTCGACGACCCCGTCGGTGGGAGCGGTGCTGGCCATCGCCACCTCCTTGTCCGCAGGACGTGTGCGGTCCGTCCCGAGGCGAGTCTGCAGACGACCCGCTGGGGCTCGCGCGCGCGGCTCAGGCGCGGGCCGCGGGCACTGTCGCGAGCTGCGCGGCGATCACCGCTCGGTCCTCGGGGACCGCTTCGTCATCGAGTGCCGCCTGCGCTCGCATCAGGGCGTCGTCACGCGCCGCGGCGTCGCCGGCCGACGCGTGGGCGCGAGCGAGTCCCTCGAGTAGGGAGGCTCGCAACCACGCGGGGGCGTCGGAGGGCTCCTTTTCGAGTGCGGCCATCGCGAAGCGCACGGCGAGGCGAGACTCGCCGAGCTCGGCGAAGCACCTCGACACCATCCAGTCCGCGATCGCGACCTGCTGCGCACCACCCTCATGGCGCCAGTGGTACCGCGACGCGAACGCCACGTCGAGCAGCTCGAGGTCCTCGTCGCACGTGCGTTCGCGCTCGAGCAGCGACCAGCTCGCGTTGAAGGCGCCCGTGGCGAGGGACCGATGCGTGAGCTCGTCGGGCACGCCCGCATCGTAGGGCGCCTCGCTGCGGCGCGAGGGCGCGGTCAGCTGGGACAGGTGCCGGACGACAGCGGGTCACTGCCCATCGTCGCCACGCTCGGGCTCCCCGCACCGGGTTCGAGCATGACGGGACCAGTTGTCCAGCTGTGCGGGTCGCCGTCGTACGTCGAGGCCTCGAGGCAGTAGCTCCCCTTCTCCACGCGCATCGCGTTTTTGAACCAGACCGACACCGCGTCGGGGGACACCGCGATGGTCGCGCGCAGGACAGTTCCGCTCCTCGCTTGGGCCGTGGTGAACGAGACGGTCCCGAATCCGACGAGCTGGAGCCGTGGCTCGCTGAGCGACGAGGGGAAGTCCGCGTAGAGCTGGATGGGCTCGACGCCCGCCACGCCGCCGGTGTCGCGGACGTAGACGGTCATCAAGAGCCCGTTGCCGTTGGTGGACAATGAGCCGCCGTACAGCTGGTAGGTCGTGTAGCTGAGCCCGTAACCGAACGGGAAGAGCACCGGCCATCCGGCCGCGCGATACCACGCCATGCCGATGCCGACCCCGGTGTCGGGCGGCTGGTTCAAGTTGACGCTGCTGCCGATGCCGGGCCAGAACTCGGCATCGCCCATGGGACTTCCCGCGGCCGTGACGGGGAACGTCTCGGGCAGGCGCCCGCTCGGGTCGGCGCTGCCGTCGAGGAGCCGCACCCAGGCGGGCACGTACTGCGTGGCGATGCGGTCGAGCGACGTGCCGCCGGTCGGGTTCCAGACCTCCAAGACGCCCTTGACCTGGCTCAGCCACGGCATGATGACGGCGCCGTCGGTCACGAGCAGGACGATGGTCGGCACCCTCGCTGCCACCGCCGAGATGACTGCCTCCTGGGCGCCGGGCAGGTCGAGCGAGCTGCGGTCCATCCCCTCACGGGCGAGGTCGTAGGCGACGACGATCGCGACTTTCGCGCCCCTCGTGCTCGCGATCGCCGCGTCGACCTCCGGCCTCTCGCGGGTGATCACGACGGTGGGCGGCGCGCCACGCCAGGTGAGCACGAAGGTGTAGCGGCCGGTTGACAGCCTGACGAGCGCCGTGCGCTGCACCGAGTATTCCGCGAGCCCCTGGCTGCTGAGGATCGTCTGGCCGTCCAACGTGAGCTGCGTGTTGCCCAGGGTCGTCACCGTGAGCACGTAGGAGCCGCTCTGGTGCGAGGTGAAGTACCGCAGTCGCGACGTGGTCCGGTGCACGTGGGGGAGTCCCGTATAGAGGACCTCCCTCGGCAGGCTGACGTGGGCGTCGTCGGTGCACGTCGACGTCGTGCGGAGTGCTCGCGCGAGTGATGCCGAGAGCGCCGCGCACGAGTTCGCCACGTTGCTGTCGCCGATGACGGCGATCCTGCCGCTCGAGCGGCGGAGCGGCAGCACGCCGGTGTTCTTCAGCAGCACGGCCGCTCGTTGCATGATCTCGATGGCCGCCCCGCGACCCTTGTTCGCCAGCGCCTGGGTGAGCCGGTGACCCCTCGCCGCGGTGACGCTGCCATTGACGAGCCCATCGGCGAACTCGGTCCGGAAGATCTGGATCACTGCCTGGTCGAGCGCTGTCACGACGCCCGGCTGGGCGAGGGCATGGGTGAGCTCGCCCGTGTCCATTGGCTTGATGAGGTCGACGCCGTTCAAGAGGAGCGCCGAGGGATCGACCTTGACGTCGAGGTCCGAGCGCACGAGCGCGTTGATCCCGAGTGTGGTGAGCTCCTGGTTCAGCACGGGGGACCGGCACGCCTTGGTCGCGTTCACGTTGCCGTAGGAGCACATGATCGCGACGGCATGGCCACCGGCGTGCAGCTGGCGCTGCAGCCCTCGCAGCGCGAAGGTGAACGGTCGGACGTAGACCTCTTCGAACGCCTTCTCGGTGATCTCTTGGTTGACGAACTTGCGGTTGGTCTCCTGGGAGTAGGGGCCGAAGTGCTTGAGCACCGGGATCAGGTGTTGGCCGGCGATCGCGACGGCCTCGGAGGCGCCCATCTCGCCGGCGAGCACGGGCGACTCGCCCAATGACTCAGAAGCCCGGCCCCAGCTCGGCACCCGGGTGAGGTTGAGGTCCGGCGCCTGGAGCCCGTCGTAGCCCATCGCGTGCGCCTGGGCACCGAGCGTCGCGCCATAGATAAATGCCATCTGGGTGTCGAACGTCGCGCCGAGCGCGAGCTCGTTCGGCATCGCCGTGGGGCTCGGCGAGGTCCGCGTGATGATGCCCCCGGGACCGTCCTGCAGCGTGATCGGCGGCATGCCGAGACGGGCGAGCGTCCGCTGGACCGTCGAGGTGAGACCGAACTCATTGACGTTCTGGAACCACGGGTACGCGTTGAGCCCCACGATGCCCACCTCGTCGTGCCGGAACGTCGTGGGGAACTGGACCTTAAGGCACGAGTACACGAGCGACGCGAGGGCCGCGGGGGTCGAGCTGGCCTGGTAGCTCGCGTTGATCCACGGCTTCGCCTCACACGTCAAGGTGGTCGGGACCGACTGCGTGCGCGCCGAAGACGCGCTCTCGAAGCCGATGCTGGACGTGGCGACCGCCAGGACGAGGGCGCCCGCCGCCCAGATCCGCCCCACCCTGCGCGGCGTGCGCGGGAACATGTTCGGCGATTCTCCCAACAAGTTTCGCAACCTACAACACCTTGCACGAGGAGGCCTCGACTCGACCCGCTTCGGGGCGGGTCTGGTGAGTCGCCGCTGGTTGCCTGGAATCTGATGCGTGCTGTGCACACGAACGTCACTCTCCTCGCCTCGGGCAGGCCCCGGGGCCGCGGCGCTGCACCCTCGTACACTCGGCCGGTGAGCGAGCTCGTGTCCGTGTCCTCGGCGGGAGCCGAGCTGTTCGTCGAGGGGCGCGTGGTGCGCCTTGACGGCCTCGCGCCGGCGCACGACTACGCGATCGCCGGTGTCTCCTTCTCGACGATGCCCGACCTCGGCGTGCTGCGCTGCGTCTTCGCCACGGCAAACGACGTGCACTTCGGCGAGACCGTGTGCGGGCACGTGGCGGGTGCCGACGTGCTGGACGCGTTCCGCGTCCCCGATGGCGCGACGCCCTATCCCGAGGTGATGAACGCTGGGGTCGTCGCGGACATCGCGACGTGCGACGCCGACGCCGTGGTCGTCAAGGGCGACCTGACCGACGACGGCGTCGACGAGGACTACGCGCGGTTCCTCGAGGTCTGGGGCGGCGCGTTCGGGGAGCGGTTGCTGCACGTGCGCGGCAACCATGACTGCTTCAGGGGCCAGCAGTTCGCCTCGTGGGGAGCCCAGGCGCGCGTGCTCGAGGGCGTGACGCTGGCATTGCTCGACACCTCTCGCGAGTTCCAGATCGGCGGCTCCGTCGGCGATGACCAGCTCGAGTGGCTCGACGACCTGGCGAGCGGTTCGCACCAGCCGGTGGTCGTTCTCGGTCACCACCCGGTGTGGGATCCCGGTCGCGACCAGCGAACCGACGGGACCCAGTGGATCAGCCCGGAGGACTCCGCGCGACTGGTCGAGGTTGTCTCGAGGCACAGGTCGATCGCCTGCTACCTGGCCGGGCACACGCACCGCAACCGTTGCCATCGGATCGGCGGCGTGCCCTTCATCGAGGTCGCCTGCGTGAAGGACTTCCCGGGCGGCTGGGCCGAGTACCGCGTGCACGAGCGCGGCATCGCACAGGTCTTCCACCGCGCCGCAGCTCCCGCCGCGATCGAGTGGGCCGAGGCCACCCGCGCGATGTTCGCGGGCTACTACGGCCCCTACGCGATGGGCTCGCTCGAGGACCGCTGCTTCGTCATCGAGACGACCTAGACCAAGCGACGCTCGTTTGCCCAGTTCGTGAGCTGGTGGCGGTTCGAGAGCTGGAGCTTGCGCAGCACCGCCGAGACGTGGCTCTCGACGGTCTTGATCGAGATGCCGAGCTCGCGCGCGACCTCTTTGTAGGCGTAGCCGCGGGCGATGTGCCGAAGCACCTGGCGCTCCCGCGGCGTCAGCTGGTGCAGCTCGTCGTCGACCTCCCCACCTCCCGATGAGGCGTAGGCGTCGAGGACGAAGCCGGCGAGCCTCGGAGAGAAGACCGCGTCGCCCTCCGCAACGCGCTGCACCGCCTCGATCAGGTCTGGGCCCGAGATGTTCTTGGTCACGTACCCCCGCGCGCCCGCGCGGATCAGGGCGATCACGTCTTCGGCGGCGTCGGAGACCGAGAGCACGAGCACGCGCGTCGCCGGGCACGCCCTCGTCACCGCCTCGAGGACCGCGAGGCCGCCGCCGTTGGGCATGTGCACGTCGAGGAGCACCACGTCGGGCCGGCGCTCGCAGATGAGCTCGATCGCGGCGTCCACCTCGTCGGCCTCACCGACGAGGTGGACCGCCGAGGCGATCTCTGCGCGGATGCCCGAGCGGATGAGGGCGTGGTCGTCAACGAGAAAGACGCTCGGCGCCGTCGCCTCGGTCATGGAGCGGCGTGCCGGGGGACCACGAGCTCGACCTCGGTGCCCGCGCCCGGCGAGCTCCGGATGGTCGCCAGGCCGCCGTGGCGAGCCATTCGCTCGACGATCGAGTGGGCGATCCCCTTGCGGTCGGCCGGCACGGCATCGGGATCGAACCCCTGCCCGACGTCTCGAACGAAGAGCGAGACTTGGTCGGGCTCGACCTCGGCGAACATCGAGATGCTCGTCGTGGCGGACCACTTCGCCGCGTTCACGGCCGCCTCGCGACCAGCAGCGAGCAGGGCGCGCAGTGCGTCGTCGGGCTCGCAGTCGCCGACGACGATGAGCTCGACGCCGATGCCGTAGTCGTCCTCGACGTCTCGCTCGATGTCCGACGCCAGCGTTGAAAAGGTCGCCGAGCCAGCGTGCGCGTGGCGCCGCGGCGGGTCGAACAGCCAATGGCGCAGCTCGCGCTCCTGGTTGAGGGCGAGGCGGACGACCTCGGTGGGCTGGCTGGCCGACTTCTGGATGAGCAGCAGCGTCTGGAGCACCGAGTCATGGAGGTGGGCGGCCACGTCGGCGCGCTCCTGGGCCCGCACGCGCTGGCGCCGCTCGTTCGCGAGGTCTCGGAGCGTCCGGAGCCACCAGGGCGCGAACATCATGAGGAACCCGGCGCAGACCGAGATGATGCCGATGAACACGCCGATCGCGGCGCCCCGCAGCTCGCCGATCTTGGAGAGCAGCGCGACGCCGATGAGGACGAGCGCACCACCGATGCACGCTCGCAGGAGCACCGTGCGCCAGCTCGTCGCGGTCGCCGCTCCGACGAGTGGCGTGGTGCTCAGTCGGGCCTGGAGTCGCTCGCGCTCATCGTCAGAGGCGCCCCGCCACACGCACAGGAGACCGGCGGTGCTGAGCAGGAGCGGCCACGCGAAGGCGCCGGGGCCCTGGACGCCGATCGCGACCAGCGTGATCAGGACGGCCAGCATCACCGTCGAGACGGCCAGCACGATCTGGACCTCGCGGCGGTCAGCGAGGACCCGTGAGGCGACCGACCGGTCCTCGCCCGCGCGAGGGACCAGCGCCCAGCACGCCGTATAGGCGAGCAGGCCGATCGCCGCAGGGGCGATCGACACAACGGCGAGCACCCGAATTGGCTTGACCGGCACGCCGAATCGCCGAGCGAGGCCCACGCAGACGCCGCCGAGCACGGCGTCGTCTGCGCCGCGAACGAGCGGGCGCTGCGGGCGGCGTGGGGTCGCGGTCGCCGACGGGGCGCCGTCGTCGGCGGCGTCGCCGTTCTCGTGTGACGTCGTGATGGCGATGGCTCGATCCTTGCAGCCCGAGCCGCGAGGCGCGATGCGGAGGAACCCCGAGGCACCCCCGAGATGCTCGGGGCCTGCTCAGGGATCAACCCGATTGTGACGGTGAGGCGACCGGACAAGAGTGCGCCATGACCCAATCGCCCGAGGACCTCGACGCGAGCGGGACGACAAGCTCGTCTTCCCGCGACCAATGGGCCGCGCCGTCAGCCCCCGAGGCTCCAGCTCGCGACGGGAACTCCGTCGACGGCGCACTACGGCGCAGCCGGAGGCACCGCATGCTCGCCGGCGTCGCTGGCGGGATCGCCGACCGCTTCGACGTCGACGTCAGTCTCGTCCGGGTCGCGTTTGTGGTGCTGGCGTGCGCCTGGGGCACCGGCGCGCTGGTGTATCTCGCGATGTGGGCGCTCGTGCCCTCGGCGCCACGGGGGCCGGGTGACGTGGACCAGCTGGACGAGACCGCCGAGCCCACGCCCTCGTGGCTCGCCTTCTTGCTGCTCGCGGGCGTCTTGTGCTTCGGGCTGCTCGTCGTGACGTCCTGGTGGGGCGGGCCGAGGTGGGGCGGCGGCCTCGGACTGCTTTGGGTGGTGCTGTTGTTCGGGCTCCTCGTCGTCGCGCTTCGCGATCGGTCGGGACGCCGGACGCTCCGGCGAGCAGTGGGCATCGTCGTGCTCGGCTGCATGACCCTTGCCATCGTGGTCGCCGGGTCGTTCCTCGGGCTCGTCGCGTCGACGGGCGTACCGATGTCGGGCGGGATCGGCGAGCGGATCTACCAGCCGACGTCGCTCGCACAAGTCCAGCGCTTCTATCGCACCTCGATCGGCGACATGACCGTCGACCTGCGTCAGGTCCGCTTCCCCGCTTCGACCGTGCACGTCACTGCGAGCGTGGCCGTCGGGCACCTGACCGTCGAGGTGCCGCCGGGCGTCCTTGTCGACGTGTCCGCCCACGCCGGCGTCGGCAACGTGAGCTCGAGCCCGGGCGACCTGCAGAGCTTCTCGACGCCTGCGTTGGGCGCCCCCGGGCGCGCGGACCGAGAGCACGTGCTGGTGCTCGTTGCAGAAGTCGGCGTCGGCAGGGTGGACCTCGTGCGGTCGGAGCCGAGCTAGTCGCGACGCTCGGTGCCTACCTGTTGAGCAGGTCCTTCGCGATGGCGACGACCTGGATCTCGTCGGTGCCCGCGTAGATCTGCAGCACCCGCGCGTCGCGTGCCAGTTGTTCGACGCGGTACTCCGAGACATAGCCGTTGCCACCGAAGAGCTGGATGGCGTCGTTGGCGACGTCGAAGGCGGCCTGTGCGGCATAGAGCTTCATCGCCGACGCCTCCGCCAGCGTCGGCGTGCTCCCGGCGGCGGACCGCTCGAGATGCGAGAACACGAGGTTCTGCGTGTTCACCCGGGCGACCTCCATGCGCGCGAGCTTCAGCTGGATGAGCTGGAACTCCGAGATCGGACGCCCCCAGAGCATGCGTGACTTCGCGTAGTCGACCGAGAGCCGGAGGCACTCCTCGATGATGCCGAGGGACATGGCGGCGACGCCGGCGCGCTCGGTGACGAAGTTGTCCTTTGCGCTCGCTCGACCCCCGCCCGCGGGCGTCTCGGAGCCTCCGAGCAGCCGGTCGCGCCCGACGCGCACGTCGGCGAAGAATAGCTCGCCGGTGGGCGACGCGTGCTGGCCCATCTTTCGCATCGGCTTGGAACGGACGAGACCCTCCATGTCCGAGGACAGGATGAAGGTCACGACGGGACGGTGGCGCGGATCGGTGTCGGAACCGTCGTCGAGCTTCGCGTAACAGACGATCGTGTCGGCGTACGGGCCGTTCGTGATCCAGGTCTTCTGGCCGTTGAGGACGTACTCGTCGCCGTCGCGCCTCGCCGTGGTGCGCATGCCGCCAAGGGCGTCCGAGCCGCTGTCGGGTTCGGTGATCGCCCAGGCGCCCACCTTGTCGAGCGTGAGCAGGTCGAGCCCGAAGCGCTCCATCTGGGCGGGCGTGCCGAGCTTCATGATCGTCCCGCCGGCGAGCCCGGTCGACACGCCGAGCGAGGTGACGAGCCCGGGGCTGACCCTGCACAGCTCGATGACGGGGATCAGCGTGAAGCCCGCCCCGCCGTCGCGCCGCGGCTCGGGCTTGGCGCCGTCCGCGGCGACCCGGCGCTCGAGCTGGCGCTTGAACTGCTCGCGCGCCAGCTGGTCCATCCCGAAGGTGGCGAACAGCTTGCGCAGGATCCCGTAGGGGGGCAGGTCACCGAACTCGAGGTCGTCGAGCACCGGCCGGATCTCCTCGTCGACGAAGCGGCGAACGGCCTGGGCGACGGCCAGGTGCTCCTCGGACCACTCGTACACGGCTAGCCCTCGAGCGAGGTGCGTCGCATCGTGTTGCGGTCGGTGTGAAGTATCAGGTCGGCGCTCTTCGAGTGCTCGACCGTCGTCGTCTCGTCGTAGCGGAACGTCTCGCCCTCGATCGTGACCGTCACGTCGTAGCGGGTCGTTCGCGCGAACGCGTCGAGGTACTTGTTGGACAGGATCCCGTAGGTCGTGGAGCCCAGGTCCGCCTCGAGCACGAAGGTGGTCGCGTCCGGCTCGACGGTCGCCCCGGCGATGATCGTCGAGCCCCTCGGGACCATGAAGCACCGCATGAGCTCGTGGTCGCTGCCGTCCCAGAGCCAGTAGCCCACCTCAGTGTGGAACGGGTTGTCCACGTCCGACTTCCACGCCGCAGTGCGGTAGTCGAGTCCGTACAGCAGCTGCGCGCCGTTGTCGACGGGGCCGAACGGCTTGAACGACGTCTTCTCGCGGTACTCGGTCTCGGCGATCTTGCCCTTGTCGTTGTGGAACGAAACGTCGAGGCCCTCTTCGCCCTCCCACGTGCCGACGAGGCCGCCAAGGGGTCCCCACTCTTCATACGACATCTGCTGATGCTCCCTCATGGTGCCCCGTAGCCGGCGGCGCACGAGCCTACGGTGGAGCCGCCCTGAGGTGCACACCGAGCGACGCGTGGTCGTCGGCGATGGCCTCGAGCCCGATCGGGAGCTTGATCGCCGCGGCCACCCACACCGCGGCGCAGGCCGCGGCGGCAGCCCACGCCGCGAGCGCCGAGGACGTCGAGAGCACCGTCAGGTAGATGGCGGCGGTCCCGAGCTCGCCGAGGCCCACGAGCGACCAGCCGAGTCCGAGCGCCCGTCTCGCCTCGTGCCCCGTGGGGAGGCAGTCGCGGCTCGCAAGCCACGCCATGATCGGCCCGAGGAACGGCACCAGCATCGCGAGGCTCGTGGCGGCCGCATTGTGCCGCCTCGGATACCGGGCGCTCGTCGCCACGCGCATCGACGAGACGCTGAACCGAAGCCAGCCGACGAGCCCGAAGATGGTCGCGAAGAAGACCGCGTAGTTCGTGATCGTGATGGCAAGCGACGTGGAGGTCGTGGCCACCGAGGGCAGCGCTGGCGTCGCGTGGTGGTGCGCCACGGCCTGGAGGTACGCGTGGAACCACACGCGCAGCGGTGCGAACGTCGCGGACTGTGCCGCGACCGTGATCGCCCCGAGCGCCGGTGCGGCGATGGCCCAGGGTGCGAGCGGTCGCAGGTAGGCCCACGCCGCTCGCGCGCGAGCGAGCGTCCACTCGTCAGGCGGGGGCGGGCCGAACGGCATCGTGGCGTCGCTCCACGTGGTGCCGTCCCACCGACGCCACTGGCGTGTTCCCCCGGGGTCCGGGTACCAGCCCATGGGCGGCCTCGACGGCGGCGTGCGCGCGACGTCTGCGTCGAGATTGGTCATCCACAACGATGCCTAGCACCCCGCTACCCCACAGATAACCTCTCGACGTCGAGGGAGGGACGTGTCGATCGCTTCGCGAGGCGCCCTCGCACCCCAGGTCAGCGCCGAGCCGCGCGTCGAGACTGCGTCGCTCGACGCAGCCGTCCTCACCGTGGCCGCGAGCGTGGACCGATGGGCCGCGACCGGGGCCTCCGCACGCGAGGAGCTGCTCGCCAAGGTGATCGACGACCTCAGGGCTGCGGCGGCCGACTGGCACGCCGCGGCGTGCCACGCAAAAGGGCTCGACCCGGCCTCCTACGAAGGCGCCGAGGAGCTGGTCGCCGGCGTGGGCGTCGTCGCGAGGTACGTCCAGCAGCTCCGGGCCTCGCTGCGCGAGATCGCGGCGAGCGGTCGCCCATCGATCCCCGGGCCGGCGCGCCACGCGCCGGGGGGCAGGCTGGCAGTCGGTGTCGTCCCCCGCGACGCCTTCGATCGGGTGCTGCTCGCACGCCAGCGCGGCGAGGTCTGGATGGCGCCAGGGCTCGCGCTCGACGACGTCACGGCGGGGCAGGCCGCTGCCTACCGCGACCCCGAGGCGAACCGAGGCGTTGTCCTCGTCCTCGCGGCGGGCAACGTGGCCTCCCTTGGGCCGAACGACGCACTCTGCAAGCTCTTCGTCGCGGGCAAGGTCGTCGTGCTCAAGTCCAACCCGGTCAACGACTACCTGGTCGAGCACTGGGAGCGGGCCCTGAAGGCGCTTCTCGACGAGGGCGTCCTGCGGATCGTTCGCGGCGGCGCCGCGGCCGGCGCGCACCTCGTCGCGCACTCGCTCATCGATGAAGTGCACGTGACGGGCTCTGACAAGACCCATGACGCCATCGTCTTCGGGCCTGGTGAGGACGGCGCTCGACGCAAGGAGGCCGGCGTGCGCCTGGTCACCAAGTCGGTCACCGCAGAGCTTGGCAGCGTGTCGCCGGTCGTGATCGTGCCGGGCGCCTGGTCCGCCAAGGAGCTCAGCTACCAGGCGAGTCACGTCGCGTCGATGCTCGTGCACAACGCCGGCTTCAACTGCCTTACCCCGCGCGTGCTGCTCACGTGGCGACACTGGCCGCAGCGAGCCGCGTTCCTGCACGAGCTCGAGTGCGTCCTTGCCTCGATCCCGACGCGCCGCGCGTACTACCCTGGGGCGCGCGAGCGGCATGCGACGTTCCTCGGTGCGCACCCTAGAGCGCACCGGATTGGTGCAGCCGACGACGATCGGCTGCCATGGACCGTGATCCGAGACCTCGACGCGGGGCGCCACGACGACGTGGCGCTCAACGTCGAGGCGTTCTGCGGGCTGCTCTGCGAGACCTCGCTCGACACCGCGACCGTCGACCAGTTCGTCGACGCGGCGGTCGAGTACTGCAACGACGTCGTCTGGGGCTCGCTCGCGGTCACGGTGCTCGCCCACCCACGCGAGCTCCGTGACGAGCTCGTGGGCTCGAGGATCGAGGCGGCAGTGGCCGCGCTGCGGTACGGCTCGATCGGCCTCAACCTCTGGCACGCGTGGTCCTTCGCGTTCGGGACCACGACCTGGGGCGCGTACCCGGGCCACCCCGTGACCGACATCCAGTCAGGCACGGGTGTCGTCGGCAACGCCCTCATGTTCGACCGCCCCCAGAAGTCCGTCGTGACCGGGCCGTTCCGCGCCCATCCCGCCCCGCCGAGCTTCGCGACGGCCGCGCACGGCGCCGCGGCGATGCGGCGCTTCGTGCGCTTCCAGCTCGATCCGGGCCTCGTCTCGGCGCTCGGGGTCGTGGCGGCCGCAGCCCGCTGAGCAGGCTAGAGCTCGATTGAGACGGTGCTGGCCAGCGTGATGCCCGCGCACCTGGTCGCCGACGCGCACGCGATTGCGATCAGCGGATCGGGGACGTACTCGACGGTGAGCACGCGCTGGTGGTCGGGTCGCACGTACGACGCGATCGCCCCGCCACCCGGACCGCCCCCGGCTGCGACGCACGTCGTCGCAGTGGCACACGTGACCGCCCCCGGACGTTCGATCGACGTCACGTAGCGCGCCCAGCTCGCGCCCCGGTTGCGCGATTGCAGCAGCTCGGTTCTGCCGTTGCGCAACCTCGCGGTGGCCATGCACCATGACGGGCCGCACGACGCGGCGCTGAACACCTGGAGGCCCTTCGGTCTCGCGGCGAGCGACCACTTCTGACCGCCGTCACTCGTCCGTGCCGCCTCAGCCCCGGTCGGGCCGGTCCCGACGGCGACGCATGCGCGCGGCGTCGCGCACGACAGCGACGTCGCCGTCGAGAGCGCGGCCGGCAGCGTCGTCAGCAGCTGCCAGGTCGAGCCGCTCGTCGTCGACTTGAAGACCGCCGTGTCGACCGACGTCGTCACGAGCGCGAGGCATCGGCCCGCCGCGGGACAGCTGAGCGCCGCGACACCGAGCCCGGGAAGCGTCGCGGACTCGATCGACGCGACACGCTTCTTGGGATTGACGATCTCGAGCAGCGAGCCGGTGGCGTCGGACCCGCCGAGCAGGCAGCCCGATCCCCAGCAGCTGGCCGCGGTCAGCGTGGCGTCGTCGAGCGGCGGCGCCACGACCTTGGCCCAGCCGGCGTGCCCGCCCGCAGAGATCTCCACGGACGCGCCGCTGGAGGTGGACGACGTCGGATTCGTCCCCGCCGCGATGCACCAGAGCAGCGGCTCGCACGCGACCACCGAGAGGGTGATCAGCGGATCGAGCGCAGGACGCCCCATCGCATCGGGGGGCGGTGGTGCCGAGGAGCCGCTCGTGATGGCGCAGCCCGCGAGCAAGAGCGCAGCGGCAGGCACGAGGAGAGCTCGTCGGGTTGCCACGACGACCGATGGTAGGCGCGGGCAGGCGGGTGACAGGTCTACCCTCCGAGGCAATGAGCTGGGTCGACATCGTCATCGTCGTCTGGGTGGTCCTCGCCGCGATACGCGGCCGATCTCTTGGCGCGCTCACCCAGCTGCTGGGACTCGTGGGATTCGTCGTCGGCCTCGCCGTCGGCGCGGTGATCGCGGTGCCCGTTGCCGCACGATTTCATGTTGGTGTCGCACGCACCGGCCTCATCGCGGGCATCGTGCTCGGTGTCGCTGTCCTGGCCGCGATCGGCGGCAACGTGCTCGGGAAGTGGGCGAACGTGGCGATGCGTCGGCTTCGACTGGGCGCGCTTGACGCGCTCGGCGGAGCTGCGGTCGCCGCGCTGGGCGCGCTCCTCAGCGCCTGGCTCGTTGCAGGCCTCTTCACGCAGTCCTCGGTCAACTGGCTCGCGGGACCCATCCAGCGCTCCGCGGTGCTGACCGCGATCGACGCCGTGATGCCACCGGTGCCGTCGGTCGTGGCCCGTGCGGAGGCCTTCCTCTCGACGGACGTCTTCCCCGTCACGTTCGCCGAGGTCACCCAGCCGACGACGACGAGCGTCACGGTGCCGTCCCTCGCGACGGCCGACGCGATCGCAGGGCGTGCGGCGGGCTCGGTGCTCAAGGTCGAGGCCTCGGGTGCCTGTGGCGAGCAGCGCGACGGGACGTCGTTCGTGATCGCAGCTGACCTCGTCATCACCGACGCGCACGTCGTGGCCGGCGAGCCAACACTCGTGGTCGTGACGGCACGGGGACCACGGGCCGCGCAGCTTGTCGTCTTCGATCCGAAGCTCGACGTCGCGATCCTTCGCGTCCCACGCCTCGGCGTGCCGGTCGTTCGACTGGTTGGCGCGATCGCGAGCGTGGGCACCCAGGCCGCGATCGTCGGGTACCCGGGGGGAGGGCCCCAGACCAGCCAGCCCGCGGGCGTCGCCGGAGCGCTCAGCGCGCAGGGCCGGGACATCTACGGCGGCGGGCTGGTCACGCGGCCGATCTACGCGGTGACCGCCGTCGTGCGGCCGGGCAACTCGGGAAGCCCCCTCGTCGCGAGCCGCGGCGCCCTCGGCATGGTGTTCTCCCGCTCGCTCGCGCAGCCGAATCTTGGCTACGCCCTCCGAGCATCGGCGCTCGTGCCCGACGTGCACCTCGCCGAGCGCACCGCCCGCTCGACAACAAGCGGCGCCTGCACGCCGAGCTAGGAGGATCATGCCCGACGACCACCAGCACGACGCTCACGGTCACGACGCCCGCGACGACATCGCACCGGGGCACTCGGACCACGTCGTCGCGCGCGATGACGCCGTGACGGCGCCGGCTGTCGCGCCGCGCCGACTCGCCGACGGAGTCCTCGAGCTCGACACGATGCTCGGCGGCTGGACGCAGGTGACTGCGGGCTACCTGCTCGAGGGACCGCGACCGGTGCTCGTCGAGACCGGTGCGCAGTCCTCGGTGCCCACCGTGCTCGCCGCACTCGACTCGATCGGACTGGGCCCACACGATCTCGCAGGTGTGGTCGTCACCCACATTCACCTCGACCACGCGGGTGGCGTCGGCGACGTCGCGGCGGCGTTCCCCGACGCGACGGTGTACGTCCACGCGAAGGGCGTGCGGCACCTCGCTGACCCGACGCGGCTTGTGGCGTCCGCCGCGACCGTCTACGGCGACCTGCTCGACTCGCTCTACGGCAGGCTGACGCCAACTGCCGAGGACCGACTGCACGTCCTCGAGGACCTCGAGGAGATCGACCTCGGCGGCGGGCGGTCGCTGTGCGCCGTCGACTCGCCGGGCCACGCAAAGCACCACCTCGCGCTGCACGACTCGCTCTCGGGGATCCTCTTTGCCGGCGACGCGGTCGGGGTGCGCCTCCCTGACATCGGAGTCCTGCGGCCCGCGACGCCACCGCCGGACTTCGACCTGCACCAGGCACGGGCCTCGCTGCGTCGGTTCGCCGAGCGCAGCCCGGTGGGCATCGCGCTCGCGCACTACGGCCTCCTCGACGACCCCCAGGGGCTGCTCGCCGAGGCCGACGAGGTGCTGGTCGACTGGGCGGAGGTCGCCGAGGCCGCGTGGCGCGACGGCAGGGACATCGCCGGCGCGCTCTCGGGCGCCTTCGCGCTCACCGGCGTAGCCCCCGAGCACCTCGAGAAGGCAGAGGTGCTCTCGGGCGTCCACTCGAACGCAGCGGGGCTCCGTCGCTTCTTCGAGACCGAGGAGCGCGACCGCGGCGCGACGGGTTAGTCGTCCGCGGCGAGCGTGCGCACCGCGGACTCGAGCACCGACAGCCCGTCGTCGAGCAGGTGCTCGGGGATCGACAACGACGGCAGGAGGCGGATGACGTTCCCGTAGGTGCCGCACGAGATCACGACGACGCCCTCTGCGTGGCACGCCGCGAGCACGGTCTTGACCGCCGTCGGGTCCGGGACCTTGGTGCCCGGGACCACGAACTCGAGCGCGAGCATCGCGCCTCGGCCACGGACCTCGCCGACCGACGCACACGTCGCGGCGAGCGCCTCGAGGCGCGGTCGGGCGAACTGCTCGATCCACCGTGCGCGCCCGGCCAGGTCGTCGCGTCGCATGACCTCGATCGCGGCCAGGGCCGCGGCGGCCGCAATCGGGTTGCCGCCGTAGGTGCCGCCCAGCCCGCCTTCGTGGATCGAGTCCATCACCTCGGCGCGACCGGTCACCCCCGCAAGCGGGAGGCCCGCCGCGATGCCCTTGGCCGTCGCCACGAGGTCCGGCACCACACCCTCGTGATCGCAGGCGAACCACGCGCCGGTGCGACAGAACCCCGTTTGGATCTCGTCGGCGATGAACAGCGCCCCCGCGCTGCTGGTCCACGCGGCGAGCGCGGGGAGGAACCCGCCGGCAGGCACGATGAACCCGCCCTCGCCCTGGATCGGCTCGATGAGGACCGCCGCGACGTTGCTCGCGCCCACCTCGGTCTCGATCGCCTCGATCGCGAGGCGCGCGGCCGTGGGTCCGTCCAGCCCGTCACGGAACGGGTAGCTCGTTGCGACCCGGTAGACCTCCGGCGCGAACGGGCCGAAGCCGTCCTTGTACGGCATGTTCTTCGCGGTGAGCGACATCGTGAGGTTCGTCCGGCCGTGGTAGGCGTGTTCGACGACGACGATCGCCTGTCGGCCCGTCGCGCGCCGGGCGATCTTGACCGCGTTCTCGACGGCCTCGGCACCGGAGTTGAACAGCGCACTGCGCTTGTCGAAGTCGCCCGGCGTCAGCCGGTTGAGCGTCTCGCACACCTCGACGTAGCCCTCGTAGGGAGTGACCATGAAGCAGGTGTGCGTGAAGCGCTGCGCCTGCTGGGCGATGGCATGGGTGACCTCAGGCACGGCGTGGCCAACAGACGTGACGGCGATGCCCGCACCGAGGTCGATGAGCTGGTTGCCGTCGACGTCGACGAGGATCGCGCCCTCGGCGCGCTCGATGTACACGGGGAAGCCGACGGTGAGGCCGGCTGAGACCGCGTGGGTGCGCCGGTCGTGCAACTCCTTGGAGCGCGGGCCGGGGAGCTGGGTGCTGAGCAAGCGTCGCTGCTCGATGCGTGCGGGTGTCATTGACGGTCCTCCTGTACCCCGAGGCTATGGGCTGGAAGCCGGCCGAGGGCTTACTTGTAGACGAGGGTCCCGTCGTCGAGGTCCACGGCGGGCAGCTCTCGGCAGTCCGTCACGTAGTCCTGCTCGTGCCGCCAGGGCACGTGGTCGCCCTGCCGGGGCATGAGGTGCAGGTTCCGCGTGATGTACCCGGCGTTGAAGTTGTCCGGGTCGATCCAGGGTCGCAACGCCATGCCCTGGTCCTCGCCGCGGAGCTCGGGGGACACGACACGAGCCCCGAGTTCGTCCATGTGCGCGAGCAGCCGGCACACGAAGTCTCCCAAGAGGTCGACCCGAAGCGTCCAGCTGTAGCGGAGGTACCCGAAGACCCACAGCAGGTTCGGCACGCCCGTGAACATCATCCCGCGCCACGTCACGGTGCTCGCAAAGTCGAGCGACACATCGTCGATCGTCACGGCCACGTCGCCGAGCGCGGTGAGGTTGAATCCCGTCGCCGTCACGACGACGTCGGCCTCGAGCGTCTCGCCGGAGGCGAGCATGATGCCGTGCTCGGTGAAGGACTCGATCTGGTCCGTCACGACCGAGGCCTTTCCGGCGCGGATCGAATGGAAGAAGTCGCCGTCTGGGACGATTGCGATGCGCTGCTGCCACGGGCGGTAGGTGGGGTTGAAGTGCCGGTCCACGTCGAAGTCCTCGCCGAGGACATCTCGGACCGGCCGCAGTAGCTCCTCGCGCAGGAACTCGGGGTTGTCGCGGCCCATTTCGGACAGCATCCCCTGGAGCTGGATGTTCTGGCGGCGGACGATCTCGTGGATCCACTCCTCGGGGATCTCGAGCCCGCGAAGCATGTTGGCGGTCTCGTTCTGATTCGGCGCGATGAGAAAGAAGGTGGGGGAGCGCTGGAGCATCGTCACGTGCGCCGCCTCGTCGGCGATGTTGGGGATGAGCGTCGCCGCGGTCGCGCCCGAGCCGATCACGACCACCCGCTTGCCGGTGAGGTCCAGCCCCTCGGGCCAGCGCTGTGGATGCACGACGGTGCCCTCGAAGCGCTCGAAGCCGGGCCACTGCGGGGTGTAGCCCTCCTCCTGTCGGTAGTAGCCCTGGCACATCCACACGAATCCGGCGGTGAACCGGAGCTGCTCGCCCGTGTCGAGCCTCGTGACCTCGACGGTCCAGCTTCGCTCGTCGCTCGACCACGATGCCGAGGTGATCCGTTGTCGGTAGCGGATCTTCTCGTCGAGGCGGTCCTCGTCGATGACCTCTTGGAGGTAGGCGAGGATCTCCCCGGCCGAAGCGATCGGTGGGCCTGTCCAGGGCTTGAATCGGTAGCCGAACGTGTAGAGGTCGCTGTCCGAGCGCGCCCCGGGGTAGCGGTGGGTCCACCAGGTGCCCCCGAAGCTCTCCATCTTCTCGAGGATCACGAAAGACTTCTCGGGGCACTGCTCCATCAGATGGTGCGCCGCGCCGATGCCGGAGATGCCCGCGCCGACGATGAGCACGTCGACGTGCTCGGTCCGCGTCGAGTCGCTGGTCCGCGTGGTGTCCGTCAGCGTCATGCCGCTCCTCTCAGGGTGTCCCGACGCACGCCGGTCGCGTCGAGGCAGCAGCGTCCAGCGGAGGGAGTGGGATTCGAACCCACGGTACCCAGAAGGTACAACGGTTTTCGAGACCGTCCGATTCGGCCACTCTCGCATCCCTCCTCGCTTCTTTGTGGCAATCAGGTGGCGATTCGCCGGCCGTTGCTGCCGTGAAGAAGCGTTCGCATGGTAACGGCTCGCTTGTGAAGCGGCCATCCGGGTCCGCGATGGTCCGGGGAGCTGTGGAATCGTGCAGGCCCGCCTCCGAGTACCGGCTTCCCCTGTGCCCAGCCCCCGGCGAGCGAGCGCGTGCCCGACCGGTCCATTGACGGTCACCACGGGCTCGGCGCGACGCGGCGTGGTGACAACGCCGCTCGCGCCCGTAGGCACCTCGCCGCGTCGTCCCAGCTCGCCGCCCCGACGAATTCCAATCCGGCCCCTGCGCTGCTCCGAATACAGCGCACACGGATCGAGTCGCGCAAGGGGCGTCCCGGCGAGTGGGGGGCCTGTGAGCAGGCCGGCCTGGCAACGAACGAGCAACGACCTCAGGAGGACATCACATGGCAGAGATCTCTCGACGGAGCTTTCTGATCAAGGGAAGTGCAGGAGCAGCGGCACTCGGGGCGCTCACGGTGGTCCCGGGGCTAGAAGGACGAGCAGGCGCGACGGAGTCAACGCCAAAGCTCGCGCACCACCCCGCTCCCGTGGCGACGACCACGGACTCGCGCGCGTCGTCGGACTCGCTCGTCGTGCACATTCCAAATCCGAGGACAGGTGAGATCCACTACCTGGTCGGCACCAGAGAGATCGTCCACAAGGACAAGGCACTCGTCGCGCGCCTCCTGCGGGACGCGAGCTGACCTCGCACGGACGCCCACGCATCTGACCAATTTCTGCTCAGCAAGTCCCAACCAACTTCGAACGAGGTATGACACACATGTCTTCGCACAGAGAAGCACCAGAGATCTCCAAGGACCCGGTCGCTGACAGCTCGGACCTCTACGCGTTCGTCAGTCCCGACAATCCCGACACCGTCACGATCATCGCGAACTACGTGCCGCTCCAGCAGCCCGCTGGCGGACCCAACTTCTACGAGTTCGGTGACGACGTCCTGTACCAGGTCTTCATCGACAACGACAACGACGGCGACGCCGACATCACCTACCAGTTCGAGTTCTTCACGCTGCTCACTGATCAGGGCCCGAACGACATCTTCTTGTACAACACGGGCCAGATCAAGAACCTCTCTGACACGACCTGGAACCGCAAGCAGTTCTATCGGGTCACCCGCATCGACCGGTGGGGCACCCGGGTCGTCGCCGAGTGGCTCGCGTGCCCGCCGTGCAACGTCGGTGCCAACTCGATCCCCGACTACGCCACGCTGACCAGCCAGGCGATCCACTCGGTCGGGTCACACACGTTCTTCGCGGGACAGCGCGCCGACGGCTTCTACGTCGACCTCGGCTCGATCTTCGACCTCGGCGAGCTGCGCCCGTTCCACCCCGACTTCCTCCTGAAGGGAGCGGCGACCGCGGGGATCAACTCACTTGCCAGCCTCAACGTGCACAGCATCGCGATGCAGATCCCGATCCGCGACCTCACGCATCACCAGTCCCAGCCATCGACCTACACGGACCCCAACGCCACTATCGGCGTGTGGACGACCGCGAGCCGCCAGAAGTCGCGGATGTACAGCCACCCGCACGACAACACCGGTCCGTGGATGCAGGTGTCGCGACTCGGCAACCCACTCATCAACGAGGTCATCATCCCGATGGGCCAGAAGGACTACTGGAACACCCAGTCGCCGTCGGGCGACGGCCAGTTCTCGCAGTACTACGACCACCCGTCGCTGGCGGGCCTGCTCAACGTCCTGTATCCCGGCGCGTTCCCGAACCTGGCCGCGTACACGGCTAACACGTCGAACACCCGCCCGGACCTCGACGCGGTCCTGCTCACCGGGGTGCCGCCGCTCTTCCCGGGGTTCCAGAACTACACCGGTCCGAAGAAGGCCGACATGCTTCGCCTGAACGTCGCGATTCCGCCAACGGCACGGTCCGCGGCGAACATCCTGGGCGTCGTCGGCGGCGACAACGCGGGCTTCCCGAACGGGCGACGGGTCTACGACGACGTCGTCAGCATCGAGCTCAAGGCCGTGGCTGGCGCGCTCCTGCACGACGTGGTGCCGTCGTTCACGCCCGACGGACCGGCCGCCGAGCTCTTCGACGTCGGCGGCACCGAGCCGACGACGGTCGCGAGCCTGAGCGCGTTCGGGCTCTCGTACCCCACGTCCTTCCCGTACCTCGCTGACCCCTGGGACGGGCTCACGAACCCCGCCACCCAGCCCGTCGGCGTCGCGGGCTGAGCGGCTAGGCGTCGTCGCGATGCACGTGCACCCACACCCGCATTCGCACCCACATCCACACGCGCACGACGGTGCGGTCGGGCACGCCAACGGATCGCTCGCCGAGCCGATGCGCCCCCCGACCCAGCCGAGTCGGGCCGTCGTGCTGGACGTCGGCGCCCACGCGGGCGCTCTGATCTTGAGCTCCACGCCACAACGAGAGGGCCTCGAGGTCGAGATCCACCCCGAGGCAGCTCCCGATCGGCGTCGGCACGTCTGGGTGCTCCCCCGACAGGGCCGCGAGGGCTCGACCGTGTACGCGGCGGTGTTCCCGAGCCTCGCGCCCGGGCGCTACGCCGTCCTCGAGCCCGACGGGACCGTGCGCTGCACCGTCGCGGTCCCTGCGAACCGTGTGACCTACGCCGACTGGGGTGCCGTCGAGGTGCCGTACTCGGTGGATCAAGCAAGTCGAGTCGTGACGCGTCGTCAGAGCGTCAGCGCGTGCACCAAGAGGAGCGAACCATGCAGCTAGCCGAGATCGCAAGCATCGAGGTCATCCTCATCGTGGTGGCGGTGGGGATGATCGTCTTCGGCAGCGCCAAGATCCCGAAGATCGCCCGTGGCCTCGGTTCGGCCAAGTCGGAGTTCGAACGTGGGCTGAAGGTGGGCGACGACACCAGCGCAGCCTCGACCGTCGCCAAGGCCAAGGACTCCGCGGGGTCGTAGGCGCGCGATCTCGTCGGGCGTCGACGAGGACGCTCTCCAGCACATCGAGCGCTCTAGGAGGCAGGGTCGGCGTGCCCATGCGAGATGGCAGCGGCCGTGCCACCCAGGCGCGCCACGCCCGGGTTAGGCCTCGGCTGGCGAGAGCGAGGACAAGAAGCGGTTGAGCGCGTCGAGCGTGGCCTTGGCCGCGGACTCGAGGTCCCCGTTGGACTGCGCGATGCCGATTCGATCCCCCGCGTCAGAGAGCGAGCGAAGGGTCACGATGACCGGCCAGCCGCGAGCGGTCGCGATGTTGTTCACCGCGACGAGGAAGAAGGGCACCTCAAAGCCGAGATCGCGGAGCGCGCCGAGCGTGGCCTCGGCACCGCCGATGAGCGGGCCGCTGCCCGATCGACCGACGCCGGTGCGGCCCCCCACACTCAGGTGCACCTCGCTCACGCCCTCATGCACGTTGAAGTCCGTGAGGACGAGCGCGACGCGCTCGCTTGGCGCGCCACGCGAGGCGGGGGAGCGGTTCGCGTCCTCGACGGTGACCGCGGCGGTCGGGTAGTACAGGCTCGCGACCTGCAGGGCAACGTGACGCACCGACTCGGGATCCTGGCCCCGGACGAAGAGCGTGACGCCGTCCACCTCGCCGTTGTCGCGATGCTCGACGCCCACGCTGAGCACGCCAGGCAGCGAACGCAGCTCGAGCTCGAAGTCCTCTTCGCTGGGCGTCATCATCGCTTGATCATGCCCTTCTTTTCGTAGAGCCTCGCGTCGGCGATGCGATACAGCTCGGCGGGGTCGGTGGAGTCTCGAGGCGCAGAGGCGGTGCCCACCGAGAACTCGATCACGATACCGGACGGCACGAGGAGCGACCGCAGCCGCTCGAGGAAGCTGTCGACCTCGGAGCCCCCTTCGGCGTTCGCGAGGATGACCGCGAACTCGTCGCCGCCGATGCGAGCCGCGGTGTCGCCGCTTCGCACCGAGCGGCGCAGTGCGAAGCCGAACATCCGCAGCACGTCGTCGCCGACCGCGTGTCCCGCCGTGTCGTTGATGGCCTTGAGCGCGTTCAAGTCGGCCAGCACCAAGGTGAAGGCCCAGCCATAGCGCGAGCTCTGCACGGTCGCGGTGTGCAGGGCCGAGTCGAAGGTCCGGCGGTTTGAGATGTTGGTCAGTGCGTCATGTGCTGCGCTGTAGCGCGCGAGGTGGAGCGACAAGGCGAGCTGGCAGACGCTGCGCACGGCGTCGCGCACGACCTCGGGAACGATGTCGGGCACCGTGTAGACGCCAGGCTCGAGCCCGCCCCTCGGGAGCGCGTCGAGGTCAGCCTGTCGACGGCCATGGCGGAACGCTTGGGTGCCGAGTGCCTCGTCAGCGAGGACGACGGTCGCGTCGTCGAGACCGAATCGGGTCACGAGGACGTCGAGCACCGCGTACACGAAGCCGATGCCGAGCTCTGAGGAGGCGAGCTCGTCGAGCATCTTGATGAACAGCCACGGCTCGTAGAGCGCGTCGCCGGGATCGCGCTCCTCCGTCAGTGATTCGTGCTCGTTGCTCACACAGGCCTGCCCTCCGGGTGCAGGGTCGCCGACCTCGCAGCCCGAAGAGCCGGCAGGCTGATCGTGCCCGCGTCCAGCACCGAAGTGAGATCTTCTGCCGCGATGGGCATCGAGATCAAGTAGCCCTGCCCTCGGCTGCAGCCGAGCTCCAGAAGCTTGTCGATCGTCGGGCCGCCCTCGATGCCTTCGGCCACGACCTGCAGGTTGAGCGCGCTGCCGAGCCGGATGATCGCCTCGACGATCGCCCGGTCGCAGGGGTCCGAGGTGATGCCCTTCACGAAGCTCGTGTCGAGCTTGAGCAGGTCGACGGGCAGCCGCTTGAGCTCGGTCATCGACGAGTAGCCCGTCCCGAAGTCGTCGAGCGCCACCTCGACGCCGAGGGCGCGGAAGCCGCGGAGGATCCGAGCGGTCTTCTCCGGCTCCTGGAGGACGGCGTGCTCGGTCATCTCGATGCACAACCAGTCGCCAGGGATCTGATGGACCCGCAGGCAGGTCTCGACGAACTCGACGATCTCGTCGGTGGCGAACTGCGCGGGAGACATGTTCACGCGGACGACGAGCTTGAGGTGGGGGAACTGGCGTCGCCACGCGGCGAGCTGGCGGCACGCCGCTTCGAAGACCCAGCGACCCATGTCGACGACGAGCCCCGTTTCCTCGGCGACGGTGATGAACGACGCCGCGGGCAGCAGACCGCGGGTCGGGTGCTGCCAGCGCACGAGCGCCTCGACTGCGAGCAGCTTGCCGGTGCGAAGGTCGATCTCGGGCTGGAAGTGCAGCCGCAGCCCGTCGCCGTCGATCGCCTCGCGAAGCCCGAGCTCGGTCCTGGAACGCTCGTCGACGGCCTCTCGGAGGACCTGGTCGAAGACGACTGCCTGACTGCGGCCCTGGGCCTTCGCGGCGTACAGCGCGACGTCGGCCTGCCCGAGGAGGTCCAGCCCGTTCTCCGTACCTCGCTTTGCGAGCACGATGCCGATGCTCGCAGTGTGGGTGACCAGCTGGCCTGCGATCTCGATCGGGGCGCCCACGACGTCGAGAATCCGGTAGGCGCTCGCGAGCACCTCCATCTCGCTCGCGGCGTTGTCGACGAGGATGACGAACTCGTCCCCACCGAGCCGGGCGGCGAAGTCGTTGCTCCTGACGCTCGTGCGGATCCGGTCGGCGATCGTCGTGAGCAACCGATCACCGTTCGCGTGCCCGAGGAAGTCGTTCATCACCTTGAACCGGTCGAGGTCAAAGACGAGCACCGCGGTGGACCGGTGCGCGCCCAGGCGGTCCTTCAGCTCACGAAGGAGCGCCCGACGGTTCGCGAGGCCCGTGAGGTCGTCGTGGTAGGCGTTGTACTCGGTCTGCTCTTCGGCATCGAACCGAGCTTGGAGCTGCACGAGCATCGAGGCGACTGCTTGGAGTGCGTTGATCTCCGGGGTCGTCCACGCGTGGAGGCCAAAGTGCAGGAAGCCCAGGATGCCCCAGGTCGCGTCCGGCATGAGCAGCGGCACCGCCGCGCCGCCGACCAGCTTGACGCCGGATCCCTCCTCGACGCGCTGGAGGTACTCGTCGGGGGTGCTCGACTCCGGCAGGTAGGGCTCTTTGAGGTCCTTCATCGCCTGGAAGACCGGGTCGGCGTCGAAGGGGACCTCGCCAAGTGGGTCGGGGATCACGACCTCGCGAACCGGCCACTCGGCCTCGAGGATGCTGAGCCCGCGCGTGTAGTCGTGTCGCCGCAGGAACGCGACGTCCGCGCCGAGGAACTCAGCCAGCACCCGGCACGTCCAGTTCAGGACCTCTTGGCGAGTTCGCGAGGAGGTCGACATGAGGCGCTCTGCGACCTGGGCGACGAGCTCGTCGAGGCGTTGCTGGTGCAGCAGCGCGCTCTCGCGCGTGGCAAGTGTGGCGACATGGCTCAGCAGCCCGCCGAGCGTCTTGGTGAGCGCCCGCTCACGGCTCGACCATGCGCGTCCCTCGCGCGCGACGACCAGAGCGCCCTTGACGCCCCCGCCTTGGACCTTGATCGGCTCGACGAGCACGCCCCACGCGACGCCGGCGACGACGCATGAGAACGAGCCGATCGCAGCCTGACCTGCGAGCTGCCCGAGCACGCGGTCGCGGATGCGAGCGTGGACTGGCTCAGACCCAGCCGATGTGAAGGAGGCCTCGTCGAATCCAAGAAACGCGAACTCTGACTTCGCGACAACGTCGACGATCTCAGTGCCTGGAACGACCTCGACGATCGTGTCGATGACGAGGCGTATCTGCTCGCCCGCAAGTCCCTCGGACATGTGGGAGGTGGTGGTCACAGAAAACCTGCCTTCGCCGACTCGTTGTCAGGAACCAGTTCGTTGCCAGATGCTGCGTTGAGGGGGCCTCTTTGAGGCGATGAGTCTCGCACACAACCTATCGGCGGGAAACCCCTAATTTCGCATCTCGCCGTGGCCGGCACTGGTGCCGTTGTGCAGCGGCGTAACGACGGCCATTGCCGGGGAGGAATCCCTTTGTCGACTGAGCAAGTGCGTCAAGGGCAGCCGCGCACTGAGGACAGTTGGGGGAGCGGCATGCAACACCCTCAACAGCAGCGCAACGCGCTCTCCATCAGACAAATCGAACAGGTCATTGAAACGGTTTGCCATTTCCACGAGTGCGTCAATGTTTCGGTCGCCGACGAGGCCAAGGCGCTCCTCTTCGTCGACGGCATAGAGGAAGACCGGTGACACCGGGTGCACCGCGAGTCCCTGGACCTCGGCGGTCAGCCAGAACCGCTCGACGGCGGCACCGCCGCGGACATAGGCGATGGGGTCGGCGCGTGGCACGACGATGGCGGCCATCGCCGAGCTCGTCCCCACGCCCGCGCGGGAGCGGAGGCCGAGCGCCTGACCGGCACGCCAGTCCGCGAGGTGTGCCATGACATCAGGTCGCGACAGCAACTCGAGTGACGCGAGCTCAGAGGGTCCGAGCTCGAGCGTGCGGATGTCGATGCCCTGGTCCACGGCGTCGCGACCCGGGAAGCGAAGCTCCGAGAACATCTCTCGGTGCAGTGTCGGGGTCAGGAAGCGAATGCGATCGGACTCTGCGAGAAGCTCACCAAGTCGATCGATCTTCGGCCGCTCAGTGAGGAGCCGAAGTTCCGCCCCCTCGCGCTCCACGCCTCTCGTGAGCAGCTGCAGTGTGGCGGCGTCGATCGAGGCAGGCTGGCCCATGTGGCGATTGGCAGCTCGCCGCTGTATCTGGCCGGTCAGTGGCGAGATGTCGGGGTCCGAGCCCTTTCCCAGGCGGATCGTCGCGACGTGGCGAGAGGGGTAGCCCTCGGGGAAGAGCTTCACAGGCCCGAGCATCCCAATGGACGCCGCGGCCGCCCGCGCGTTGAAGATCGCCGCACCGATCCCGACGTAGCTGGCACGGAACCGCACGTCCATCGCCGTCGTGCGCTCGGGGACCAGGTAGAAGCGGATCTCGCTGTCGTCGGCCTCAAAGCGCCAGGGCTGGACGTTGCCACCTGACGGCGCACGACGGGCAGCGTCGACGATCCGATCGATCGCGTCGGCGTCCTCGGGCAGCGGCGGCTCGGCGACGATCGGCTCGCCGGGAGTGTCCAGTGGCGCAGGGACCGGCGCCAGCTGGGAGATCGCCTCTTCGAGGTCGACGTGGACCCGTCCCGAAGGGAGGTGGCCCTTGAGGCCGAATCGCCGCACGACCGCTGCTGCGGACGCTGCGCCCAGTGTCACCTCGCCACCGAGTTGCGGCCACGCGGTGATGGTTCGACCGATCTCGAGCAGCGATGCCGCACCACGAGAGGTCACGTCGGCGGCGCCCATCATGCGAAGCACGATCGGCGCCTTCTGCTCGATCGACAGCCCGGCGAGTTCGGTGGAGTCCACGCCGGGGAGCAGTCCGTGGAAGATCGGACGGTCCGGCTCGAGGTCGTAGCGCTCGACGTCGAGGACCCCGCGGTCACTCGTCTCCATGATCACGGGAATCCGGCGATCCCGTGCGGCCTCACGAATGAGGAGCTTCACGTCGAGGGAGTCGCACTCCTCGATGACGAGGTCGAGGCCGTCGAGGAAGGAACCGAGATTGTCCGGCGTGATGCCCTCAGGGACCGACACGATCCGGACGTACGGATCGATCTCGGCGATGCGCCGCGCGGCGGCGACTGCCTTGTTGACCCCGAGGTCGAGCACCGTGGCCGGCAGGCGGTTGAGGTTCGACAGCTCGATCGAGTCGAAGTCGGCGAGCCGGAGCTCGCCCACGAGGCCTTCCATCGCGAGGACGTGCGCGATCGAGTGGCCGGCGCTCAGCCCGACGATGCCGATGCGCAGTGTGCGCAGTCTCGACTGCTCATCGCGCGTCAGCTTGTTGCGGTTGCGGTCGAGTCGAAGTGCGGTGAATCCCTTCGGTGCGAGCAGTCGCACGATGGTGCGGCGCCACGGGAAGTACACCCATCGCTGCCCCTCGTCGAGCATCGACTTGGCCGGCGCCGGCTTGAGCTCCGCGAGCTGGGCGCGCTGCTCGGCGTGGCGGTCGAGGATCTGGAGCGAGGAGTCCTCTCGGAGCACCTGAAGGACCTCGCGGTGCGAGCGCCGTTGCATGTCGAGCACGACAGGTCGCCACGGTGCGCCGGAGGTGGCGACGGACTCGATCGGGCTGGCCGCCGTGGCGTTGCGCCGCGACAGCTGTTCGGCCTCGAGGCGAATGTCCAGCTGGTGCGACGGCGAGCAGAGCTCGTGGCTTCGTGCCCGATACCACTCGACTGCCACGGTCCGGTACCGCTCGTCAGGGAACGGCACCGACGTGGTGCCCACTTGACGGGCGCCGGTCTCGTGGCCGGTCTCAAGAAGGGTGTCGGACACCGCGGCGATAGCAAACTCCGCGCCGAGCCACTGCATCGCGTGGGTCACCGAGCGCGAGATCGTGGCGACCAGGCGATGGCCGGTGACGCTCTCGCCCTTGGAGAACGCACCCTTGATCTCGATCGCGCCGTGCGCGATATGCGCATCGATCAGTCGCGCGAAGTCGTCAACCTCGGGCGATGACGCCATCTCATCGATGAGGGCTGCCTGATGGCTGTTCTCCAGCGGCCCATGGCACCGCACGCCGGCGACCACCTTGCCGTCAGCGGCGAAGCCGAGGAAGAACAAGGAGACCCCGTTGCCATCCTCGAGCTCCAGACGGCCCAGCGTGCCTTCGAACCCGTGGGCACGGAAGATCCCCTCTGCCTCATTGAGGTAGAGCTTCCACAGGTCAGGTCGAAGGACGGGGTGGTGCCCCTCGAAGCGGACGCCAGAGGGCCGGTCGACGAAGCTGGCGCCATATCGGTACCGACGTCCTACGACGTTTCCCATGATTGACGCTCGCGCTCCATGATTTCGATCCACACTGCGGATCGGCGGCCCATCGGTTTGCGTCTTGAAACTACAGCACTGAAGTTCGAATTCGGTGGAACCTGTGCCCCGACTGCTCGCTGCCGTGTCGTAGTCACGTCCGTCCGAATGCGACGTACGAGAGGAGCAACGGAAGCCAGTTCCGCGAAAGTGCCGCGGCCGATGCGTCGAACTCGGTGCGCGACGTGCGATGTGCGGAGCGGCGGAATGCCCGATCGCCTCCTCGAGTGCGGCGAGGAACGCTCAGCGGTGAACACTCGTCGCGCCAATATCTGTCCAACTGACGCGTTGAGAGTGGGGTGAAGAGCGGCATTTTCGGGGTCGAGTGCTACTCTCCAATCGAGGTGTTGCCGCTCGATGCCACGGTCGTTCGGTCGGCAGTCAGCAAGGAAGTGACGTGCCATGGCAGCTGATGCCGAGAGCGGCGCCTCGACGCTCAATAACCCCGAGCTCGCCAGCGAACTCGAGCGCGCCGTGGAGGAGCGCCAGTTCCTGCTGCTGTACCAACCGACGATCGACCTCCAGAGCGGCGCGTTCGTCGGTGTCGAGGCCCTGTTGCGTTGGCGCCACCCGATCAAGGGCACGATCAGCCCCGACGAGTTCCTGCCTGTCCTCGAATCGACCGGACTGATCAATGCGGTGGGATCATGGGTGCTGACGACCGCGTGCCGGCAGGGTGCGGACTGGTTCGCCCGGGGGCATCGCTTCTCCGTCTCGATAAACGTGTCTCGCCAACAGCTCGCGAAGCCGGCGCTCCCAAGCGAAGTGGCTCGGGCACTGGCAGAGAGCACCTTCGATCCCGGGCATCTGGTCTTGGAGTTCTCCGAGCGCGTGCTGGCAGACGGCGCAGCGCTCCGAGCGTCCCTGGAGCGGCTGAAGGAGACCGGCGTTCGTCTCGCGATCGACGACTTCGGAAGGGAAGCGGGATCCGCGTCGCTCCTCGAGGCGCTCCCGATCGACATCGTCAAGATCGACCGTGCGTTTGTCTCGGACCTGACGACGTCCACCAGCCACGCGGCGCGCGTGCACCAGCTCGTCCAACTCGGGAAGCTGCGACACGTCCAGACCGTCGCGCAAGGCATTGAGGACGATGATCAGCGCCTCCGGCTGCAAAGCGAGAACGTGGACGTCGGCCAGGGATTCCTGTTCTCGGTGCCGCACGACGTGGAAGCGATCGACAGATTCCTTGAGGACTACGCGATCTTCTCGGGGAAGCCCCTCTGAGTTGGTGCCTCGACACTCACGCTCAGCGAGGTGTCCAGGATTACGCTGGCACGCACTGTGCACCAGCGATCGCAGTAGAGGGCGTTCGTGATACTCGGGATCCTCGTCGGTTCGTGCGCACTGCTCGGACTTGCAGTCGGCTCCTTCCTCAACGTGGTCATCTATCGAGTCCCGAGGAAGGAATCGATCGTCGCCCCTCGCTCGGCGTGCCCGGACTGCGGGACGCCGATCTCCAATCGCGACAACGTTCCCCTCGTCTCGTGGCTCTTGCTGAAGGGACGCTGCCGGTCGTGCGGCCTGCGCATCTCTGCTCGGTATCCACTGGTTGAGGCCGTCACGGCCGCGCTGTTCGTCGGTGTCGCCATTCGATTCGGAGCGCACGCGGCGCTACCTGCGTATCTCGTCATGGTCGCGGGGCTCCTCGCGCTTGCGTGCATCGACGTCGAGACTCGTTTGCTGCCCAAGAGGGTCGTCTACCTCGTGTTCGGCTTGCTGGTCGCGCTGCTGTTTGTCGCGACCATCGCCACCGGCCACTGGCGATCCCTCGCGCTCGCGGCGACGTTCTCCGCCGCATGGTACGTCCTCTTCTTTGCGATCAATCGCATCGACGGCCGACTGCTCGGCTTTGGGGACGTGCGACTCGCACTCGTGCTCGGGTTCGGGCTCGGCTGGCTCGGCGTGCCCGCCGTTCTCATCGGGTTCTTCGGCGCGAACCTGATCGGCGCCGCGTTCGGCATCGCGCTCCTCCTCGCCAAGCGATCGAATCGATCGACGCCCCTGCCCTTTGGCGCGTTCCTGGCGCTCGGTGCGGTCGTGGCCATCTTCGTCGGACCGTCGCTGCACCTGCACCTCCGGTCGATCTGATGCCTCAGCGTCCATCTTTCGAGTCGCGCATCGCCCCGGTGCTCGTGCTCGCGACCACGACGTGCGTGCTCGCCACCTGCATCGTTGCGCTCGTGGCATCGCCTGAGCGAGCTGCCTCGCTCCACCTGCAGACATGGAGCCGTGTGACGCTCGCTGTCTCGGCCGGCGCGCTGGCCTTGCTCGCCGTCGTCATGGCAGTGGGGGAGTCGCGACGATCGCGGGGGTCTGGACGCTTGCGTATCGAGTCATCGCCAGACGAGCGTGTCGAGCTTGAGCGGCGAGCACGAGAGGCGGTTCGACGATCCCAACGGCTCGCCAGTCAGTTGCACCAGCTGATCGCGGCCTCGATCTCGATCGCGGGCCTGCAGACAGAGAGCGACGTCGTCGAGGGTCTCGCACGGCGCACGCGGGGTGCGTTTGATGCGGAGTCCGCCGTCGTCACGCTCATCGAGGGCCCCGGGGCGCCCCTGGTCGCGACCGCGTCGAGGGGTCAGGACACCCTTGTCGAGTCGGCCGATTCGTCGGGCGCTCCGCACGTCTCGTTGGCCGACTTGGGGTCGGGCAGCCCGCGGCGAATTGCAGGCTGGCTGGTCGCCCCGATCCTGGTCACGCGCGGTGCCGCGCGAGGGGCCGTGTCGGTGCGACGGCGAGAAGACGTTGGATTCAGTGACGACGACGTCGAGATCGCGACGCTCCTCGCCCAGATGGCGGCCTCAGCGCTGAGCGCGACGGAACTCAACCAGTCGATCCTGAGCAGTGAGGAGCGACTCCGGGTCCTGGTCGAGACGGCCCCCATCGGCATCGTCGAGTCGAAGTCCGACGGGGAGATCCGGTGGTGGAATCTCGCGGCCGGCTCCCTCTTCGGGTGGAGCGACGAGGTGCAAGCGAGCAGTGGCGTCTCCTTTCCGCAGGGCGTGACCGCGTCGCTGCGCGAGCTCTGGACCACCGCGGCGACAGGGGCACCGGTGACGAGTCACGAGGTTCCCGGCGTCGAGATCAACGGCGAGCGGCGCGATCTCGCCGTCTCGGTTGCACGATTGCCGTCGACCCCAGGCGTGAGCGACAACTTCCTCACGCTCGTCGACGATGTGACCGACCACCGCCAGCTCATGGAAGAGCTCCGACACGCCCAGCGCATGGAGGTCATCGGTCAGCTGTCGAGCAGCGTCGCGCACGACTTCAACAACCTCCTGACGCTCATTGCCGGGTACACCGAGTTGCTCAACGTCGAAGTCGCCGTCAGCGATCGTGCGCGACAGCTGATCACCGATATCCAGTCGACGACGTCGCGAGCATCGACGCTCACCGGCAAGCTCCTCACGATGGGGCGCACCAAGTCCCCTGCCCCCGTCGTCTTCGCGCCCGTCGAGGCGGTGCACGCGATCGCCGAGGTACTCGACCGGATCCTCGGCGCCGACATCGAGCTGGTGCTGGATCTAGACCGCTCGTCGGCGAACGTTCGAGCAGACTCGGACCAGTTCGAGCAGATGGTCATGAACCTCGCCACCAACGCCCGCGACGCCATGGAGGCAGGCGGGACGCTACGGATCGCGATTGCCCCCGCGAGTCTCGAGAGCTCAGATGCAGTGCGCGCCGGCCTGCCGAGCGGTGAGTACGTCCATGTCGAGGTGACCGACACGGGTGCCGGTATGGACGAGGCAACCCAGCAGCAGTGCTTCGAGCCGCTCTTCACCACCAAGGGACCCTCGAGGGGGACAGGGCTCGGCCTCCCGGCAGCCCGCCGGGTCGTGACCGAGAGCGGCGGGTCGATCAACTGCCAGAGCGTGCTTGGCCTAGGGACGACCTTCGACATCTATCTTCCGGCAGTCTGGGAGAAGGCACCCGAGCCGGTCGAGACCGAATCTGCAGCCGAGGTCGTCGAGACCGCGACCGTGCTCCTCGCTGAGGACGAAGACGGTATCCGGTCCCTCGTGAGCCGAGTCCTGGTGCACCGGGGATTCGACGTGCTCGAGGCGGAGAGTGGCGAGCGGGCCCTCGAGATCGCTCGTGGCTACGACGGGCCGATCGAGCTCTTGGTGAGCGACGTCGTGATGCCCGGGATGTCCGGCCGCGAGCTCGCCCTCGAGCTGCAGGCGCAGCGGCCGGATCTCCTGATCATCCTCACGTCAGGCAACCTTGACGCAACGGTGCTGGAAGGCCTCGTGGACGGGTCGGCGGTCTTCCTCGCGAAGCCGTTCAAGCCCAGCGAGCTCGTCAGCGTGATCGCGGAGCTCCGATCCATTCGGGGTCACGCCACGCCGTGAGCACCCGTTGCGTGCGGTGAGGTGAAGCGACAAGACCCGCCTAGCTGTCGGCGTGCTCCGTCGACTCGCCGCTTGCCGAGGTCGTCGCGTGGGGGGGCTCGAATCGGTAGCCGACGCCTCGCACGGTCGTGATCCACCTCGGCCGGTCAGGGTCAACCTCGATCTTGGACCGAAGCCTTCGGATGTGCTCGGTCACGGTCGCACCGCCCTGCCACTCCGGCGACGAGAGCCACACGTTCTCGAGCAGCTGCTCGCGCGAGTACACGCGCCGCGGGGAGGCGGCGAGGAAGGCGAGCAGCGCGAACTCCTTTGACGTGAGCTCGATGAGCTCGCCCTCGAGTCGCACCTCGTGCGTGAGCTCATTGATCTGCAGGGGGCCGAACGACATCGACGGCTCGTCGGTGTCCGCGTTCGACGAAGCGCCCGAGGCGCGTCGAAGCACTGACTCGATTCGCGCGGAGACCTCGCCGAGTGAGAACGGCTTGACCATGTAGTCGTCGGCACCCATCTTGAGGCCGGCGATCCTGTCAGTCTCAAGACCGCGGCCAGTGAGAAAGATGGTCGGGACGTCGCTCATCAGTCGGAGCTCGCGGAAGACGTCGCGCCCGTCCTCCTTGCCGAGGACGATGTCGAGCAGCACGAGGTCGGGCGGCGTTGCCGTCGCGGCCGCGATGGCCCCTGCGCAGTTCGACGCGACATCGATGTCGTAGCCCTCGGACGTGAGGTAACTGCGAAGCATCGTGACCATCTCGAGCTCGTCTTCGACGATGAGGATCCTCGTCATCGTGGTCGCAACTGGCCGTCGTGCTCGTGGTCCACGAGGTGAGGTTACAAGCGACGAGCCTCCGCGGCGTGGCGTTTCGAACTGCTGGCTCGTTGACGACGTCATGGGATCAAGCACGCCGACGGAATCGCTGACTGAGATGTCTGTCATGCACCAAGCATGCCGCGTCCATCTCGCAATTGCGACAGAAATCCATTCGTACTGTGATGGACGAGCGGTGTTCGTGCCTAGAGCTCGACAACCAGCTTTCGGAATTGATCCTGTGTTGGGATGACGTGGACGCGCGGGTGACGTGTGACTGTGAGGTTGTCTTGCATGATCACACATCGAGTCAACCGCCGTTCCTCCTGTGCAACCCGGTGGCCGATGCGCACCGCCGGCGCGATGCATGACGCAGCATCTCGTCGTCGCGTCCGGACCCATCACCTTGCGGCGAAGGGCGCAATCGTCGTCGCGATCGCGCTCGCGGTCGGCGCTGCGCAGCCGCAACTCGCCGCTGCGTCCACGCTGCCTGGTAGCCCGAATCAAGTCGGCTTCCGTGTCGCGGCGAGTACGAACCCGAGTGCGACGGCGAACGCGCTGAGCGGCGTGTCGTGCCGCGGAGGCAGCTTCTGCGTGGCCGTCGGGTTCTATGTCATCGCGGGAGTCGACAAGACGCTCGTCGAGATGTTCAACGGCGGCCGCTGGAGCACGTCGGCGAGCACCAGCCCGAGCATGACCTCGAACTACCTCGTCGACGTGTCGTGCCCGAGGAGCAACTTCTGCATGGCGGTCGGCACCCGCGGCGCTGGCGCAAAGCAGCAGACGTTGATCGAGTCGTGGAACGGAAGGGTGTGGACCACGTCGAGGAGCACGAACCCTGCTTCGCAAGACTCGCTCGACGCCGTGTCATGCGCGACGCCGCGGTTCTGCGCAGCAGTCGGCGAGCAAGTGCAGCGTGGCGTCGACCGCACGCTCGTCGAGTCGTGGAACGGCGCTCGTTGGAGGAACGTCAAGAGCGCCAACGTTGGACGTGGCGAGAACCAGCTGCTCGGCATCTCGTGCACCTCTGCGATGTTCTGCGCCGCCGTCGGCGAGCGAACCTTGAGCGGGCACAGCGCCACGCTCGTCGAGAGGTGGAACGGCAAGGGGTGGTCCGCGCTCCGCAGCACCAACCCCGGCGTCATCGACCTGCTCAGCGGCGTGTCATGCGTGACGCCCAGATTCTGTGAGGCCGTCGGCAACCAGGTCCGCGGGTCCGGGACCAGAACGCTTATCGAACGGTGGAACGGAAGCCGGTGGAACACGGTGAGAAGCACGAGCCCGAACCTTCACAGCACGCTGTGGGCCGTGTCGTGCCCCCAGGTCCACTCATGCAAGGCCGTGGGCGACTTCGAGGCGGGCAGCATGAACAGGACGCTGGTCGAAGGGTGGAATGGCTCGCGGTGGTCGACCTCGGTGAGTGCGAATCCCAGCTCGCGGGACGGGCTCAACGGTGTGTCGTGCGCGTCGTCGACCGCGTGCAAGCCCGTGGGCTACCAGGTCGTGAACTCGACTACCTATGACTCCCTCATCGAGTGGGGTGCGTGATCGATGTGCGCTTTACAGACCCCTCGAGCGCGCGTCGCCGTGACAAGCGCCTGACTCGAGTCGCATCCCGATTCGGCGTCGCCTGTCACACGCGGGTGCCCTCGAAGCGGCGTCACGACGAATCCTCGAGTGCCGATCCGACGACGCCTCGTCGAATCGGTCGGTCATGGACAATGACACACCGGTCTCGGCTATTTGACCGCAAGGAGCGTCACATACCGCTCCGTGTATGCGTTTGCTATCCGCTCCAATCGGGCTTACCTGGTGTGTCTAATTCGAATATCAACACCCGCCAAACTCTGCCTGTAACCCATGGCTATTCACAAAAGTGTCATGTCATACTGACGGCCGATCAGTCGGCTCCCAACGAGGGGTAACCGTGGCTTTTAAGAGGAATAAGCAAGAAGCACCGCGCGAGGAGAATGCGACCGACGCCGTGTCGGTGACCGCTGGTTCTCGCACGGTCAACTCGGCAACATCCAGCGCGGCACGCACCTCGGGCTCGGCGCTCGCTGTCGCGGATCACGAGCTCGACGGCTTGCACGATGACGGCTTCGGCTTCGACGAGGCGGACATCATGACGTCCAAGACCGTGACGTCGACCGAGAAGCTCGCTGGGATCTCACGGGGCCGACTCGGCAACCTCTTGATCGAACGACAGCTCGTGAACGAGTCCCAGCTCGAGCAAGGACTTGCCCACCAGCTCGACTCAGGAGGTCGGATTGGAGAGGTACTCGTCTCGATGGGTCTGCTCGACGACCGGGGTCTGGTCGACGCCCTCTCGGAGTTCCTCGACGTCCCCGTGTCGAACTTGCGTCGCGAGAACATCGAGCCGGAAGCACTGGCACTCATCCCCGAGGAGGTGGCACGCGAATGGCTGGTGGTGCCAGTCCGGCTCGGCGAGGAGGGCCTCGACGTGGCGGCGTCCGAGCCGAGTGAGGAGCTCCGAGACCTGCTCGCGAAGACCGCGGGCCAGCCAGTGCGGATGATGATCGCGCCGCTGAGCGACATCCGGTGGGCGATCGATTCCAACTACCGCGCGATTGTTGGCGTGGACAATCTGGTCGCTGCGTTCGTCTCGGTCGAAGGGACGCGGAAGCGGCACTCCAATGAGACCGACGCCCCTGCGGACATCGTGTCCGAGGACGCGCCCGTGGTCCAGGTCGTCGACCGGATCCTCACCCAGGCGATCCGCGACCGCGCCTCTGACGTCCACATCGAGCCCGGCGACGGGAATGTTCGCATCCGATTCCGCGTCGACGGCGCGCTGAAGGAGATCATCTCGCTTCCCAGCGTGATGGGTGCGGGTCTCGTGAGCCGCATCAAGATCATGGCGGGGATGAACATCGTCGAGCGCCGTCGCCCCCAGGACGGCCAGCTGACGACCGTGATCGACGGCAAGGACGTCGACGTGCGCGTCGCGACCGTCGCCACGATCGCGGGCGAGAGCTGCGTCATGCGAGTGCTTGACAAGACCAAGTCGGTCTTCCGACTCGGCGATCTCGGGATGCCGCCGGACACGCACAAGACGTACTCGAAGATCGTGCGCGCGCCCTTCGGCATGATGCTGTGCGCGGGCCCGACGGGGAGCGGGAAGACCACGACGCTCTACGCCACGTTGAGCGAGGTGAGCAACCCGACCCTCAACGTCATGACCATCGAGGACCCCGTCGAGTACGTCTTCCCCTCGATCAACCAGATCCAGACCAACGAGCAGGCCGGGCTGACGTTCGCGACGGGCCTCAAGTCCATTCTGCGACAGGACCCCGACGTGATCCTGGTCGGCGAGATCCGTGACGTCGAGACCGCGCGGGTCGCCACGCAGTCGGCCCTCACGGGCCACTTCGTCATCTCGTCGATGCACGCCACGGACTCGGTCTCGGGGCTGCACCGATTCTTGGACATGGGGATCGAGTCGTTCCTCATCGCGTCGTCGGTGCTTGCCGTGGTCGCCCAGCGGCTGCTGCGGAGGATCTGCCCGTCGTGCAAGACCGCCTACGAGCTCACGCACGAGGAGCGGGTGTTCTACGAGGAGAGCGGCGGGCCCCCTGACAAGCAGGTCTTCTACCACGGGACCGGCTGCAACTTCTGCGGCGGTACCGGGTTCAAGGAGCGCATCGGCGTCTACGAGCTCCTGCAGATGACGCCGGAGATCAAGCGACTGATCGTCGGTTGGGCAACCCAGGAGGAATTGCGAAACCTCGCCAAGAAGCAGGGCATGCGAACGCTTCGCGAGGAGGCCATCAGCTTGGTGGCTCAGGACATCACGTCCGTAGATGAGGTCGTAAGGAGCATGTACACGCTATGAGCACCGACAAGGCCACCAGGCCCACCGCGAAGTACCACTTCACCGCTCTCGACGCTGAGGGCCACAAGATCAACGGAACCGAGGAGGCAGAGACCGCCGGCGCGGCGCACCTCGCGTTGCTCGAGCGCGGCTATCAGCCGCTCGAGGTGACCGAGAAGAAGAGCGTCCTCAAGTTTGAGATCACGAAGAAGAAGGTGCCGCGCAAGGACGTCGGGCACTTCTCCCGCCAGCTCGCAGTGTTCATGCGCGCAGGCATACCGATCATGGAGGCGATGGAGGTCATCTTGGAGGAGACCTCCCAGAAGCTCATGCGCAAGGTGATCCAGTCGATGATCGAGGACCTCCGAGCCGGCGACACGTTCGCGGGAGCCGCTGCGACGCACCCCGAGGCGTTCCCCTCCTACTACGTCGGCATCCTTGAGTCTGCCGAGATGACCGGGAGCCTCGACTCGTCACTGAACCAGCTCGCCGACTACATCGACCGCGATACGGAGGCTCGTTCCAAGTTTGTCTCCGCGATGGTGTACCCGGGCATCGTGCTCGTCATGTCGGTCGTCGTCGTGTTCGTCCTTGCCGTCTTCGTGCTCCCGCGATTCGTCACCTTCTTCAATTCCCTCAATGCCAAGCTTCCGCTGCCAACCCGACTGCTCCTCGGTATGTCGGCCTTCGTCAGCAAGTGGTGGTGGGCCTTGTTCCTGCTGCTCCTCGCGGCCATCGGTGGGTTCATCGCGACGCTCAGGGCGCCCAAGGGCCGGGCGTTTCTCGACAAGATGGCCCTGCGTACACCTGTGCTCGGGGACCTCATCCAAGCCGCGGTGCTCGAGCGCATCTGCCGGGTGCTCTCCTCGATGGTCAAGGCCGGCGTGGACCTCCCGCGCGCCCTGACGGTGACGGCAGATTCCACGAACAATGCCGTCTACCACGACGCCCTCGAGCACATCCGCGAGCAGATGATGGAGGGCAAGGGGCTCGCTGGACCGCTCGCAGAGACGGGGCTGTTCCCCGGCGCGGCGCGACAGATGTTCCGAGTCGGCGAGGAGACGGGCACCCTCGACCAGCAGCTGGAAGTCGCGGCCGAGTACTACAGCCGGGACCTCGACGAAAAGGTCAAGCGCTTCACCAGCCTGTTCGAGCCCGCCGTCATCATTTTCATGGGCGTGGTGGTCGGCTTCGTGGCGGTCGCCCTCATCTCAGCGATGTACGGCATTTACAGCCAGGTCAAGGTGACGTGAATCACCTTCGCACTCCATGGTCGCGTTTCCGGCGCATCCTGCGCTCGCGAAGCGCCGCGCGTGCCTACGAGCCGCCGACGTGTGCGAGCGAGCGCGGCTTCACGCTTATCGAGCTGCTCATCACCATGCTGATCCTCCCACTCATCATGGGCGCGATCGCTGCCGGGCTGATCGCGGTGCTCTCGATACAGGGCAGCGTCTCGAATCGAACCTCCGACTCCGGAGACGCGCAGGTCACCTCTGCCAACTTCATCCAGGACGTCCAGAGCGCCGAGCTGATCACGATTGACCCGAGCGCCTCGCAGTGCGGCCCTGGCACGCAGCTGCTCGGGCTCAAGTGGACGTCTGGGTCCTCGACGGTCGTCGTCACCTATGCGGAGGTCGCCAACGGGACGAATTGGCTGCTCGTACGCCAGTACTGCGCGAATGGGTTCGTCACGACGCCCACCTCGTCGTCGACGGTCTCGTTCGACATCGCGAGTTCGCTCGCGGCCCCGACGCTGCGAGGCAGCGACCCCACCGAGACGACGCTGATGAACACGCAGGCCCAGGCAGGCTGGATCAGCGTCCAGCCGGTGACCGAGGTCGTCTTCCCCGTCTTCGAGCCGCTGAGCAGCTACTCGTTCTCGCTGACGGCAGACCCTTCCGCGAGCGCTCCGCTGAGCACCGCCGGCTCACCGATCGTGAACCCGACCAACACGGTCTGCGGCTTCGCCGCCACGGAGGGTGGCACCGTCAACAACGGCTACTACGCACAGACGCTGTGCTTCGTCGACTTCTCGGCGTACAGCGCCTCGAGTGCCGCCGCCCCTGGCTGCCAGGAGATGGTTGCGTCAATCCCCGGTGGCGACGTCCTCAGCTTCTGCATGAGCGAGTCAGGCAACCAGCCAATGATCGCCTCGCCGCTGCCGACGTATCCAGAGGCCTTCCTCGGCAACACGCTGCCCGTGAACAACGTGGACCAGCCCTTCTACACCGGGCTCGGCTGCCCTGACGGCACGCCGCCCGAGACGAGCTCCGGCGGACCGACCCCGTCGTGCATCAGCCCGGCCATGTACCAGACCAACTCGGGATTCGGCCCCACGAACACGCTCAATTTCACCAACATCACCGTGACCACGGTTACCGGCGCGCCGGCAACGGGCTGGGAGTTCGTGAGCGCGGACGCCGAGACGACGGACGAATACGAGTCCATCGTCTGGCAGTCGAACCAGGTGCTGCAGCCCTTGTGGAATGAGCCGGGGGTCTCCGAATACGGCAACACGTGCAACGCCACGCCGCAAGCGAGTTACACCGGCCCGTACGGCCTGGGTACGACGCAGGTCACGTGTCAGTCCGGCACCAACGAGCCCGCGTCTACGAAGACGGGCACGCCCATGGTCGAGGCCATCACGCCGTCGTCGATGACCATCACCATGAAGGGTGGTGGCCTCGAGGGCATCTCCGTGGGGCTCCTCCTCTCATGACGAACCAGGAGCGCCGCGTGCGCAAGGACGGAAGCGGAAGCGGCGACCGGAGCTCGACGCGGCGAATCGCGCCGCAGCGGATCACGTCGCGTTCCGAGCACCGAGAGGATGGCGACACGCTCCTCGAGGTGCTGTTCGCCCTCCTCATCCTGAGCATCGCGACGGTGGCGCTCCTGATCGCGTTCGCCACGTCCATCTCCGCATCGGCGACGCACCGCAGCGCGGCCTCCATCGACACCGTGATCCGCACCGCCTCGCAGCAGGCGATTGCCCAGATCCAGCAGCAGACGAACCCGACCTATGAGTCGTGCGGGTCCCTCGCGTACTACGACACCCTTCAAACCAGCGGCGGGGGCGCGCCGGTCTTCACCCTGCCGACTGGGTACACCGCGTACGTGTCGCAGGTCCAGTACTGGACCGGCTCTACCTTCACGAGTTCCAATCTCACCCCTCCGTGCGTCGCGAACAATCCCGAGTGGATCACGATCACCGTCACCGCGAGCGGGCAGAGCTACCAGAACAACTTCATCGTCGACGACCCGTTCGCACCGCCGGTTCCGGTCGTCGGCCCCGCCGACAAGCTTGTCTTCGCGGTCTCGCCTGCGGGCGCGATCGCCGGCCAGCCCTTCACGACCCAGCCGATCATCCGCGTCGAGGACGCGTCCGGCAATCTCGTCACGACCGACCTCTCACCGGTAACGCTGAGCATCATCTCGGGCACGGGCACGAGCGGGGCGAACCTCTCGCAGTACTGCGTCGGGACTGAGGTCTCCGGTGTCGTGTCGTTCGCAAACTGCAGCATCGACACCGCGGGGCTCGCGTACCAGCTCCAGGCAACAGACCCCAATGTCTCGAACGGGTTCCCGGCGTTCAGCACGGCGTTCAACGTGTACATCCAGCTTGCCCAGCCCGTCATCACGTCAGCGACGCCGTCGACCACCACGCCGGGAGCGATCAGCGTCGCCTTCACGGGCTCCTCGAACGCGCCGTCCGGCGAGGTGTACACGGCGACGGCGTGCGCCAACTCGGGCGTCGGCTTCGGATGTGTCACGCAGAACAACTTCAGCTCTGGCTCCCAGATCACGGGTCTCACCCCGGGCACGACCTACTACGTCACGGTCACTGCAAACGCCCCATCGCCGCTGTATCTCCCGGCGACCTCGGCACCCGCAGGACCGACCCTCGCCACCACCCAGCTCAACCCCCCCGGCACGCCGACGCTCGCCTACGGCACGGTGCCCGGCTCGGTCACGGTCTCATTCGCCACACCCACGCCCGCGGCGCCCGGTCAGATCTACACCGCCGCCGCGTGCACGAACGCGGCGATGACGTCCGGATGCGTGAGCGGTGCCGTGACCCCCGGTGGCAACCTCACCGGGCTGGCCTACAGCGCGGCCTCGCCAGGCTCGACGTACTACGTCGACGTGGTGGCGAACGCGTCTTCGGGCTACTTGGCCTCCGCGAGCTCGGGGGTCTCGTCCTCGCAAGCAGCGGTCAGCCAGGTCAACGCACCGACGAACTTCTCGGTCGTGTCGTCCTCGACGACCGCTGGCGCCATCGCGGTGACCTTCACGGCGTCCGCTGGTCCCCAGCTGCCCTCGTCGTACACCGCGACGGTGTGCACCAATCCCGCGATGACGACGTCCTGCATCGCCCAGGCCATCAACCCCGGGACGACCCAGGTGGCCGGGCTCACCCAGGGCACCACGTACTACGTCCAGATCACGGCCAACTCGCCGTCGGCGGGGTACCTCCCGGCATCGACCGCGGCGCTGGGCGCCCTGGCGACCACGCAGCTGACCCCGCCAACGGGCGTCACGCTGGGCTACGGCGCCGTGGCGGGCGCGGTCAACGTCGGGTTCAGTGCCCCGTCGAACGCCTCTTCTAGTCAGACCTACACCGTCAAGGTGTGCACGAACGCGGCGATGACCACCGGCTGCGTGTCCAACGGGAACTTCTCTGCCGGCAATGACTACACGGGACTTGCGTACACACAGGGCTCCGCAGGACCGACCTACTTCGTCACGATCACGGCAAACGCCTCGTCGGGGTACTTCGCCTCGTCCGCGACGAGCGTGGCCTCCCACGCCGACACGAGCAAGCTGAACGCGCCAGGGATCCCGACCTCGGTCACGTCGTTGTCGACTGGCAACGCGATCATCGTGACGTTCGTCAACTCGGTCGGCACGGCGCCGGCGAGCTACACCGCGACGGCGTGCACGAACTCGCCCCTGACGAATGGCTGCGTGTCGGGTGCGATCACCTCGGGCGGCACCATGAGCGGCCTCGTCGGTGGCCAGAGCTACTACGTCGCGATCACGGCGAACCCGCCAGCGGGTTACGTGAGCGCCACGTCGTTGACCTCGCTGACGTCGACTCTCGCCTCGACGCAGCTCAACTCCCCGACCATCAACTCCGTCTCGTCGTCGACCACGACGGCGGGCGCGATCACCATCAGCTACTCGGGGTCCTCGAACGCCCCCGGCGGCCAGACCTACACGGCCACGGCCTGCACCAACGCCGGGATGACGCTGAACTGCGTGTCGCACGCCGGTTACGTCTCCGGTGCCCAGTTCACTGGGCTCACCGCCGGCACCAACTACTACGCGACGATCACGGCGGTCAGCAGCGGGTTCTACATCGGTGCCACGTCGTCTTCGTACGGGCCGACCATGGCAACGATCCAGCTTGCGATTCCGACCACGCCGGTGCTCGCGTACGGCGTGGCACCCGGAACGATCACTCTCACGACGACCCTCGCGGGCGCTCCCGTCGGCCAGCTCTACACGGTCAAGGCCTGCACCAACGCTCCGATGACCTTCGGCTGCGTGACCACGACCAACGTGCTCTCGGGCGGCAACGCGACCGGGCTCAACTACTCGGTCGGCTCGCCCGGTACCAGCTACTACGTGACGGTGACCGGCCAGGCTTCGGGCGGGTACCTGGGCTCGGGGACCTCTGGTGTCGGAGGACCTCAGGCAGCCACGAGCCAGGTCTTTGCCCCTGGCCAGCCCGCCGTGGCGTCGTCGACCACCACCGTTGGCGCGATCACCGCGACCTTCACCAACTCGGCCGGCCCGACGGTGGGGAGCTACACGGCGGCGGCGTGCACGAACAGCTCGATGACCCAGAACTGCGTCGTGCAGTCAGGCTTCACCTCGGGCGCCCTGATCACGGGGCTGAGCCCGGGCACGAGCTACTACGTCCAGATCACGGCCAACTCGTCGAGCCTCGCGTACGCGAGCGCGACCTCAGCGACGTCGTCGTCGGCGCAGGCGACCTCGCAGCTCGCCATGCCGACGATCAACTCCGTGTCGTCGTCGACCACGACGGCCGGGGCGATCACGATCGGGTACACGGGCTCGTCCAACGCGCCTGGCGGCCAGACCTACACGGCCAAGGCCTGCACCAACAGCGGCATGACGACGGGCTGTGTCACCAACGCCAACTACGCCTCGGGCGCCCAGCTCACCGGGCTCGTCCAGGGCACGAGCTACTTCGTGACGATCACCGCCAACGCCTCGAGCGGCTACCTGGCGGCGACGACCGGCTCGGTCGGTCCGACGATGGCGACGATCCAGCTCGCCACGCCGTCAACGCCGGTGCTCGCCTACGGCACGGTGCCCGGCTCCATCGCCGTGACGTCGTCGTCGTCGAACGCGCCCGCCGGCCAGCTCTACACGCTCAACGCGTGTCCCTTCCCCTTCCCCTTCAGCTGCATCACCACGTCGAACGTGTTGTCCGGCGGCAACGCGACGGGGCTGAGCTACAACCCAGGCTCGGCCGGCTCCAACTACTACGTGACGGCGATCGCGCAGGCTTCGCCCGGGTATCTCGCCTCGGGGACCTCTAACTTCGGCGGTCCGCAGGCTGCCACCAGCCAGCTGAACGCGCCGACGAACCTGGCAGTGGCGCCGTCGTCCACGACCGCCGGTGCGATCGTGGCCACGTTCACGGCGTCAACTGGGACCGCTCCGTCGAGCTACACGGCCATTGCCTGCACGAACGCGGGCATGACGACGGGCTGCGTCACCAAGACCAGCTACACCTCGGGCGCCCAGCTCACCGGGCTGACCGCGGGCACCGGCTACTACGTGACGATCACCGCGGTGTCGGCGTCCGCGGCCTACACCTCGGCGACGACCGCTGCTGTCGGCCCGGCGCTCGCCACCACCCAGCTCACGGCACCGACGGGGGTCTCCCTCGCCTACGGCACGGTCGCGGGCTCGATCGCGATCACCTTCACGGGCTCGTCCAACGCCGCGTTCGGTCAGACCTACACAGCCAAGGCCTGCACCAACGTCGGCATGACGACGGGCTGCGTCACCAACGCC
>DATKGG010000041.1:0-16365 GCA_035510855.1 Acidimicrobiales bacterium
GAGGGAGAGTCCATCGAGACCGCGCTGCGGCTCGGCACGGGCACCGCGGCAGTCGCGATCCTCGACGAGGACAACGTGCCGGTCACCGAGCTCGCCTTCTCCGAGCAGCTCGCCTGCACATTCTGCGGGATCAGCTTCGACGAGCCCGCGCCGCGCGACTTCTCCTTCAACTCCCCATATGGCGCGTGCCCAACGTGCGCGGGACTCGGCACGCGCTACGAGGTCGATCCCGACCTCGTCGTGCCCGATCCGTCGCTGTCGGTCGGCGAGGGTGCGCTCGCACCGTGGGCCGGCGCGCGCACCGGGTACTTCTCGGGACTCCTCTCGGGTGCCGCCGAGCTCGGCAAGTTCTCCCTTGACACCGCGTGGCGCAAGCTCCGCGAGAAGGACCGCAAGCTCCTCTTGTACGGCACCGTGGGCCAGCCGGTGCTCGTCAGGTACCGCAACCGCTACGGGCGGCTGCGCAGCTACGAGGCGAACTACGAGGGCGTCATCAACTGGCTCGACCGACGCCACGGCGAGGTGGACTCGGACTGGAGCCGCGAGCAGATCGAGACCTACATGCGAGAGGTCGACTGCTCGGCGTGCGGTGGCGCGCGGCTCAAGCCGACCTCACTTGGCGTCACGGTGCTCGACCGCTCGATCTCGGAGGTCTGCGCGCTGTCCATCGCCGAGTTCGTCGCGTTCTTCTCGACCATCACGCTCACCGAGCGCGAGGCGATCATCGGCGAGCGTGTAATCAAAGAGATCCTCGAGCGCTCCCAGTTCCTCATCGACGTGGGGCTCGACTACCTCTCATTGTCGCGCTCGTCCGCGACGCTGTCGGGCGGCGAGGCCCAGCGGATCCGCCTCGCGAGCCAGATCGGCTCGCGTCTCGTGGGCGTCCTCTACGTCCTCGACGAGCCGTCGATCGGCCTGCACCAGCGCGACAACCAGCGACTCATCGCGACCCTTGAGCGACTGCGCAACATCGGCAACACCGTGATCGTCGTCGAGCACGACGAAGAGACCATCCGCGCGGCGGACCACGTGGTCGACATCGGTCCCGGGGCCGGCGAGCTCGGCGGCCGCGTCGTGCACTCCGGGCCTGTCGCCGGGCCCCATGGCATCGAGGCCAACAGGGCATCGATCACCGGCGACTACCTCGCGGGCCGCCGGTCGATCGCGGTGCCTGCCAAGCGCCGCCCCCGCGACGTGGGCGAGCTCGTCGTCCTCGGTGCGAGGGCGAATAACCTGCGCAACCTGGACGTCGCCGTCCCGCTCGGCTGCCTGGTCGCGGTCACGGGCGTGTCGGGCTCGGGCAAGTCGTCGCTCGTGAACGAGATCCTCCTCAAGTCACTCCTGCACACCGTCAACGGGACGCGTGAGCTCCCCGCCGACCACGACGAGGTGAAGGGCGCCGAGCTCATCGACAAGGTGGTGGCCGTCGACCAGCAGCCCATCGGGCGCACGCCGCGGTCGAACCCTGCGACCTACACGGGCGTGTTCGACAAGATCCGCCGGCTCTTCGCCGAGACTCCTGAGGCAAAGGTCCGCGGGTACCAGCCCGGCAGGTTCTCCTTCAACGTGAAGGGGGGCCGCTGCGAGGCGTGCGCGGGCGACGGGACCATCAAGATCGAGATGCACTTCCTCCCCGACGTCTACGTCGCCTGTGAGGTGTGCGAGGGCGCGCGCTACAACCGCGAGACACTCGAGGTCCTCTTCCGCGGCAAGTCGATCGCCGACGTGCTCTCGATGCCCGCTCAGGAGGCCCTGGTCTTCTTCGAGCGCCAGCCGTCGATCCTGCGGCACATCCAGACCTTGGTCGACGTTGGCCTCGGCTACGTGCGGCTCGGGCAGCCCGCGCCGACCCTCTCGGGCGGCGAGGCCCAGCGCGTGAAGCTCGCGACCGAGCTCGCGAGGCGCGCGACTGGCCACACGCTCTACGTGCTCGACGAGCCGACGACGGGGCTGCACTTCGAGGACGTCCGACGGCTCCTCGAGGTCCTCCAGCGCCTGGTGGACCAAGGCAACACGGTCATCGTGATCGAGCACAACCTCGACGTCGTGAAGTCCGCGGACTGGCTCATCGACCTCGGCCCCGAGGGCGGCGCGGGCGGGGGGACGCTCCTCGCGGAGGGCACGCCCGAGAACGTCGCAGCCGACGCGGCCAGCCACACCGGCGTCGTGCTGCGACGGGTGCTGCCGGACGCGCCGTCGCGGAGTCGAGCGTCGGCGCCGCGGGCGGCAAAGCCGAAGGCGCCCGTCAAGAAGAAGCCAACGCCAGCTGTGGTGCGCAAGCGCGCCGCGGCATCGTCGCGCGAGCGCCGCGTCAGCTGATCGAGAGCATCCGCTCGAGCGCGATCCTCGCGTCCGCGGCGGTGGCGTCGTCGACGCTGATCTGGTTGCGCACGCGCCCCTCGACGAGCTCTTCGAGCACCCAGGCAAGGTGTGGCGCGTCGATCCTCGACATCGTGGTGCACGGGCACACGTTCGGGTCCAGGCACTCGACCGTGCGATCGGGGTGCTCGTCGGCGAGGCGCTTGACGAGGTGGATCTCGGTCCCGACGCCGATGGCAGACCCCGGCTCGGTGGCCCCGATGGCGCGGATGATGAAATCGGTCGAGCCGACCAGGTCGGCGACGGCGACCACCTCGTGCGAGCACTCCGGGTGCACGACGACGAGCCCGCCCGGATGTGCCTCGCGGAAGGCCGCGACGTGCTCGGGGCGGAATCGCTGGTGCACCGAGCAGTGCCCCTTCCACAAGAGGAACGTCGCCTGCTTGACCTCTACGTCCTCGAGACCGCCGAGCCCTCGACGAGGGTCCCAGACGACCATCGACGGCGCCTCGAAGCCCATGGACAGCGCGGTGTTGCGGCCGAGGTGCTGATCGGGGAAGAAGAGCACCTTGTCCGCCGCGGGACGGTCGGGCTGCTCGGTGAGCGCCCACTCGAGGATCCGGCGCGCGTTGGAAGAGGTGCACACCGCGCCGCCGTGGCGGCCGACGAACGCCTTGAGCGCCGCGGTCGAGTTCATGTAGGTGATGGGCACCACGCGCTCGACGTCGGTGACCTCGGCGATCTCGCTCCAGGCGGACTCCACCTGGTCGATGTCGGCCATGTCGGCCATCGAGCAGCCCGCCGCGAGGTCAGGGAGGAGCACCTGCTGGTGCGGCGCGGTGAGGATGTCGGCTGACTCGGCCATGAAGTGGACGCCGCAAAAGACGATGAAGTCGGCGTCGCGGCGGTCTGCCGCGAGCCGCGACAGCCCGAAGCTGTCGCCGCGGGCGTCGGCCCAGCGCATCACCTCGTCCTTTTGGTAGTGGTGCCCGAGGATCAAGAGCCGCCCGCCGAGGGCGTCCTTCGCCACCCCGATGCGCGCGGCGAGCTCGTCGGGCGACGCAGTCCGGTAGTCCTCCGGCAACGCCGTGGTGATAGTGAGCATGCTGGCCCCCTCGGGGGATGGCTCCCGTCGCGGCCGGCGGGGACAGCCTGGTCGCCCATCCGCGGGTATGTCGGCCTCGGGAGAGATATGTGTGGTGCTGGAATCCAGGCCAGCACCTCCAGTGTAGGCACGGCTCCACCGTCCTGCGACGATGGAGCCGTGCGCCATTCGCCCGAGACAATCCCCGACGTCCCCGGCGTCTACGTCTTCCGCGATCCATCTGGCACGACGCTGTACGTCGGCAAGGCACTCTCCCTGCGCGCACGGCTCGCCAACTACTTCGCGGACCCCGCGTCGCTGCCGGAACGCACCGCCCAGCTCGTCGCGGCCGCCGCCTCCGTCGACTGGACCGTGACGCACAGCGAGGTCGACGCGCTGCTGCTCGAGAACTCGCTCATCAAGGCCGAGCAGCCCCGCTTCAACATCCGCCTGAAGGACGACAAGAGCTACCCCTACCTTGCCGTCGACCTGCGCGAGACATGGGCGCGGCCCGTCGTGGTCCGTGGGCGCCGGCGCCGGGGGGTGCGCTACTTCGGGCCCTTCGGTCACGCCAAGTCGCTCCGCAGCACGCTCGACCTGCTGCTCCCGTCGTTTCCCGTGCGCACGTGCAGCGACGCGAAGTTCGTCCGACACGAGCGGCTCGGTCGTCCGTGTCTGCTCGCGGACATCGGCCGCTGCGCCGCCCCCTGCGTCGGCTGGGTCGACAAGGCCACCTACGACACCCACGTCCAGGGGATCCTGCGGTTCTTCGCCGGCGACGCCGAGGCGCTGACCAAGGACCTCGCCGAGCGGATGCAGCGCTGCGCGGACACCCAGGACTACGAGCAGGCCGCCCGGCTGCGCGACGCCCTCGCCCACGTCGAGCGCGCCTCGGACACCCAGCAGATCGTCCTCTCGGACCGCGACGACCTCGACGCGGTGGGCGTCGCGAGCGACGGGCTGCAGGCCTGCGTCGTGCGCCTCGAGGTGCGGCGCGGCCGCGTCGTGGGCCGCGAGTCGATGAGCGCGGACCTGGTCGACGACCTCGACGGCGACGAGCTGCTCGAGCGGTTCCTGGGCGACCTCTACGACGACCAGGAGCGAACCCCGCCCCACGAGGTCGTCGTCGCGCGCGCGGGGAGCGACACCCCCGCGATCGAGGGGTGGCTCACGTCGCTGCGCGGCGGGCCCGTGCGGCTGGCGGCCCCGGAGCGTGGGCGGCGCCGCGGCGTGGTCGACCTCGCCGCGGCCAACGCCGAAGAGGACCTGCGACGGCGCGGGCTGCGCCGCGCCGCGGACCACAACGCGCGCTCGAAGGCGCTCGTCGAGCTGCAGGCCGCGCTCGGGCTCGAGCGGCCCCCGTACCGGATCGAGTGCTACGACATGAGCCACCTCCAGGGCACGAGCTACGTGGGCTCAATGGTCGTCTTCGAAGACGCGCTCCCCGCCAAGCGCGCCTACCGGCACTTCACCGTGAAGACCGTGCAGGGCAACGACGACGTGGGCGCGATGCGCGAGGTCCTTGACCGCCGCCTCGCGCGATGGCGCGTCGACGGCTCGAAGGACAGGTTCGGGGCGAATCCCGACCTCGTCGTGGTCGACGGCGGCCTCGGCCAGCTGCACGCCGCGGAGGCAGCCGTCGAGGCTCGCGGGGTCGCGGGCGAGGTCGAGATCGCCTCGCTCGCAAAGCGACTGGAGGAGGTCTTCCGCCCCGGCTCGTCGCGACCGGTCATGCTGGCGCGCGGCAGCGAGGCCCTCTACCTGCTCCAGCGGGTGCGCGACGAGGCGCACCGCTTTGCGATCTCGTTCCACCGCTCGACGCGCGGCCGCGCGATGACCGCGTCGTTGCTCGACGACATCGAGGGGCTCGGCCCCACGAGGCGGACGCGCCTGCTCGAGGCCTACGGGTCCGCCGCGGGCGTGCGCGCCGCCACGCTCGGCGAGCTGCTGGCGCTGTCGTGGCTGCCCGACGACGTCGCTCGGCGCGTGCACGACCAGCTGAGCGGGGGGCCGGCGCGAGCCACGCAGGTGATCGGGCCGCCGGGCGATGCGCGATGATGGAGGCATGGCTGACCTCGTGATCGTCGCCGGGATGTCGGGCGCGGGGCGCTCGACGGCATCGGCGACGCTCGAGGACTTGGGCTGGTTCGTCATCGACAACGTGCCCGCGGCCCTCGTCACGCGCGTCGCCGCCCTCGCGGACGCAGCACCCGAGGACCGGCGCCGGCTCGCCGTCGTGATAGGCCGGAGCGGCACCGCCGAGGTCCCCGAGATGGTCTCGGTCATCCGGGACCTGCGCGCCGAGGGCACCTCCATCCAGGTCCTGTTCCTCGACGCCTCTGACGAGGTCCTGATCCGCCGCTACGAGGGCACGCGGCGCCGCCACCCCCTCGCGGCGGCGTCGGTGGCCGGGGCGATCGCCCAGGAGCGCGAGTCCCTGAGCGAGCTGCGCGAGCTCGCCGACGTGCTGCTCGAGACCGGCGACCTCACCTCCAACGAGCTGCGCCGCCGGATCGCCGAGCTGTTCGAGGCCTCCGCGGGCGCGCCGATGATGCGCACCGCCATCGTGTCGTTCGGGTACAAGTTCGGCATGCCCCGCGACGTCGACATCGTGTTCGACTGCCGGTTCCTTCCCAACCCGCACTGGGTCGAGGGGCTTCGGAGCCTGAGCGGCCTCGACGAGCCGGTGCGCGAGTTCGTGCTCGGCAACCACGAGACCGTCCGGTTCATCGACGAGCTCGTCGACATGCTCGCCTGGCAGCTCCCGGCGTTCCAGCGAGAGGGCAAGTCGTACCTGTCGGTCGCGTTCGGCTGCACCGGCGGGCGTCACCGCTCCGTCGCGATCGCCGAGGAGGTCGCCCGGCGCCTCGCGACCGGCGTCGTCGTCCAGCACCGCGACGTGGCGCGGTGAGTCGGCCGAATGTCGTCGCGGTCGGGGGCGGGCACGGCACCGCCGTGACGCTGCGCGCCGCCCTCGTCTACGGCGGCCAGGTCACCGGTGTCGTCTCGGTCGCCGACGACGGGGGATCCTCGGGGCGCCTGCGCGAGCTGCTCGACGTCGTCGCCGTGGGCGACCTGCGCAAGTGCCTGGTGGCGGTCGCCGAGCCCGGCTCCGCGCTCGCCGTGGCCTTCGAGCGGCGCTTCACCGAGGGCGAGCTCGCGGGACACCCGCTGGGTAACCTCCTCCTCGCGGGGCTCATCGGCACGCTCGGCGACCTCGAGGCGGCAGTCGACGAGGCGGGGCGGCTGCTCGGAGCGCGGGGACGCGTGCTGCCCGCGACGACCGCGAGGGTCGTCCTGTGCGCGACGGGGGTCGGCGGCTCGGTCCGCGGCCAGGTCGCCGTCGGGGCGCACTCGCGGATCGAGCGCGTCGAGCTCCTCGGCGACGACGTTCGCGCGCCCGCCACGGTGCTCGACGCGCTGGTCGAGGCTGACCAGATCGCGATCGGACCGGGCTCGCTCTTCACGAGCGTCCTCGCCGCCGCGTCGGTGCCCGGCGTGATCGAGGCGATGCGCGAGTCCCGCGCCCAGTGCGTCTACGTCTGCAACCTCCGGCCCCAACTGCCCGAGACCGAGGACTTCACGGTCGCCGACCACGTCGACGCCCTCGTCCGCCACGGCGTGCCGGTCGACCTCGTGATCGTGGACATCGACACACCCATGTCCCTTGGCGAGCCGGGCGTCGACTACCTGCGCGCCAATTTGATCGGGCGGAACTGCCTCGTGCACGACCCCGACCTGCTCGCCGCGGCCCTCGTCGCCGCTCTGGCACAATCGAGTATCACCGTGAGGAGGAGCCAATGACCGTGCGTGTCGGAATCAACGGGTTCGGCAGGATCGGCAAGGGCTTCCTTCGCGCCGTCCTGGCCCAGGGGGCGGACGTCGAGGTGGTTGCCCTCAACGACATGACCTCGGCCGAGGTCAACGCCCATCTCTTCAAGTACGACTCCACGATGGGCACCCTGCGCGAGGACGTCCGAGTCGAGGGCGACACGCTCGTGGTCGCGGGGCGCCCGATCAAGGTCTTCTCCGGCCGTGCGCCGAGCGAGCTGCCGTGGGGCGAGCTCGGCGTTGACGTCGTGGTCGAGTCGACGGGGAAGTTCACGGGCCGCGACGCCGCTGCGGGGCACCTCGCCGCGGGTGCGAGGCGCGTCGTGATCTCCGCGCCCGCCGCGGACGCCGACGCGACGATCGTGATGGGCGTGAACGACGACAGCTTCGACCCCGCGCGCCACCAGGTCGTGTCCAACGCCTCGTGCACAACCAATTGCTTCGTGCCGATGGTGAAGGTCCTCGACGACGCCTTCGGGGTCGTCTCAGGGCTCATGACCACCGTCCACGCCTACACGAACGACCAGAACCTGGTCGACTTCGCCCACCGCGACCTGCGGCGCGCACGCGCCGCGGCGATCAACATCGTGCCCGCCGCGACTGGCGCGGCGCGCGCGACGGGGCTCGTGCTTCAGTCCATGGGCGGCCGGCTCGACGGCACGGCGCTTCGGGTGCCAGTCGCCTCGGGCTCCATCACCGACTTCACCGCCGTGGTGCACGGCTCTCCCAGCGTGGCAGCGGTGAACGAGGCGTTCGCGACCGCCGCGGACGGGACGCTGAAGGGGATCCTGGTCTACACCGAGGCCCCCATCGTGTCCTCGGACGTCGTGGGATCGCCGGCCTCGTGCACGTTCGACTCGGGACTCACGATCGTCCAGCGGATCGACGACGCCAGCTCGCTCGTCAAGGTCTTCGGCTGGTACGACAACGAGTGGGGCTACTCCAACCGCCTCGTCGACGTCGTGCGCCTCGTCGGGCGCCGCTGAGTGCCGGGGTCGCACGCCTCGCTCGAGTGGCTCCCGCGCCTCGAGGACCTGGGCGACCTCCGCGGGCGACGGGTCCTCGTGCGCACCGACTTCAACATCCCCTTGGAGCGTGCCGCGGGGCGCTACGTCGTGGCCGACGACTTCCGTATCCGCATGGCGGTCCCCACCCTCGAGGCGCTCAAGGCCCGCGGCGCGACGGTCGTGTGCTGCTCGCACCTCGGACGCCCGAGCGGTCCTGACGACGAGGCGTGCCAGATGGACCCCGTGCGCGACGCGCTCGCGAGCCTCTGCCCCGACGTCGAGCTGCTCGACAACCTGCGCTTCGAGCCAGGCGAGAAGGCCAATGACCCCGCCTTCGTCGACCGCCTCACCGCGGGGTTCGACGCCTACGTAAACGAGGCGTTCGGGGTCTCGCACCGTGCCCATGCGTCGATCGTGGGGCCGCCGAAGCGGCTCCCGAGCGCCGCGGGCCTGCGCCTCGCGAGGGAGGTTGAGGTCCTTACGGGGCTGCTCGCCGAGCCCGCTCGCCCCTTCGTCGCGGTGCTCGGCGGCGCCAAGATCGCCGACAAGCTCGGCGTCGTCGCCTCGCTCGCAAAGGTCGCCGACACCGTCCTCGTCGGCGGCGCCATGGCCTTCACGTTCCTCGTCGCGACCGGTCGCGCCGTCGGGGCGTCGCTCATCGACCCCGACCACATCGAGGACTGCCGCTCGCTGCTCGACTCGGCGACCTCGATCGAGCTCCCGACCGATGTCAATTGCCTCTCGCCCGGCGCGGCGTTCGGCAGCGGCTCGACCGAGGGCGAGGTCGCCTCCTTCGAGGGCGACCTGCCCGACGGCTGGCGCGGCCTCGACATCGGCGACGCGACCGCCGAGGCGTTCGCCGCGCGGCTCGCGGGTGCGGCCACGATCCTGTGGAACGGGCCCATGGGCGCGTTCGAAGACGAGCGGTTCGCCGGCGGCACCCAGGCAGTCGCCAACGCCACGGCACGCTCGGACGCCTTCAGCGTCGTGGGCGGCGGCGACAGCGCGCGAGCGCTCGCCGAGTGCGGCTGCGCGTCGCAGGTGTCGTTCCTCTCGACCGGCGGGGGAGCGAGCCTCGCGTTCTTGGAGCACGGCGACCTGCCGGGCCTCGACGCACTGCGCCACGCGCCGAACGCACGGGGCCGGCGATGACCGACCGTCGCCCGATCGTGGCGGGCAACTGGAAGCTGCACCTCGACCACGTCGAGGCGGTGCACCACGTCACCGAGCTCGGGATGCGCCTGCGCGCGATGGACGTGGCGTCGATCGACGTCGTCGTGGTCCCACCGTTCACGGACCTGCGAAGCGTGTCGAGCGTGATCGAGGCCGAGAAGCTGGAGCTCGGCCTCGGCGCCCAGCACGTGAGCGAGTTCGAACAGGGTGCCTACACCGGCGAGGTGGCCGCCACGATGCTCGCGCGGCTCGGGGTCACGATTGTGCTCGTCGGCCACTCCGAGCGCCGGACCCACTTCCACATGGACGACGCCACCGTCGCGAGGACGGCCTCGGCCGCGCTGCGCGGCGGGCTCACCCCGATGGTCTGCGTGGGCGAGAGCGAGGACGAGCGAGCCGACGGGGCCACCGACGAGGTCCTCGCCCGCCAGCTCGGCGCGGTGCTCACCGAGCTGGACGGCGTCGACGTCGAGCGCCTCTGCGTTGCCTACGAGCCCGTCTGGGCCATCGGCAGCGGGACCGCGGCCACCCCCGAGGACGCCGGGAGCGCCTGTGCGCACCTGCGAAAGCTCGCCGAGCAGCACCTGGGCGAGGCAGCTGCCCGGCTGCGCATCCTGTATGGCGGCTCGGTGAGCGCGGACAACGCCGCCGAGCTCGTCACGCCCTCTGACGTCGACGGCCTGCTGGTCGGCAGCGCAAGCCTGACTCCGGCCGGGTTCGCCGGCGTCCTGGGCGCGGTGGCGGACTGTTATCGTTCCTCGCGTCGTTCCCCCCGGAGGTAGGTCGTGTTCACCGCTGCATTTGTCGTGATCGAGGCAGCCAGTGCGTTCGGGCTGATCCTCGTGATTCTCATGCACTCCGGCAAGGGCGGGGGACTCTCGGACATGTTCGGCGGCTCGATGGGCGCGGCTGCCCAGGGCTCGACGGTCGTCGAGCGCAACCTCGACCGGATCACGATCGTGCTCGCGCTCATCTTCGCGTTCTCCACGCTCACCCTCGACCTGCGACTGCAGTGACTGTGCGCCGGTGCGCAGAGGGCTCGCCGCTGCGCTGACGGGCGCTGCCACGCTCGGCGCCCTCGTCGTCACCTCGCCGTCGACCGCAGCCCCGCCGGCTCGCGCCCCGACGCTCACCGTCGCCATCCCCGGGCCGTTCGGCGGGTGCAACCCGGGCTCGTCGTCGACGACCGCCGCGACCGACGAGGTGCTCTCCTTGGTGCTCCCTTCGGCGTTCACGCCCGGGCCCCTGTCCGCCCTCGTCGGTGACACCCCGGTCGTGTCCCAGGCCGAGGTCGTCTCGCTCAACCCACAGACGGTCGTCTACACGATCGCGCCGGGCGCGGCTTGGCCCGACCGCTCCCCCTACGGCGCGGGGGACCTCGTGCGCACCTGGCAGGAGCGTCGCGCCGACACGGTGGTCGCGGACCTCGGCTACCGCGACGTCGCCTCGATGACGCCGAACGCCACGGGCACCACGCTCACCGTCGTGTTCGCAACGCCGTACTCGGACTGGGAGTCGCTGTTCAATCTCGTGGTGCCGCGAGCCACGGCATCGTCGAGGTGCGCGCTGCCGAGCGCGGCGCTCGACCCGTCCATGGGTCCCTACAAGATCACGTCGGCGACCACGTCACGACTGACGCTCGATGCCAACCCGAGGTGGACGGGCACGGTGCCGTTCTACACGCACGTCGTCGTGAGCACGGATCCCTCGGCTCCCGTGCCGGCCGGTGGCGCGCCGCGGCTCGTCTACCTCCCGTCGCCGACGCTCGCCCAGCTCCAGGCGATCACGTCGAGCGGTGCCTTCGACTCGCGAGTCCAGCACGACACCACGATCGTGAGCCTCGACTTCGCGGTGCGGGGACCTGGCGCGCTCCCACAGACCGTCCGAGAGGCGCTCGCGAGGCTCATCGACCGCTCCGCGCTCGTGAACGCGCTCGCCGCCCCGGTCGACGACACGGACGCGCCGGCGGTCTCGCACCTGTTCGGGCAGGGCGATGCGGACTACCTCGGCTACCCGGGGACACCCGTCGGCAACCCCGTCGCGCCGACCGCGCCGCTCCCCGGGGCCTCCGGGTCCGCTGCCTACGGCGACCTCGCTGACGTCGCGACCGCGGACGCACTCCTGCACGCCGCAGGATTCGCGAAGTCCACGCACGGGTGGCTCCGACCGGGGGATCGCCCGTTCTCGGTGTGCCTCGCCGTCCCAACCGCCGACGAGCCACTCGTGGCCGCGGGCGAGTTGATCCGGCATCAGCTGCTCGCACAGGGCGTCGTGATCGACTGGGAGTCGCTGGGGACCACCACCTCGGTCGTCGACGAGCTCCGCACGGGGTCGTGTTCGGCGGGACTCATGTCGCGAACCGGTGACGGCTTCGCGACACAGGCGGCGGCGAACTGGCTCGTCCCGCCGTCGCCGCCGCCCGCGGACCTCACGTGGACCGGCGTCAACGACCCGATCGTCAACGCCGCGGCACTCACCGCCATGGGCATGCTGAACCCGGTCACCGCGGCGACAACCTGGACGGCCATGGACGCGAGGCTTTGGAACCTCATGGCAGGCCTGCCGCTCTACTCGCCCTCGGTGTACGTGGGCTGGTCGCCGCAGGTCACCGGCCTGCTCCCGTGCGACACCGTGGGCTGCACCGTCGACCAGATCCCGTCGCTCGTGCCGGCGACGACGAAGCCGTAGAGGAGGCTGCGCTAATCTGCACCTCCGCGTCGGAGTGGCGGAATAGGCAGACGCGCCAGCTTGAGGGGCTGGTGCCCTCTGGGGCGTGCGGGTTCAAGTCCCGCCTCCGACACCAGGCCGGTTCTTCCAGTATCCCCTAGCGGCACTTCTGCCACACCCCTCGGAGGACATCCCCGAGCTTGCAGATTCACCACAGACTCGCAAGGAGACTGAACGCAGGCCCTACGAGTGCTATGAGGGGACCTTGTGCGTGAACTTGAGATAGCGGACATGCCGGCGAGCCATAGTTCTGAACGCGTCGCGGTCTTCGCCTGAGCTGAATGCCCGTGCAGGAAGAAAGATGAAGCGATTGACTCCGGTTGACTTCAAAAAGAATCCGTTGTCCCACTCACGCAACTCTTCGTAGTTGGTCCACGACATCCTGGAGTCCATCGACCTTGAACTGACCTCCACGCCTTCCTCGGAGAACCGGTAGCTGCGATCCTCGAGTGCCCCTGGAAGCGAAAGTGCCTTTCTCACGCCTACGAACCAGCCGCGAATGACCACGAACACATTGAGGCAACCGAGAATCACAAGAAGCGTCGAGATACTCCGGCCCGTGCCGCCGAGCAGACCTCCAAGGCCCACAAGAACGCAAAGCACGCCGAGGACTCCGATCGTCCAAATTCTGCTTGACCGCCGGAACATCTTCCACAGAACCGATCGAATCTCCGCGGCAGTCATCGAGAATTCTCGGCACTCGACGTCACTTCGGGCGTCCATTTCGGCAGTTTACTTTTGGTTATGCGACTCCGAGAAGTCGAGTACCCAGACACACGAGCTCGATGATCCCAGCTCAGCGTCCCCAACCGCTGCCGGCTCGGAGACGCACCGACAATCCGCCCCACTTGACACCGGCAATTGCCAGAGGCAATGGACACGTCTCGTCGCAGCCTGGACCTATGCTTTGAGCATGCAGTTCACGGCCGCGATCACCCATGAAGGCGACTGGTTCGTTGCACGCTGCCTCGAGGTCGAAGTAACCAGCCAAGGGGACTCGGTCGATGGCTCCCTCGAGAACCTCAAGGAGGCCCTCGAGCTGTACTTCGAGGATCAGGTTGAGCCTGTCTCGTTCGAGAACCCGGTGGTCACCACCTTCCAGCTCTCTGCGTGAGTCCGTCGCTTCCGGTCCTCAGCGGCGCGAGCGTTGTTCGCGCCTTGGTCAGTGTCGGATTCGCCCAGATCAGCCAGCGAGGCAGTCACGTGAAGCTTCGGCGAGACCGCTTGACCGTGATCGTGCCGCTCCACCGCGAGTTGGCCCCAGGGACGCTCCGCTCCATACTTCGCCAGGCTGAGATGACGCCCGAGGAGTTCGTCAAGCTCGTCTAGCGCGGGGTGCCCCGGAACGCTGGCGGGTAGGGGCGCACGTACTTCGAGCCACCCGGAATCCACCTACGGGCCAAGTCGCCAGTGGTTGGTAGCAGATCTGTTGCGTCGGCCCTCCGACACGACGTCCTTCTTGGATCCGTCCCCTAACGCACATCGCTGCATCCATGGAGCGGAGTTTTCAGCGGGGTTCAGAAGTCTGTCTTACCCGCTCTTGATGGCCTGGAGCGTGTAGGTGAGCGGCAACCGCGCCGGATCACTACGAAGTCGGAACTCGCCGAACTCATCGACCTGCGTGGCGTCGCCGAACGGGTTCCACGGGCACGTTTGGTGCTCATCGATCGCGGACAACTGCATGCCAGCATCCATAACAGCGCTGATCACTTCTGCGAGCCCGTGGTTGTAATGAATGAGGTCTGGGGAGGCCAAGGGCTCAGCGTGCTCGACATAGGTCCACTCCTCTGAGAAATGGACTCCTGCTGTCTCGAAGTACGGATACTCGATGACGAGCAGGCCGTCTGGTCGTGGGTCACTGAGCGACCAAAGCACGGGGTGGCCCTCCCGAATGAAGAGCCGGCCCCCCGGTCGCAGCAGTTGCGAGACCACCTCGGCCCACCGACGTACATCTGGGAGCCAGCAGAGCGCACCGATTCCTGTAAAGACAAGATCGAAGCGCCCGGGTCCGAGCGCGCCGACCGCGTCGTAGAGTTCGCTCTCGACGAAGTCGATCGTAGCCTCGCACTCACGTGCCAGTTGAGCCGCTGCGACAAGAGCAGCGTGGGAAAAGTCGAGGCCGGTCACGCTCCTCGCGCCGAGCCTGGCCAAAGAGAGCGTGTCGGTACCGATGTGGCATTGGAGATGCACCACATCGAGGCCGACGATGCTTCCGAGCCGCGAAAGATCGAATCGCACGACGTGGGAGAGGTGCGCTGAGTCATGGCGGAAGCTGTCGAGCTCGTACCCTTGGAGATGGTGAGGGACCCTGCTCTCCCAATGCGCTCGGTTGACAGCGATGTAGTCGGTCACAAGACCACCTTCTCATCTTGGACACTCGCCGACTAGCTAACTAGCAGGGCAGCGGGATATCAGAACGATGCTGCCGGGTAGGGGCGCACCTGCTTCGAGCCGCCTGGGAAACCACCTACAGGCCGTGTCGCCAGTGGTTGGTAGCAGACCTAGCGCGTCGGCCCTCCGACACCAGGCCGAAATTTCTAGCGTCCCCTAACGACACGTCGGGGATAACCCCAAGTCCGGTCGCGGCACTCGATCTCATCAAAAGCGGTGAGGTCACCGGGGAACTCGGAAGGCACCCGGCGAGGTTGGATTCACTGGAGCCGATGTCACGGCTCATTTCACTGTTTGGGCGGCACAGTGCGGACCCAGAGCACTCGCAGGCGGAAGGTGCGAACGAGAGGAGAGAGTGGTGAACTCTGGGTTAGTCCAGCAACTACCGATGGAGGAGGCCGAAGTGGTTCACGATTCCACGACCGTCGAAGACAAGCGAGCAGCCAGAGGACTGGGGCCATTCACCGGTCGGCAGCTGACGGTGATCATCGTTACTGCCATGTTGGTCGTTGGCCTGCCCGTGGGGGCCTACGCCAGCATCACCGGGTCAAATGTCTTTGTCACCGACAAAGTCTCTGGCGCACACGCGAGCGTCAGCTCGACCGGGAATCTTCAAACGACCGCCGTGGCGCCGATCGGTGGAGTCGCCGTGCGAGCAAGCGTCTCTGCGGGAATGCTGAACTGCGGCTTCTTTAGCCCCCCGGCCGGGAAGGCGTTCGAGATAACGAGCGTTGTGCTGGTCCCAGCGGGAGCCTCGACGAGTTCCGGTACGGCGCTGACCCTGGACGCCGAGAGTAATACCGGCTGTGCGGAACCCTTGAACGACATTGCGTTCGGCACGTACTCCGCGGACCAGCCCGATCACTTTTCGTTCAACCCCGGGATCGGGCTGAAGAGTGGCCACTACCTTGACTTCTACGCGACTGGATCTCCTGGAACCAGCCGTGTGCTGGTCTATGGGTACTACATCGCAGCCAAGGCCTGTTCAGTGAACTGCCTTTGAACTACGACCTCTCTTGCTTCCAGACGACGGTCGTTCGCCGCGCGCATCGGCGTCGGGAGTTCTCCCAGATCACCATCGTCGCTCCCCGCGCTCTTCAGCCTGGTGTCACAACCAGTCTTCAAGTTGCACTCATGAAGGTGAGAGAGCTCATTCGAGAGCTCGAACGCGACGGCTGGACGCAGGTCCGACAAGTCGGTAGCCATCGTCAGTTTCGGCATCTCACAAAGCCGGGGACGGTGACCGTTCCTGGCAACCCAGGGGACGAACTGGCAAAGGGCACGGTTGGTAGCGTGGTTCGACAGGCAGGACTACCTCGGAGACAGCGATGACCGAGTACGCGATCGTAATCGAGGATGCAGGGCAGAACCTCTCTGCATTCGTGCCAGATCTTCCAGGTTGTGTCGCGACGGGAACTACAGTCGAAGAAGTGACGGCGAACGTCCGAGAGGCAATCGTCCTGCATCTCGAGTCACTGAGGGAGCACGGCGAGGACGTTCCCCCGCCAACCTCGCGAGTCAGCTCAGTACAGGTCGCATAGGCAATCGGGATCACTGGATGGTCGGCCAGCCACCCTGAGCCGGTTCGAGTCACCATGACCGAGAAGCCCAGAGTCGGATCAACGTCGCCCCAACCAGGGCTTGATCCGCCAGTCGGAGAACGTTGAGATCGGCCCTCCGACACTGGCCAGAATCTGCGGTCATTGCTCTAACCGACGTGGAGGAAGTCTTTCAAGGCACGCCGAATCACATCGCTTGTCGTCGTCTTGTCCTCAGTAGCCCGAGCCTCGACCGCCTCACGTAGCTCGGGATCGAGTCGGACGGGCACCCCCC
>DATKGG010000042.1:0-25364 GCA_035510855.1 Acidimicrobiales bacterium
TCTCTGTGGATCGACCCCCCACCAAGGTGTGCGCGAGACGCGCCTATCCTGTGGCGCAATGTCCCCGTCGTCCACAGCTTTTCGCCGGTGCGGCAAAACCCGAAAAATGTTTCCCACCGGTAGCCGCTCGGCAGTGGATGAATATATGGCCTCTGATCAGGCATGATTCTCATTTATCCACAATCCACACCCCTACTATGACAATCACTTCTTATTCACTCCATCCGTGGGGGGCGCCCTCAGGAAAGGTGGTTGGGCCATGAAGTTCCGCTCAGAGCGCGACACGTTGGTCGAGGCACTGTCCGCTGCCGCGCGTGCGGTGTCGACCCGCGCGGTCGGTGCGACGACGGGGCTGCACCTCGTCGTCAAGGGCAACGAGCTCACGACGACGGGCACGGATCTCGACCTCACGGTCCGCGCCGTGATCGAGGTGATCGGCATCGACGACGGCGAGTCCGTCGTCCCCGCGCGGCTCGTGGCCGACGCCGTTCGACACCTCGAGCCAGGTGCCGTGACCATCGAGGCGAGCGAGGAGAAGGTCGAGATCTCCGCGGCGCGCTCGCGCTTCTCGCTGCGCGCATTCTCGCCGGGCGACTTCCCGACACTGCCGTCGGCCGGCGCGACGACCACGTCGGTGCCCGCCGGGGAGCTCGTCGAAGCGCTCCGCCAGGTGGTCCGCGCGTCCTCGAGCGACGACGCGCGGCCGTTGCTCACGGGCGTGCTGTTCACCAACGAGGAGGGCACGCTCCGGCTCGTCGCGACGGACTCGTATCGACTCGCGCTCTGTGACCTCCCCGGGCGCTCGGCGATCGCGGGGGACAAGGACCTCCTCGTGCCGTCGCGCGCGCTGAGCGAGCTGCAGCGGCTCTGCGGCGGGCTTGCCGACGACGCCGAGGTCGGCGTGGTCCTCTCGGAGACCGAGGTCACCTTCTCGGCGGGCTCGACGACGATCAGCTCGCGGCTGATCGAGGGCGCGTACCCGGACTACCGCCAATTGATCCCTGCGAGCTACCCCAACCGCCTGCACCTCGGCAAGGAGTCAGTGCTCGCCGCACTGCGGCGCGCACGGCTGCTCGTGAAGGACAACACGACGTCGGTACGCCTCACGATGCACGCGACCGGCGTCGACCTCAAGGTCGTCTCCCACGACCTTGGCGACGTCGAAGAGACCGTCGACGGCGACTTCACCGGTGAGGAGCTGACGATCGCGTTCAACCCGACGTACCTGATCGACGGCGTCGACGCGGTCTCGGGCGACGAGGTCGTCATCGAGACCTCGGACTCGGCGCGTCCCGCGATGGTCCACGGCGCCGAGCAGGCGAGCTTCCGCTACTTGTTGATGCCCGTTCGCGTGCAGTAGCGGCGTGGGGCTCGCGTCACTCGACCTCGTCGACTTCCGCAGCTTCCCCGCCGCACAGTTCTCGCCCGACCCCGACGGCACGACGGTGCTGCTCGCGCCGAATGGGACGGGCAAGACCTCGATACTCGAGGCGATCGGGTACCTGGGCACCGCGAGGTCCTTCCGCGGGGCGACGCGCGACGTGATGATCCGCAACGGCGCCGACGACGCCTACGTGCGAGCGACCGTCCGCCGTGCCGACACTGACGTGCTGATCGAGTCGCAGCTCTCGCGGCACGGACGCTCGCGCATCCAGGTCAACCGCCAACCCGCGAAGACCCGTCGCGACCTCGCCGACGCCGTCGCCGTGACGACGTTCGCGCCCGAGGACGTGAGCGTCGTGCGCGGCGGACCGGCGCTGCGCCGCGACGTCCTCGACGACGCGCTGTTGCTCCTCGAGCCGACTGCGGGGCCGCTGCTCGAGGACGCGGCACGGGTCCTTCGCCAGCGCGGCGCCCTGCTGCGCCAGCTGCACGGCCGGCTGGGAGCGAGCGAGGCGACGACGCTCGACGTGTGGGACGAACGGCTGGGAGAGCTCGGCGACGAGCTGGCCGCGCGCCGCGAGGCGCTGACCGTCGCGTTGTCGCCGCGGATCGCCGAGCTGTATCGGATGCTCGCCGGCGAGGACGACGCGGTCACCGCGACGTACGCGAGGAGCTGGGTTGGAGCACTCCTCGCCGCCCTCGCGGTCGCCCGCAGCGACGACGTCCGCCGGGGCGTCTCGACAGTCGGCCCGCACCGCGACGACGTCGTCCTCACCGTCGACGGCCGCGACGCGCGCACCCAGGCCTCCCAGGGCGAGCAGCGAAGCCTGGCGCTCGCGATCCGCATCGCCGTGCACGTCGAGGCGACCGCGGCTCGCGGCGAGCCCCCGCTGCTCTTGCTCGACGACGTCTTCTCAGAGCTGGACCTCGGACGCTCGGCGCGACTGCTCGAGCTGCTGCCGCGGGGACAGACACTGCTCACGACCGCGGTCCCGCCACCGGCCGGCTTGGCGGGCGCCGACCTCGTCGACGTGCGGCGGCTCCATCGTGACAAGTGAGAAGGGCCGCGGGCCGCGGCCGCTGTCGTGGTCGCTGCGGCGGATCGCGTCGGAGGTGTCGCGCGTCGACCTCGTCGGCTTCGCCGCGGTCGAGGGCGTGTGGCCGGGCATCGAGTCCGCCCGCGCGTCGCGCGCTCGCCCCCAGCGCCTCGCTGGCCTCGAGCTCGTCGTCGCGGTCCCAAGCGGCATGCACGCCGCTCGGGCGAAGCTCGACGCGGCCGCGATTCTCGACGAGCTGGGCGCCGCGCTCGGCTGCGGCACCGCCAGCGCACCCACCTCGCTGCGGGTGGTGGTGGGGTCCGCGGAGAGTGGCCGCGTCGGCTAGAACGCCCACGGACCCGACTTTCCGTCGCTCTTGGTCTACGAGATCGTGGCCCGCTACCCGTTCTGGCCGCGGCAGGTCTGGATCGAGGTGTCCGCCACCGCCTCTCCTGGCCAACGGACTTCGCCGAGCAGTTCGCATGGGTGCTGTGCTAGGTCGGGACCGACCGCGTGCTGTTCGGGAGCGACTACCCCCTCGACGACCCGCGCCTCGCGCTCGACGCGGAGCGCTCGCTCGGGTCCGACGACAACGAGCTGCGCGCCATCTTGCACGACAACGCCGCGGCGCTCCTGGCTGGGACCTCCTGAGTCACCCCGCGAGCGACGAGCTCGCGTGCCAGTCGAGCCACATGCCGTGCCCGTGGGTCTCGGCGACGAATGACGAGTGCGCCTCGCCGTCGGCGAACTCCGTGACGCACACGACGCTCGCACCGCGATGCACGAGGCTCGCCGTCGCCGCCAGCACGCCGAGGTCGCGCGCGACGCGCGGTCCCTCCATCGTGACCCACGTGACAGGACGTGTGCGCGCCAGCGACGCGACGCGTGCCGCGAGCTCGTGGCGCCTCGCCTCGGGCAGGTACGCCGCGGACCAGCAGTTGGCGACGACGAGCCGAGTCGCGCTCGACGCGCTCGACGCGGCCCGCTCGAGCGCGTCGACCATGTCGCCGCGAACGATGACGACCTCGTCGCGCCGCGCGATCGCGACGTCCACCGCGCGCTCGAGGCGGCCGAAGCGCTCGAGGTCGTCGGGCCAGAGGCAGGCGAGCAGCCACGTGACCGCGTCGGGGTCGGTCACGTTGATCGGTGCGAGGTCGAGCCCCACGCGGGCCTCGATCGCGGGGATCGAAAGCTCGGGCAGCGTGCCCACGATCTCACAGCGCAGCACCACGGTCGCGTTGCTCGGCCCTGCCTCGGCATCGCCGTAGACGCAGGCGTACTCGTCGAGCAGCAAGTTGAGCCCTGCCGAGCAGCCGAGATCGAGCAGCGACACGGTCCGGTCGCCGCGGGCGTGCAGCGAGCCGAGGACGGCCCGCAGGATCGCGCAGCGGCCCACCTCGTTGGTCTGGGTCGCCCGCGTCGCGCAGCGTTGCGCGATCTCGTGGCGAAACGCCCGGCAGAACGACGCGAAGGCACCTGTCAGCTGCTCATCGGAGACCCGTGTGCACTCGACGCCGCGGCGGGCGCACACGCTCGGATAGTGCGACGCGAGCTGGTGGTCCGCGCCCTCGAGCAGCAGGTGGTGCACGGACGCCAAGAACACGTTGACCGCGAACTGGGGCGGTGGCACGAGGTCGGCCATCTCGAGTAGGTGGGTGTCGGCAGCGATCCCGCGGCAGATCGCCCAGTACGTCGGATGGCGACGCCGGTCCTCCCTCGGGAGGAAGCCGACGAACTCTCGCGCGAGCCCGCTTCGTCGCCGTGCGTCGATGGCCCGACGCTAGAACGAGCCCGCCGCCGCCGCGCGTCCAGCCTCGGTTCTGTCACACGGGAATGCCGCCGGAGCGAGCCACGCGAGCACCTCGAGCGGCCTCGAATGTCAGTGCGAGTGGGTAGGATGATCGACGTCAAATGAGTTCTGCGCGGCGCTCGTCGCACGCCCGTGCACGGGAATCGACGCGACAACGGAGGGCCCTTCGTGGCGGAGAAGACCAAGGGGTCCGAGACCTACGGGGCCGGTGACATCACGGTGCTCGAGGGCCTCGAACCAGTGCGGGTCCGACCCGGCATGTACATCGGCTCGACGGGACCCGCGGGCCTGCACCACCTCATCCGCGAGATCGTGGACAACGCCGTCGACGAGGCCATGGCGGGCTACTGCACGCGCATCGACGTGACGATCCTGAAGGACGGCGGCTGCCGGGTGGTCGACAACGGCCGGGGCATCCCGACCGACCCGCACCCGTCGTACCCGGACCGCTCGGCGGCCGAGATCGTGCTCACGATGCTGCACGCCGGCGGGAAGTTCGGCGGCTCTGGCTACAAGGTCTCCGGGGGCCTGCACGGCGTCGGGGTCTCAGTCGTGAACGCGCTCGCGACCCGGCTCATCTTGGCGATCGACCGCAACGGCGAGCACTTCGAGATGGAGTTCCGCGACGGCGGCCATCCCCAGAGCCCGCTCAAGATGACCGGTCCCGCGCCCAGGGACCGGACGGGCACCACGGTCACGTTCTGGCCGGACGCCACGATCTTCGACGACGTCGAGTTCCGCGCCCAGACCGTGGTCGAGCGGCTCCAGGTCATGGCGTACCTCAACAAGGGCCTCGAGATCCGGTTCACCGACGAGCGCGAGGGCCGCGAGAACCAAGAGACGTTCAAGTACAACGGCGGCATCGTCGACTACGTGAAGCACCTGAACTCGTCCAAGGAGTCACTGTTCCGCAAGGTCGGCGCCTACGAGCAGGCCGAGACCGACATGGAAGTCGAGATCGCCTTCCAGTGGAACACCGGCTACCACGAGTCGATCCACTCCTTCGCGAACGGCATCGCCACGATCGAGGGCGGCATGCATGAGGAGGGGTTTCGCAAGGGCCTCACCAACGTCGTCAACCGCTACGCGCGCAAGCGCAACCTGCTGAAGGAAAAGGAGCCCGCGCTCGACGGCAACGACATCCGCGAGGGCCTGACCGCCATCATCTCGGTCCGCCTGCGCGAGCCGCAGTTCGAGGGCCAGACGAAGGGCAAGCTCGGCAACGTGCCGGTGCGCTCGCTCGTCGAGCGCGCGACCAACGCCAAGCTCGCGGACTGGCTCGAAGAGAACCCCAAAGAGGGCGGCCAGATCGTCCAGAAGGTGATCGTCGCGGCGCGGGCGAGCGCGGCTGCCAAGCAGGCTCGCGACCTCACGCGGCGCAAGAGCGCCTTGGACGGCGCGGGGCTACCCGGCAAGCTCATCGACTGCTCGTCGCGCGACCCGCGCGAGTCCGAGCTGTTCATCGTCGAGGGCAACTCGGCGGGGGGATCGGCCCAGGACGCGCGCGACCCCCGTCGCCAGGCGATCCTGCCGATCCGCGGCAAGATCCTCAACGTCGAGAAGGCGCGTGCCGACAAGGTCCTGCGAAACGTCGAGATCCAGGCGCTCATCGCCGCGATCGGCGGGGGCATCGACCCGGAGTTCGACCTCACCAAGATCCGGTACCACAAAGTGATCCTCTTGGCCGACGCCGACGTGGACGGCTCGCACATCCGCACCTTGCTGCTCACGTTCTTCTTTCGCCAGATGAAGTCGCTCGTGGAGGCCGGCCACATCTACGTCGCCCAGCCGCCCCTGTTCTCGACGCTGGTCGGCAAAGAGAAGGTCTACCTGAAGGACGAGGCCGCGAAGAGCTCGTTCCTCGAGGCCAACCCGAACCACAAGAACGAGTTCCAGCGCCTGAAGGGGCTCGGCGAGATGGACTACGACGAGTTGCGCGACACGACCATGGACCCCGTCAAGCGGTCCTTGCTGCAGATCACCGTCGAGCAGGCCGCGCTCGCCGACGAGGTGTGCTCGATCCTCATGGGCGAGGACGTCCCCCAGCGCCGGCACTTCATCCAGACGAACGCGCGCGACGTGCGGTTCCTCGACATCTAGCCGCCGATGCCCCGCCGCACGTCACCGACACCGCCGCCCCCCCCGGGCACCGAGGAGCCCGAGGTCCAGGGCTACATCGAGCCGATCGAGATCAACCTCGAGATGGAGCGCTCGTTCCTCGAGTACTCGATGTCGGTCATCGTCTCGCGCGCGCTCCCCGACGTGCGCGACGGGCTGAAGCCCGTGCACCGCCGGATCCTCTACTCGATGTTCGACCAGGGGCTGCGACCCGACCGTCCGCACACGAAGTGCGCGAAGGTCGTGGGCGAGGTGATGGGGACATTCCACCCCCACGGGGACACGGCGATCTACGACTCGCTCGTGCGCATGGCGCAGGACTTCGCGATGCGCCACCGGCTCGTCGAGGGCCACGGCAACTTCGGCGGCATGGGCCCCGACGCGGGGGCCGCCGCGATGCGCTACACGGAGTGCCGCCTGGCCGCGATCGCGCTCGACCTGCTCGACGGGATCGACGAGGAGACGGTCAACTTCTCGCCGAACTACGACAACACCGACCAGCAGCCCGATGTGCTGCCGTCGCGGTACCCGAACCTGCTGGTCAACGGCTCCCAGGGGATCGCCGTCGGCATGGCGACCAAGATCCCGCCGCACAACCTCGGCGAGGTCATTGACGCCGCGCTGCACCTGCTCGCGAACCCCGACGCCACGGTTGACGACCTGCTCAGCTTCGTGAAGGGACCGGACTTCCCGACGGGCGCCCAGATCCTCGGTCGCCAGGGCATCCTCGACGCGTACCGCACGGGCCGCGGATCGATCCGGATGCGCGCGGTCGCGGAAATCGAAGAGACGAAGTCCGACACCCGCATCATCGTGACCGAGTTCCCCTACGAGGTCTCCGTGGAAGCCGTCGAGGTCCGAATCCACGACCTCGTGAAGGGTGGGGACCTCGACGGCATCAGCGACGTCCAGAACGACTCGGCGGGCCGCAAGCCCCGTCTCGTGATCAAGCTCAAGCGTGACGCGAACGCCAACGTCGTGCTCAACAAGCTCTACAAGAACACGCCGCTGCAGACGACGTTCGCGGTCAACTCGCTCGCCCTCGTCGACTATGTGCCGCGCACGCTCAACCTCGCCCAGCTGCTCTCGCACTACCTCGCCCACCAAGTCGAGGTCGTCACCCGTCGCAGCGAGTTCCGCCTTCGCAAGGCCGAGGCCCGTGCCCACATCGTCGAGGGTTTGCTGCGCGCGATCGACCAGCTCGACGCGGTGATTGCCGCGATCCGGGGCTCCGAGGACCGCCCCGCCGCCCGCGTGGCGCTGATGGCGGTGCCGTTCAGCTTCTCCGAGGAACAAGCGACCCACATCCTCGACATGACGCTCGGTCGGCTCACGCGGCTCGGGCGTGCCGAGCTCGAAGAAGAGATGGCGAAGCTCAGCGAGGCCATCGCCGAGCTGCAGGCCATCTTGGCGGACGACGCGAGGCTGCGCGGGGTGATCGCCGAGGAGATGTCCGCGGTGCGCGACCGCTTCGCGGACCCTCGCCGCACCGAGATCGTGAACGACCCCGGCGAGCTCGGCATCGAGGACCTGGTCGCCGACGAAGAGATCGTCCTCACGATGACCAAGGCGGGCTACATCAAGTCGGTCGCCGCGGCTGCGTTCCGCACCCAGGGGCGCGGCGGTCGCGGGGTGCAGGGAGCCCGCCTGCGCGAGGAGGACCTCGTCGACCAGGTGCTCCACACGACGACCCACGCGTACCTGCTCTTGTTCTCCAACCGCGGCAGGGTCTTCCGGCTCCGGGGACACGAGATCCCGATGAAGGAGCGCACCGCTCGCGGGACCGCGGTCGTCAACCTGCTCAACTTGGCGCCCAACGAGCGCATCCAGGCGATCGTCCCGACGCGGGACTTCCCCTCGGACCAGTTCTTGGTCTTCGCCACCGCGCAGGGCCAGGTGAAGAAGACCGCCTTCAGCGAGTACGACAAGTCCCGGCGCGAGGGGTTCATCGCGATCAACCTGCGCGACGGCGACGAGCTCGTGCGCGTGGTGCCGACGACGGGTGCCGACGACGTCTTCATGGTCACGCTCAAGGGGGTGACGATCCGCTTCGCCGAGACCGACGTCCGCGAGATGGGCCGGGCCGCGGCCGGCGTGCGCGGCATCAAGCTGCGCCAGGGGGATCGCGTGGTCTCCCTCGACATCGCGCGCGACGACGCGGACCTGCTCGTCGTGACCGACGCGGGCTACGGCAAGCGGACCAAGCTCGAGCGGTTCAGCCGACAGGGACGCGGCGGGATGGGCGTGCGCGGGATCCGCCTCACCGCGGTGCGCGGCACGGTGGTCGCGGCGTTCATGGTGAGCCTCGACGACGACATCATCCTCGCCTCGACCGGCGGGGTGCTCATCCGCACTGCGGTGCGCGAGATCGCCTCGCAGGGCCGCGACGCGACGGGCGTTCGCGTGATGAACCTCGACGAGGGCCAGCAGGTCGCCGCGGTCGCCGCGGTCGGCGACGAGGATATGCCGGACTGAAGCTCAGCCCGCGTGCCGGCGACCGGTGCGTGCGGGATTGAACGAGCGACGACTACGGCAGACTCGGAACGTGGCACCCGTGACACTCACTGCCCAGGACGCGGCCGCGCTCGTGCGCCCGACCGACACGGTTGGCTTCGGGCTCGGGCCTGCGAACCCCCACGCGCTGCTCGCCGCGTTGTCGGACCGCGACGACTACGAGGACCTGGTCCTCGGCGGTGCGCTGCTCTTGGGGCTCTTCGACGTGCTCGCGCGCAAGGGCGTGCGGTACCGCTGCGGCTTCTACGGCCCCGTCGAGCGGCTCTACAAGGCCAAGGGCGCGGACATCCAGCTCGTCCCCGCGGGGTTCCGCCAGTTCGGCTCGGTGCTCGAGCGCTTCAGCCCGCGGGTCATGGCCGTCCAGACCGCCGCCTCTGACGCGCGCGGCCGCCTCAACCTGTCCCTCCACTACGGCGCGACGCGCGACGAGCTGCTGGCCGCGGGCGCTGACCCCAACCGCGTGCTCATCTGCGAGGTGAACGCCGCAATGCCAAGGACGAGCGCGCTCGAGGGCTACGACAACACCCTGCCGCTCGAGCTCGCCGACGTGGTGATCGAGGTGGACACCGCCCCTGTCGAGCTGCCCGAGCCCGAGGTCACGGACGCCGACGAGCGCATCGCCGAGCGCTGCGTCGAGCTCATCGCCGAGCGCGCCACGCTCCAGACCGGCATCGGGGCGATCCCGAGCCTCGTCGCGGCGAAGCTCGCCGAGGGCGCTCGCGGCGGCTACGGGGTGCACTCCGAGATGTTCACGAGCGGCCTCATGGCGCTGCACGAGGCAGGCAAGGTCACGAACGACCACAAGGGCCAGTTCGAGGGCGTCTCGGTCACGACGTTCGCGCTCGGCTCGGCCGAGCTGTATCGGTGGCTGGACGCCAACACGCAGGTCGCGTTCGGGCCCGTCACCGTCGTGAACGACCCGTCGGTCATGCGACACAACGCGCGGCTCGTCGCGATCAACGGTGCGATCGAGGTCGATCTCTACGGCCAGGTGGTCGCCGACGCCGTCGGCGGGCGCCAGATCTCGGGCGTCGGCGGCCACGAGGACTTCGTGCAGGCCGCGGACCTCGACGTCGAGGACCGCTCGCTCGTCTGCCTGCGCTCGACGATCGAGCTCGGCGGCGAGCGCCGCAGCCGCATCGTGGCTCGACTCGCCGAGGGCTCGGTCGTGTCCACTCCGCGTCACCACGTCGCGACCGTCGTGACCGAGCACGGCTGCGCCGAGCTCGCGGGGCTCACGGTCAAGGAGCGCGCCGTGGCGCTCGCCGCGATCGCGCACCCGGACTTTCGCGAGGACCTCGAGCGCGCCGCGGACGAGACGGACGCCTGATGCTGCTCGTCACGTCGCTGCGCGTCGAGGTCGCAGGGCGCGTCTTGGTCGACGAGGCCTCCTTCAGCGTCGCCGACGGCGAGAAGGCCGCGATCGTCGGACGAAACGGCGTGGGCAAGACGTCGCTGCTCAGCGTCGTGCTCGGCCACCCCGCGGCGCACGTCCGGCACCGCGGCGAGGTGATCCGCACCGGGTCGGTCACGTACCTGCCCCAGGTCCCCATCGAGAAGGGACTCGGCGTCGAGCCCATCGGGCTCTCCCACGTCCTCTCGGCGAGGGGACTCGACCGCCTGGACGCCGACGTGCACGCCGCGCGCGCGACGATGGCAGCGGACCCGTCGCCCGAGCACATTGGGGCGTTCAGCGACCTCGAGTCGACGTTCACCGCGAAGGGCGGCTACATGGCCGAGGCCGAGGTCTCCCGGCTCGCCGCGGGCCTCGGGCTGCGCGAGGAGCTCTTGTTGGAGGACCTGTCCACGCTCTCAGGCGGCCAGCGTCGGCGCGTCGACCTCATGCGGGTGCTCTATGAGGACGCCGATCTCCTGGTCCTCGACGAGCCGACGAACCACCTCGACCGCTCCGCCAAGCGGTGGCTCTTCGCCGAGCTCGCCGGGCTCGACAGCTCGCTGCTGCTCATCAGCCACGACCTGGCCCTCCTCGACCAGTCGATCGACAAGGTCCTGCACGTGGCGGACGGCAAGGTCGCCGAGTACAAGGGGAACTACTCGGCGTTCCTGCGCCAGTCCGCGGAGGCCCGCCAGCGCGCCGAGCTGCTGGCCAAGCGCGAGGACGTCGAGATCAAGCGACTGAAGGAGTTCGCGGACGCGAGGCGGCACTCGACCGAGAAGCAGGCCCGCAAGGCCAAGATCGCCGATCGCAAGGTGGAGCGCCTGGAGGCGACGCGCACCGTCGTCGGCCCCAAAGATCGGGCCACCACGTTCCGGCTGCCCGCCCCCCCGCGCAGCGGTGACGACGTCGTGGAGCTCAGCGACCTTCGCGTCGCCTACGGGCGCCACGTCGTGCTGTCCCGCACCTCGATGCTCGTCGGGCGCGGCGACCGGATCCTCGTCGTCGGACGCAACGGCGCGGGCAAGTCGAGCCTGCTGCGGTGCCTCGCGGGCGTCCAGGATCCGACGGCAGGCTCGGTGCGCCTTGGGGTGAACGTGCAGCTCGGGTATTTCGCACAGGAGCACGAGCAGCTCGATCCGTCGCGCAGCGCGCTCGACCACATGGCCGACACGCCGCTCGTGACCGAGGTGGACCGGCGCAAGCTGCTCGGCGCGTTCGGACTCAGCGGCGAGACCGTGCTGCACCGCCCCGACGAGCTGTCCGGCGGCGAGCGCGCGAAGCTCGCGCTCGCGCTGCTCGCCGCGGGCCGGGTCAACCTGCTCATCTTGGACGAGCCGACCAACAACCTCGACCCCGCGAGCGTCGTGGCTGTCGCCCGGATGCTCACGGGCTGGCCCGGCACGGTCGTCGCGGTCAGCCACGAGCGGGCGTTCGCCGAGGGCCTGCATCCCACCCACGCCATCTTGCTGCCCGAAGAGCACGTCGACCTGTGGCGCGAGGAGTACCTCGACCTCGTCGAGCAGCGCTGAGACGCCGGCGATCGCTCAGGGGTGGACCGCGTCGTGCTCGCTGTCACGGGCGAGCCCGGCGGCCGCGCGAACGAGGAGCACGCCGAAGGCGACCGTGCCCGCGAGCTGGGCCGCGAGCAGCACGTGGAGCCAGCCCGCGAGCGCGCACCCCGCGAGGGCCAGGGCGGCGCACAGGGCCGCGAGCGCGACGAGATCGACGGCCACGCGGCACACGCGAGCGACGATCCACAGGGCGATGAGCCCCTGGATGACGGTGGCGGCGATCGCGATGGCGAGGTGCAGGTCGCGCAGCCACGCGGCAGCCTGGTAGTCGTAGGTGGAGACGAGTACGACGACGAGGATCCACGCCAGCACCTGCAGGATCGCGGCGAACCGTGCCTCGCGGGCACCCTGGGGCGCGGTGGCACGAGCGGCGGCGACCAGCAAGCCCGCCGAGACGAGGAAGCCTACGGAGTAGGGGACGACGGTGACGGCGTGGACGCCGAAGTTGCTGATGCCGCCCTCGTTCGCCGAGACGAGGTACCGCGGGCGGATCGCGAGGCAGACGACGAGCCCGGCGACGTACGCCACCTGGCTGGCCGCGACGAGCCGCACCTCGGGTGGTCCCATCGTCGGAACGTACCGTCACGCGACGACGCGACGCGGCGGCGCAGTCGCGCCGTGTCCACTCGCTGCGTCGCCCCACGCGGCGCCACTGGCAGCGACGTCACGAGCGTGGGCGAGGGGGGACTTGAACCCCCACGTCCTTGCGGACACAGGCACCTGAAGCCTGCGCGTCTGCCTATTCCGCCACTCGCCCTGGGGAGCGGCGAGCCTACCGCAGCGGCTTGTCGTGCTCGTCATCGTGTTACCTCGACGAACACGGTAAGTAGGCTTGCGAGGTCATGGGCCTTCGAGGATTCGAGGACCGACTCGAGCGGTTGGTGGAAGGATCATTAACCATGCCGTTCCGCGGCCCGATGCAGCCGATCGAGATCAGCCACCGGATGCTCCGGGAGATGGATCTCGGCCGCAGGGTGGGCGTGCGTGGCCTGATCGCGCCCAATCACTTCGCCGTCTCGGTCTCGAAGGCCGACCTCGACCGGTTCGAGGGCTTCACCGACGCATTGGTCCACGAGCTCGCCGAATCCGCCCGCCAGCACGCCGCGAACGAGGGCTACTCATTCGCCGGACCCGTCGAAGTCGAGCTGTTCGAGTCCAAGCGGCTGAAGGCCGGCAGGGTCGACATCGTGGCGTCGTTCTTCGAGGGCGACGTCCGTCCGAGCCTCGTCCTGCCTGACGGCAGGGCCCTGTCGATCTCCACCACCCCGCTCGTCATCGGACGGCTCCCTGAGTGCGCCGTGGTGCTGGACGACACGAACATCTCGCGTCGCCACGCCCAGGTGGCCCTGGACGACCGTGCCGTCGTGGTCACCGACCTCGGCTCGACCAACGGCACGTTCGTGAACGGGCGCCGAGTGACGCGGGCGACGGTGCGACCGGGCGACGAGATCACGGTGGGCACCTCGCGCCTGCGCGTCGAGGTCCGATGACGGCTGCCCTGCGAGGGGCGGGGACGAACTACACCGCGCTCGTCAAGCCACTCCAGTGGCTGGTCGTGGCGGTCATCTTCCTCTTCTTCCTGCGTGTGGCGCGTGCCGTCACCGTCCAGGCGAAGTCCCAGCGGGGCGTGACCTCGCCGACCGAGCAGCGGCGTCGGAACCGCCGGTTCGCGTTCGAGTTCATGGAGCCCCCCTCGCGCTTCGGTGAGCGCGTCGAGCTCCCCGAGCAGCTCGACATCGGTCGGGTCGCCACGAGCGACCTCGTGCTCGATGACACCTTCGTGTCCGGCCGACACGCACGCGTCGAGTACGCGCGCGACGGCCTGGTCCTCGCCGACCTGGGCTCGACGAACGGAACGTTCGTGAACGAGAACGTGATCGCCGCGCCTACGAGGCTCAAGCGAGGCGACGTGGTCCAGATCGGGGGATTCGTCTTCGAGGTCGTGCGATGACCACGCTGGACGCCGCCGGCGTCACGCACCCCGGCCAGGTGCGGGCCCAGAACCAGGACACGTACTTCGTCTCGGACGATCTCGTGCTCATCGCCGACGGCATGGGCGGCTATGCCGGCGGGGAGGTCGCCGCGGCGATCGCTGCAGAGGTTGTGGAGTCGAGCTTCGCCGGGAACGCCACGCCCACCGGGCTCGAGACCGCGGTCCTCGACGCCAACCGCCGGATCTTCGAGCGCGGTGTCGAGCCGGGCCTTGAGGGGATGGGCACGACGCTCGTGGCCGCCGGGATGGTGCTCTCGGGCGGCCGCACGAGGCTGCTCGTCGCCAACGTCGGCGACTCACGGGGCTACCTCCTGCGCGACGGGGCGCTGCGCCAGCTCACCGAGGACCACTCGGTCGCCGCCGAGCTCGTCCGCTTGGGCCGGATCGACGAGGGCGAGGGAGCCGAGCACCCAGGACGCCACGTGCTCACGAAAGTGCTCGGCGTCGACCGCGACGTCGAGCCCGACCTGATCGAGCTCGAGCCGTTCCAAGGCGACCGGCTCCTCTTGTGCAGCGACGGGTTGAGCAACGAGCTTGACGACACAGGGATCCTCTCGTTGCTCTCGGTCGGCTCACCGAGCGACGCCGCGCGCGCGCTCGTCGCCGCGGCGAACGCCCACGGCGGCCTCGACAACATCACCGCGGTCGTGGCCGACGTGCTCGGTGGCGCGGCGAACGCGGGGGATCCCCAGACGATGGCGGTGCCCATTGTGCTCCCGAGGGACCGCACCCAGCAGAACCCCGTCGCCGCGCCGCCGACGCCCGCGCTCGCGGTGCGCCCGGTGCTCTCCAAGTGGGAGCGATTCCAGCGCCGCCGCGAGGATCGCCGCCGCCGCCGTGCGCACAACAAGTGGGTCAGCTTCCGAGGGGCGGTGTTCCTGCTCGCCTTCGGCGCGGTGCTCGTGGGCGGCTACGTCGTGCTCCGCTGGTACGGGACGCAGCACTACCTCGTGACCCTTCGCCACGACCGCGTCGTCGTGATTCAGGGCAGGACCGGCGGGTTCCTGTGGTGGCACCAGAGGATCGTCCTGCACGAGCGCTACGGCCCAGGTGAGCTCCCGACCCAGATTCGTCCGGGCCTGTTCGCGGGAATCGAAGAATCGTCGTTCAGCGACGCCAAGCACTTCATCGACACCATGCACCGACAGTGGGCAATCGCGCACGGACTGGTCGCGGTACCGTCGTCGACGACGACGACCACCATTTCGTCCAACTTCACGACGACGACGTACGTGCCGACGACCACCGCGGCGACGACGGGAGGAACATGAGAGGGCGCATCACCGGGCTGACCGCCATCGTGCTCCTGCTCTTCGGCCTCATCTTGGGCCAGGCCGTGTTCGTCCAAATCCACCGTGCCGCCGCCCTCAACGCCAATCCGCTGAACCCGAGGGTCTCGAGCGTGGCGGTCAAGGACCCGCGAGGCCCGATCCTCGCGTCGAACGGGGTCGCGCTCGCCCGATCGATTCGGACTCGGAGCTCGACGTACCCGTGGCGCCGCTCGTACCCGCTCGGTCGGCTCACCTCGGACATCATCGGGTACAACTCCATCAAGTACGGCACCTTCGGGCTCGAGCAGGAGTACAACTCGTACCTCGTCTCGCACACCCAGCCGCCGAAGTCCTTGGAGGACCTGCTCAGCCCGAAGACCGCGTTCGACACCGTGTCGCTCACGCTCAACGTGACGCTGCAGCAGATCGCCGACCGCGCGCTCGCGGGGCGCGTCGGCGCGGTCGTGGCCCTCGACCCGCGCAACGGCTCGGTGCTCGCCATGTTCTCCAACCCCACCTTCGACCCGGCCCCGCTCACCTCGCTCAGCAACCGCGTCCAGGACCTCGCTCGGGAGGCGGACCAGGCGCGCGACTCGGACGGCTTCCAGGCGCTCAACAACGTCGCAACCCAGGAGACCTTCCCTCCGGGGTCGACCTTCAAGGTCGTCACCACGTCGGCGATCTACCGGTACTACCCCGCCCTCGCCAATGTGCAGATCCCGTATCGCACGTGCCTGTCGCTCAAGCCGTACTCGGACAAGACGCTGTGCAACTCGGGCTACACGCCGTGCGGCGGCAACGTCCAAGTGATGCTGCCGGCGTCGTGTGACCCGGGGTACGGCCAGCTCGGCATCGACCTGGGCGGCCAGTTCCTCTACAACGAGGCCACGCAGTTTGGCTACAACGAGGTGCCCCCGATCGACCTGCCCTTGGCGAATGCATCTGCGTTCCCGTCGCTCGCCTACCTCTCGAAGGGAGGCCCGCCGTCGCTCGCCTACTCGGCGATCGGCCAGCAAGAGGTCCGCTCGACGGCCCTGCAGGGAGCGCTCGTCGCAGCTGCGATCGCCGACGGGGGCCTGGAGATGACCCCGCACCTCCTGCGCTTCATCACCAACGAGCAGGGCGCCGCCGTCGTGCGCTACAAGCCCTCGGTGTGGCACCACCCGCTCGGCAAGGTCGAGGCGAGCGAGGTCACCACGCTCATGCACGCGGTCGTCACGTCTGGCACGGCATCGGGCGTGGGCTTCCTGTACCAGGACGACGTCGCGGCGAAGACCGGCACGGCCCAGACGAGCCTTGGCACCGTGAACCTCAACACCGACGACTGGATGATCGCCTTCGCGCCCGCGAGCGCGCCGGTGGTGGCGATCGCCGTGGTCGTGCCGAACCAGGCGCTCTACGACTTCGGCGCGACCATCGCGGGCCCGATCGTCAAGTGCATGGTGGAAGGCGCGCTCGCGATCGACGCTGGCCAGCCGCCCACCAACACCTACACGACGTGCGCGTCATGAGCACGAGGGTCGCCACAGTGCCGCGACATAGGCTCGGCGCCTGATGGAACCGGTCACGGCGCCCCGGACCTTCTCAGGCCGTTACGAGGTGACGCACCTCATCGCACGGGGCGGGATGGCCCAGGTCTTCCGGGCCCTCGACCTGCGCCTCGGCCGCCACGTGGCCCTCAAGGTGCTGTTCCCCGAGCTCTCTGTGGACCGGACCTTCGTCGAGCGCTTCCGCCGCGAGGCCCAGGCGGCCGCGAACCTGTCGCACCCCAACGTCGTCGCGGTCTACGACTGGGGCGAGGACGAGGGGACGTACTTCATCGTGATGGAGCTCATCACGGGGACCTCCCTCGCGACTGCGTTGCGCACCGAGCGCACCCTGCCCGCGACGCGCGCCGCGTCGATCGCCGCCCAGGTCGCGAGCGCGCTCACCTACGCGCACCGCCACGGCGTCGTCCACCGCGACATCAAGCCCGGCAACGTGATGCTGACCGACGACGGCCAGGTGAAGGTCACCGACTTCGGCATCGCCCAGGCCGTGAGCACCGAAGAGGGTCTCACCATGGCGGGCTCGGTGATGGGGACGGCCGCGTACTTCTCGCCCGAGCAGGCCGAGGGCGCGGTCGTCGACGGCCGCAGCGACGTGTACTCGCTCGGCATCGTGCTCTACGAGATGCTCGCGGGGCGCACGCCCTTCGTCGGGGACTCGCCCGTCGCCGTCGCGTCCATGCACGTGCGCAACACCCCGCCGCTCCTGCGCGACCTCAACCCCGCGGTGCCCGCCGACATCGAGGCGGTCACGATGCGCGCGCTCGCCAAGGCGCCCGACGACCGCTACCAGAGCGCCGAGGAGTTCCGCTCAGACTTGCTCCGCTTCACCGAGGGCCAGCCCGTGCTCGCCGAGGGCGTGACCCAGGTCGTCGGCGTCGCCGCGACGTCGGTGCTCGCCGCGGACACGACGGCCGTCCTGCCGCCGAGGGACTCAACCGTCGTGGTCCCCGCGGTCGGCCCGCTCGACACCGGGATCACTGCCATCCCCTCAGCCGACGAGGCACTCCTCGCCCCGATCGCCGTCATGGAGGAGCCGGTCCGCGACGTCGCGACCAAGCCAGCGTCATCGCCCCAGTCGAAGTGGCTCGCGGCCCTCCTCGTCCTCGCGCTCCTCGTGGCCGGCTTCTTCGTCTACCGGGGCCTCTCGGGCGCGACCACGCTCAGTCTGCCGAACGTCATCGGCCTGCCGTACCAGCAGGCGGTCCTGCGGCTGCAGGGGGAGGGGTTCGCGATCCGGGGCAAGACCTATGTGACCTCGACGCTGCGCCCGGGCGAGGTGGCCAAGACGATCCCGCGGCAGGGCGCCCAGGTGAAGCCCGGCGCCAAGGTGGAGCTGTTCGTCTCCAAGGGCAACCCCGTGCCCGTGACGGTGCCGTCGGTCGCCGGCCATCAGCTGGCCACGGCGCAGTCGATTCTGAGCATGGACAAGCTCGGGTTCAAAGAGCACCTGGTCCCCTCGTGGCCGTCGCCGGTCGTGCCCGGCTCGGTGCTCGCCCAGTCGCCGCTGGCGGGGATGACGGCGCTCTCGCAAACGGCCGTCACGCTCACGGTCCTCGCGCCCGGCGGGACCTACCCCGTCCCCGACGTCGTCGGCCAGGCGCCCGCGATCGCGGGTGCGACGCTCACGACCTACGGGCTGATCGTCGGCCAGACCACGTCAGCGTGCACGACCTCTTCGGGCATCGTGCAGGGCGACGTGACGTCCACCACCCCCGCGGCGCCCTCGCCGGTCCAGGCGCACGCCGTCGTGAACCTGACCGTGTCGTCCGGCGCGTGCCCCGTGAGCGTGCCGGACCTCTATAACCTGACCCCACTGCAGGCCACGCAGGCAATCAATCGCGCGCAGCTTGCGCCCTACGTCATGTCCACCTGCTCGCAGCCCGGCTACACCCCGACGGGCCTGATCGTGTCGCAGTCGCCTCTTGCGGAACAGCCGGCCAGACCGGGCTCGCCCGTCTACGCGTACGTCGGCTGCACGCCGCCGTCATCGACCACGACGTCGTCGACGCTGCCACCGGGCGCCACGCCGATCCATCCCGACCAGTCGCACCAGCACGGACGATTCCGGCGTCGCCGGCGGCGCGACTGACCAGCTCGGGCGAGCGCGCCGTGGCGCGATCGCGAAGCCCCGCTCGCTGAGGGTCGTCAGGACACCTGGGCGACGAAGTTGGCGAGCACGCGCGGGCCCTCGGCGGTGAGCACGCTCTCTGGGTGGAACTGCACGCCCTCGACCGGCAAGGAGCGGTGGCGCACGCCCATGACCACGTCGTCGGTCCACGCCGTCACCTCGAGCACGTCGGGCAGCGTCGCGCGGTCGGCCACCAAGGAGTGGTACCGGCCGGCCTCGAAGGGGTTGGGCACGCCCTCGTAGAGCCCGCCGTCGACGTGGCGGACGTCGCTCGACTTGCCGTGGACGATCTCGGGCGCGGCACTGATGGTGCCGCCGAACACCTGGCAGATGGCCTGGTGCCCGAGGCACACGCCGAGCATGGGCACCGACGCCGCGAGCGCCTCGACGACGAGCGGGGTGACCCCGGCATGCTCAGGACGGCCCGGTCCCGGGGAGAGCACGATCGCGTCCGGCGAGAGCGCGACGACGCCGTCGACGTCGACCTGGTCGTTGCGACGGACCTCGAGGTCGCAGCCGAGCTCGCCCAGCGCCTGGACGAGGTTGTAGGTGAAGGAGTCGTAGTTGTCGATGACCACGATCCTCGGACCCACCACGCGAGCGTAGTGACGGGGAACTCGCGGCGCCCTTCGAGGTAGCATGCGGCGCCATGGCACGCACCCAGAAGCCGTCGGGTCGCGCCGCGCCCAAGACCCATCGTGGCGCCGCGACCGGGCGCCACCTGTCTGCCGAGCAGACCGGCCGCTACACGAGGCCGATCCCGAAGGACACGCGCAAGTCACCGCGGTGGTTCGGCCCGTTCGTCATCGGGATGCTCTTGTTCGGCGCGTTCCTCTTGGTCGGGAACTACCTGTCGTTCCTGCCGGGCGCGGTGAGTCCGTGGTACCTGGTGGCGGGCTTCATCTCGATCGTCATCGGGTTCGGCCTGTCGACCAAGCTCAGATAGCCCCGGCGGCCCGAGGCCGTCGAGCTAGCCCAGGCGCTCGATGATCGTCGCGTTGGCGAGCCCGCCGCCCTCGCACATGGTGAGCAGTCCGTAGCGGCCCGACGTGCGCTCGAGCTCGTTGACGAGCGTGGCGGCGAGCTTGGCACCCGAGGCGCCGAGCGGGTGGCCGAGCGCGATCGCGCCGCCGTTCACGTTCACGCGCTCCATGTCGGGCTTGTGCTCCTTTTCCCAGGCGAGCACGACCGAGGCGAACGCCTCGTTGATCTCCACCAGGTCGATGTCCTCGATCGAGAGGCCGGCCTTGGCGAGCACCTTGGTCGTGGCCGGGATCGGCCCGGTCAGCATGGTGACCGGGTCCACGCCGGCGAGCGCGAAGGCGACGAACCGCGCACGAGGCGTCAGGCCGAGCTCGTTGGCCTTGTCCTCGCTCATGATGAGCACGGCCGAGGACCCGTCGGTGATCTGCGAGGAGTTCCCCGCGGTCACCTTGCCATCCTCCTTGAAGGCGGGCTTGAGCTTGGCGAGCCCCTCCAAGGAGCTGTCCGCGCGGATGCCCTCGTCGGCGGTCATCAGCTCGTCGGTGTCGTTGCCCTCGTCGTCGCGCAGGTGGATCTTCACGAGCTCGTTGTCGAAGCGACCCTCGGCGGTCGCGCGAGCGGCACGCTGCTGGCTCTGCAGGCTCCACGCGTCGAGCTCCTCGCGCGAGATGCCCCACTGGTCGGCGATCATCTCGGCCCCGATGCCCTGATTCACGAGCCCGCCGACCGCGGCGTACCGGGCCATCACGCGCGGCCCGAACGGGAAGCCGAGCTCGCGGACGATCGACGAGCCCATCGGCGTGCGCGTCATGCCCTCGACGCCCATGGCGACGACCACGTCGTAGGCGCCGGCGATCACGCCCTGAGCGGCGAAGTGCATCGACTGCTGCGAGCTGCCGCACTGGCGGTCCACGGTCGTCGCGGGGACCGACTCGGGCCAGCCGGCGGCGAGGACCGCGTTGCGCCCGATGTTGAGCGACTGCTCGCCCACCTGCATGACGCACCCGCACACGACGTCGTCGACGAGGGCGGGGTCGAGGTCGTTGCGCGTCTGGAGCGCGCGCAGTGACTCCGAGGCGAGGTCCACGGCGTGCCAGTTGCGGAGCTTCCCGTTTCGCTTGCCACCTGGGGTGCGGACTGCGTCGACGATGACGGCGGTTGCCATGGGGCCTCCTAGCGCGGTCCGTGCGACCGACCTCGCAACTGTAACTGGACTCCGCGCCCCGAGCTCGGGCGACACCCGCGCTGCTCGATAGCCTCGCGAGGTGACCGCTGGACACCGCGACATGGACAGGTGGCTCGGCGACGGGGGCATGCCCCTGCTGAGCGGCATCGGCGCGTCGCTCGACGCCTACGGCGTCGACGGCGAGGACCTCGGCTGGGTCGCCGGCGCCTTCACCCCCGTCGAGCTCGCCTGCAATCCCCACGGCACCGTCCAGGCCGGCGTGCACGCCGTCGTGCTCGACGCGGCCATGAACTTCGCGATCAACTCGGCGCTCTCGGGCAAGGACCGTACGCGCGGCACCCTCGAGCTCAAGTGCGAGACCATGCGCCCCGCGATGCTCGCCGACGCCTACGCGGTGCGCGGCGAGGTCACGAGGATGGCGCGGCAGGTCGCCTACGCCGAGGCGTCGGTGCGCGACGCCGACGGCGCGCTCGTGAGCCGCGCGACGGGCACGTTCCTCTTGTACCGCGAAGCCTGACGCTCAGCGCTCCCCGGGCGGGATCGTCCCCAGGCGCCCCGCCTCGTAGTCCTCGAACGCCTGGGCGAGCTCGGCGCGGGTGTTCATGACGAACGGGCCGTAGGTGGCGACCGGCTCGCGGATCGCCTGGCCCCCGAGGACCAAGAGCTCGAGCGTCCCTGAGCGCCCGCCGCCCCTCGGTGCCGCGGCCGCGACGAGGTGGTCGCCTGCGCCGAGGACCGCGAGCTGGCCCTCGGTGATCGCGACGCCGTCGGCCCCGACGGTGCCGGACCCGGCGAGCACGTAGACCAGCGCGTTGTACGACGGGTCCCACGGCAGCTCGAGCCGTGCCCCCGCGGCGAGCGTGGCGTGCACGAGCGCGATCGGCGTGTGGGTCGTGCCGGGACCGTCGACGCCCGCGACGCTCCCGGCGATCACGCGGACGAGCGCGCCCGCGTCGGGGCTCGCGAGGAGCGTGACCGCCCCCGGGGTGATGTCCTGGTAGCGGGGGTCGACCATCTTGTCGCGCGCCGGAAGGTTTACCCAGAGCTGGACGCCGTGGAAGAGACCACCTGAGGCGACCAGCGCCTCAGGTGGTCGCTCGATGTGCAGGATGCCCGCCCCGGCGGTCATCCACTGGGTGCCGCCGTTCTCGATCAGCCCGCCGCCGCCGATCGAGTCGCGGTGCTGGAAGGTGCCGTCGATCATGTAGGTGACGGTCTCGAAGCCCCGGTGCGGGTGCCACGGGGTCCCCTTGGGCTCGCCGGGGGCGTAGAGGACCTCGCCCATCTGGTCCATGTGCACGAAGGGGTCGAGCTCGGCCATCGACAGACCGTGGAACGCGCGGCGGACGGGGAAGCCCTCGCCCTCCAGTCCCCTGGGTGCGGTCGTGACCTTGAGAACGGGGCGGGGCCGCGACGTGGGCGCTGGGGGCTCGATGCGCGCGAGCGTGGTGAGGTCCTCGACGGTGACAGCAGGCATGCAGAGTGGAACGTCACAGCGCGCGTGCTATTCCCGCCGTGGCGTCCGTCCCGAGGCGGGTCAGCGTGCGAGCACGTCGTCGAGGAACTCGAGCGCACGAGGATAGGCGTCGATCCTGTTCGCGAGGCGCGCGAGGCCGTGGCCCTCGTCCTCGTAGATGACGAGCTCACAGCGGACGCCGCGTGCGTGCAGCGTCGCGGCGAGCTGCTCGGCCTCGCTGACGGGGACCCGCGGGTCATTGCGGCCGTGGATCACGAACAGCGGCGCGGTGATCTTGTCGGCGTGCCGGAGCGGCGAGGCTGCTGCGAGGAACTCGCGGTCCGTCGCCAGCGAGCCGTACTCGCGCTCTCGATGCGCACGGCGATAGTCCGAGGTGTGCTCGAGGAACGTGACGAGGTCCGAGATCCCGACGATGTCCACGCCGGCTGCCCACAGCTCGGGCTGGAAGGCGAGGCCAGCGAGCACCATGTAGCCGCCGTAGGAGCCGCCCAAGAGCGCCGCCCGACTCGCGTCGAGCCCCGCCGACGCGAGCCACCCGTGCACGGCGGCCAGGTCCTTCACCGAGTCGAGGCGTCTCGTCGTGTCGTCGAGCGCGGCGTAGCGCTTGCCGTAGCCCGTCGAGCCTCGGACGTTCGGGACGACCACCGCGTAGCCGGCGGCGACGAGCCCTTGGATCACGGGATTGAAGCTGCGCACGGCCTGTGCCTCGGGACCGCCGTGGACGAAGACGACGACCGGGCAAGGACCATCGTCGGTGTCGGGACGGAAGACGAACAAGCGGATCTGCTCGCCGTCGAAGCTCGCGACCGTGTCGAGCGTCGCGGTGGCGAGGTCGTCGGTGGCGACGGGTTGCGGGCTCTCGGTTACGCGGACCGTCGTCGGTGTGCGCACGTCGTACGCCCACACGTCGCCGGCGAGCCGCGGGCTCGACAGCGTGTAGAAGAGCGTCGAGCCGTCCGCCGAGAACAGCGGCGCGCGGATCACGTGCGACGTGACCACGCCCAGCTCGCTGAGCTCCAACTCCGTGCGCGGCGCGTGATCGGAGCTGTCCAGCAGCACGAGGCGGCTTCGCCCGTTGTCGTTCTCGATGACGACCAGGGCGCCGTGCGCGCCGCTCACGACCAGTGCGTCGACACCGTCCCCGGTGCCCGGCACGGGCGTCGACTCGCCCGTCGCGACGTCGTAGCGGACGATCGCAGAGAAGTCCCGACCGACGTTGGAGCTGACGTACAGGGTCGTCGCGTCGACCCATGCGGGTGCTTCCACGAGTGCTGCCTCGTCGGGATGCTCGAGGACGACGTGGACGATGCCTGTCACGACGTCGACGAGCAGGAGGTCGACATCGAGCGGACGGGGGCCGGGACGGTGGACCGAGACCCACCTCCCGTCCGGCGAGAAGCCCGTCGCGGGCTGGCACCATCCGCCGGCGTCGTAGACACAGCGGTGCTCACGGGTCGCGAGCTCGCAGATCCACAGGTCGAAGTCCACGCCGTTGCGCGCGTTCGAGACATACGCGAGCCTCGCGCCGTCGGGGCTGACACCTGCGAGGTGGTGTCCGAATCGCGCGTCGTCGGTGAGCGCGACGAGGTCGGCAGCCCCGAGTGGCCCCGACGCGCGTGCGCGGTCGATGTCGAGCAGGGACAGCTGGTGGCGCTCATTGCCGCCGCGGTCGACCCCGATGACCGCCCGGCGCGTGCCCGGGACGTACGCGGCAAAGCCGACCGGGTCGTCGAGCGCTGTCAGCTCGTGCAGCTTGCCGGTGCCCTCGTGCTCGTAGAGCTGCATCGTGCCGCTGCGGTCGCTGCGCACGAGGAGCCTCACCGGGCTCGCGGTGTCGCGGTCGACGTCGGCGAGGAGTGCCGTCGTCGTCGTGAGCAGGGAACGGAGCACGTCCGCAGAGGTCGCCATCGGCGAACCGTAGCGGCGGCGAGTGGCGGCGCCGGGAGCTCTGCCGCTAGGAGCGCTGCGGCGCGAGGAACCGAGGCGTCAGCGTTCCGTCTGCGACGAGGCCCGCCTCGCGCTCGAGGCCCGCGGCCGCGGCGAGCAGGATTGCCTCGGAGCCCGGGGGCCCGACGAGCGCGAGCCCGACGGGGAGGTCGTCGACGAGGCCCATCGGGACGGTCGCGATCGGCCAGCCTGCGATCGCGGGCGCGCTGCAGATGCCCGAGTACGCCGCTGGGTGCCCGCCCAGGGTGAGGTCGTTCTTCCAGGCGGGCCCATAGGAGGGGGCGACGACGAGGTCGACGGTGCCGAGCGCGGGCCTGAGGCACTGGGTCGTCGCCCACGCGAGGTTCCGCTCCCGCGCCGGTCCGTAGTCGGCCGAGGCGCGGCCGCCCGTCGCGAGCGCGCGCTCGAAGAACTCGTGACCGAAGTAGCGCAGCTCGACGTCGCGGTGGGCGTCCTCGTGGGCGATGGCCTCGGCGAGCGAGTGCGGGCCGTCGCCCTCGCGCGCGGCGAGGTAGGCGGAGAGGTCGTCGGCCATCTCGCACAGGAGCACCGTGAGCTCGTCGGTGTCGGCCTCATCGGGCGCCGACGGGTAGGCCACGTCGGTCACGGAGGCCCCCGCGCGCTCGAGGGCCGCGATCGCGGCTGCGAAGGCGGCGTCCGTGCCCGGATTGGAGGTGAGCAGCGTGGTCGCCGCGCCGACGCGCAGGCCGTTCGCGCCCGCTCGCACGCGGTCCGCGACGCCCGGCACCGCGGCGAGCACCTCGTAGAGCAGGGCGACGTCGAGGACGGTCCGCCCGAGTGGCCCGGGGCTGTCCTGGCTCGCTGAGAGTGGCACGACATGGGCGGCGGGGACCGCGCCGACCGCGGGCTTCAAGCCCACGAGGCCGTTCAGCGATGCCGGGCACGTGATCGAGCCGTCGGTCTCGGTGCCCACGGCGAACGGTGCGAGCCGCGCCGCCACCGCAGCGCCCGAACCCGACGACGACCCGCCGGCGC
>DATKGG010000043.1:0-28287 GCA_035510855.1 Acidimicrobiales bacterium
CGAGCTTGCGCGACCTCGCCGGCGGCGTGATCGCGATCGACGCGTGGCCCTGTGCGACGACCTGGGACGGCTCGAGCATTTCGAGTGCCTGGCGGGCGCGTCGCGCGGCGAGCGCGCGCTCGGGGTGAGATCCCGCGTCGGTCTCCCCGAGCGCCTCGAGGGCCGCGACGAGCGGCTCCCGCTGCGCGGAGCGCCGAATCCCGCCGTGGTCGACGTACTCGACCAGCACGCCGCAGGCGACGGCGAGCTCGGCCAGCTCGGCTGGCAAGGACTCCTCGGACGGAACCATCAAGACGGCGCGAAGGCGTACTCGGCGTTGGGGGACCAGGCGATGAGGCCCGCTAGGAACCTGCCCGGGGAGTCCTCGACGCGGGGGAGTGCCCGCGCCGCGAAGTCGGCGTCCTCGAGTCCCTTGACCGCGAGCCTCGCGCGGTAGATGCCACCGCTCGAGACCGCCGCGCCCGCGTCGATCCGGTGCGCGGCCACGGGATACGGCGCCGAGTCGATTGGCCGGACCCAGACGTCGACGGTGAGGTCGTTGGCGCCGAGGCCGGAGTGCGCGACGACGACCTCGATGGTGATTACCTCGTCGTCGTGCTCGACGCCGAGCACCTCCACGGCGACCCCGTGCCACGCGCGCTCGATGCGCTCGAGGTTCGACGCGAGTCGGCGGGCTCGAACGGCATCGTTGCTCATGAGCCGGCCCGCGCGGACGGCGCTCGGCAGGTAGAAGTCGTCCACGTACTGCTGGACCATCCTGTGGGATCGCCACGTCTCTGCGAGGGTCGCCATCGACTGTCGGACCGACGCGAGCCACCGGCGCGGGATGCCCGTGTCGTCGCGTTCGAAGAAGCACGGGACGATGTCGCGCTCCAACTGGGAGTAGAGCGACTCTGCGTCGAGAGCATCCTGGAGGGCATGGTCCTCGATCATCTCGTCGGTGCCGATGCACCACCCGATGGGCGGCGCACCCGCGATGGCGTCGTGCCACACCTCGTCCCACCATCCGTCCAGCGTGCTGAAATTGAGCGCCCCGTTCACACCCGCCTTCATGCCGCCGATCCCGCACGCCTCGAGCGGGCGGCGCGGTGTGTTCAGCCAGAGGTCCACGCCCTGGGCGAGCGCGCGGTCTGCAGTGAGGTCGAAGTCCTCGATGAACACGAGCCGGTGGGAGAGCCCCCGCTGGGCTGCGAAGTCCGTGACGGTCTGCAGCAGTCGCTTGCCGGACTCGTCGTTGGGGTGCGCCTTGCCCGCGAAGACGATCTGGATCGGCCGCTCGGGATCCGTGAGCAGCCGCTCGAGGCGCTCGGGGTCCGAGAGGAACAGCGTCGGGCGCTTGTAGGCGACGAACCGTCCAACGAAGCCGATCGTGAGGGCATCAGGATCGAGGAGGCGGTCCACCTCTTCAAACGCCTCGTCGGAGGCTTCGGGGTCGAGCGCGTCGCGCCGTCGGTCCCTCGTCGCGATCACGAGCCGCTGGCGCGCGACACGAGAGGCATGCCACAACTCGGTGTCGTCGGCGTCAAGGAGACGCGCCCAGGACTCGGGCTCGCCGGGGACGCGGCGCCACTCCTCCCCCAGCTGGCGATCGAGCAGCCGATCAACCTCAGGGGTGATCCACGACTGGAGATGCACGCCATTGGTCACGTGCCCGATCGGCACCTCGTCGACGGGGAGCCGCGGCCAGAGCCCGCCCCACTGCTGGCGCGTCACCGCGCCATGCAGCCGGCTGACGCCGTTGTGCAGGTCGGTGAGCCGCAGGCCGAGCACCGTCGGACAAAAGGTGTCCGTCGGGTCCTCGGGTCGGTACCGACCAAGGGCGAGCAGCTCTTCGAGCTCGATGCCGAAGAGCTCTGCGTACGGAGCGAGGTACGGACCTGCGAGGGTCGGCGGGAAGTAGTCGTGCCCCGCGTTCACCGGGGTGTGGGTGGTGAACACCATCTGGGCGGCGGCGATGCGGCGCGCGGCGTGGAAGTCGACGTCGTTGCGCGCGGCGATCGCCGCGATCAGGGCAAGTGCCGCGAACGCAGAGTGGCCCTCGTTCAGGTGCAGCACGTTCGGCTCGGTGCCGACGAGCGACAGCGCCTTGATGCCACCGATACCGAGGACGAGCTCTTGTTGGATCCGCGTCTCGAGATCGCCGCCGTAGAGGCGCGCGGTGATCAGCCGGTCCCCGGCGGTGTTCTGCTCGACGTCGGTGTCGAGCAGGTAGAGCCACGTCCGACCGACCGGCGCGGTCCACAGCTGTGCGGAGACGACGCGACCGGGGAACGGCAGCTCCACGCTGAGCGGTGTGCCGTCGAGGTGCCGGAGCAGGGTCACCGGCAGCCCGTTCGGATCGAGCACCTCCCACATCTCGCGCTGTACGCCCGTGTCGTCGAGTCGCTGGTGGGAGGACTCCCGGTACAGGAGCCCGATGCCGACGAGAGGGACGCCGAGCGCGCTCGACGACTTGAGCTGCTCGCCGGCGATGGCCCCGAGCCCGCCAGCGAAGATGGGCAGCGAGTCAGTAAGGGCGAACTCCGCGGCGAAGTAGGCGACGCGCAGCGGCGGCGCACCGCCGTGGGTCGTCGGATACCACGTGATCGGCGCCTCATGGAGGTAGTCGGACTGGTCCTCGACGACCTCGCGCGCCAGGGCCGCGAGCTCGGGGTTCGCCCGCAGCCGCGACCGCACGACGGCCGGGCCGGCCCTGCGCAGCAGTCGAAGGGGCCACTCGAGCTCGCTCGGCTCCTCCTCGGCGAACAGGCCCGCGAACAGGGTTCGAACGTCCATGTGCCAGGTCCAGCGCAGGTTCGAGGCCAGGGCAACGAGCTCATCGAAGGAGACCAGATGGGGGACGGTGGCGACCGACGTCTCCTGATCGTGCACCTGGTGCCTCCCTTCAGGTCCCATCATTCCCCACGTGGCGCGACGAGACGCCCACACGCGACCGGCGAGCACGCGGCCCGCGGATCCACGGTGCGAACAGCCATCTGGGTCATCATTGCGTGAGCGAGGAGGCCGCATGGCCGAGACCCCAGCGAACGGCACGCCCGCTCGCCGACCGGACAACCGCCAGATCCTGACTGCGATCGCCGTTGGGCTGCTCGTGTGGTTCGCCGTGAGCAACTGGCAGTCTGTGACGATCCACTTCTGGCTCACCACGGCCAAGGCACCGCTCGTCCTCGTCATCGTCGTGTCGGCACTGCTCGGTGGCGTCGTCATCCGGTTCGCGCGCCGGCGGGGTTCGTCACCGAAGCACGACTGAATCGCTGCAGCAACGGTTCGCTGCGGTTGTCCAAGGCGATGACGCCGCCGTGGCATGACGACGCGACGATGCGGGGCCGGCTCGCGAGCCCCGGCCGTAGCATCGAGACCAGTCGGCAAGGTCGAGGAGGCCACATGCGCAGCGCCCAGCGAGCGTCGATCTCGATTGTCCTCACCGCGGTCACCGTCTTCGGCGTCACGGCTGCCGTCGCAGCCTCGGTGCAGTCGAGAAGCGGACTCGACGCCGTCCACGTGCTCACGAAGTCGCCCTAGGGCGCAGAGGTGTGGACCCAGTCTGCGGTGTCCGGCCCGTGTTCGCGGCGGGGACCGTGTGGGCCATCGCGGCGTCGGGCGGCGGCTCGACGCTCTACGGGATCAACCCGGCCGCGGGTGCGGTCAGGCTGCAGTTCGGCTTCGGGGCCGAGCAGAACCAGTTCGCGACCCCTGCGGTCGGCGACAACGTGGTGTTTGTCGCCTCGACCACCCAGCTGCTGGGGTTCGCGCCCAACTGATCCACCAGATTGGCCGGTCCAAAGGGCTGACCGACGTGAATGGCGACAATCTCCGGAACTACCATGAGACAGGGACCAAGGGTCCGAGGCGGGAAGGGAGGAAGCCGTGCCCCTGTCGGACCACGAGCAACGGATTCTTGCCGAGCTCGAGGATTCCCTCAACCGTGAGGACCCCGAGTTCGCGGACAAGGTTCGCAACGAGTCCCTCTACCGTCACGCCGGTCGGCATGCCAAGTGGGCCGCCTGCACGTTCCTCATCGGGCTCTTCCTCCTCGTGTGGCTCTACGCCACGTCGCTCTTCCTCGGCCTCCTCGGGGTGGCGATCATGTTCGTCTCGGCCGTGGTGATCCAGCAGAGCCTCCGCCGCATGGGGCGCGCGAGCTGGCACGACATCACCCGAGGGTTCCAGGGCGCCCAGCCGTCCGGGGCCGCGGGCATCGAGCGCAACGTCCATGAGGCCCGCGACTGGTTCAAGAACCGCTTCCGTCGCGACGACGACTGACGCCGGTGCCGGATCCGACCGGCAGCGTCCTCGCACTCGACGTCGGCGGCACCAAGATCGCTGCTGCGCTCGTTGACCCTGACGGGACGCTGTCGGGCAGGGCTTCGATCGCGACGCCAAGGGATCGCGACGCCAAGGAGCTGATGGGCGACGTCGTCGTGCTCGTGCGGCGCGTGCAGTCGACGCTTGACGTGACCCCGCGCATTTGCGGGGTCGGTTGCGGCGGTCCGATGGACGCCGAGACGGTGTCGCCGCTCAACATCCCGGCGTGGCGACGATTCCCGCTTGCCCAGATGCTCGGCGACGAGCTCGGACTCGACGTCGTCGTCGACAACGACGCGAAGGCGCTCGCGCTCGCGGAGGGCTGGCTCGGCGCGGCACGCGGTTCGAGGAACTTCCTCGCCATGGTCGTCTCGACGGGTGTGGGAGGCGGGCTCGTGCTCGACGGTCGTCTGCTCGGGGGTCGCTTGGGCAACGCCGGCCACGTCGGCCACGTCATCGTTGAGCCGGACGGTCGCGCGTGCTCGTGCGGCTCGCACGGATGCCTCGAGGCCGAGGCTTCGGGTTCCGCGATCGAAGCAGTGACCGGCGCGCCCGCCGCACTCGCGCCGGTCGACATGAGAGTGCGAAGTGGCACGCTTGTCGGACGAGCGATCGCCTCGGTTGCGAGTCTCCTCGACCTTGACCTCGCGGTGGTCGGAGGCTCCGTCGCGCTCGGCTTTGGCGAGGCGTTCTTCGAGGCGGCAGAGGCGGAGCTATCCGCGCGCGCCCGGCTCGACTTCTCGCGCGCCTGCCGCGTCATCCCGGTCCGGCTTGGCGATCGCGCCCCTCTCGTTGGCGCGGGCGCGATCGCGATGCGCCACCTCGGCGCGTCCTGGATCCCCCAGTGAACGTCCGACACGTCCTCGACGACCATGAGAAGGGACGTGTAGCCCCGACGTCGGTGCACGCGCTCACGTCGCTGGTTCGTCGCCCGACCGCGTGGTGGGCGGGTGCAACGAGCGCGATCCGATTCGCGCCGCGGGGCTGGTGGCGCCGGCCACCGTTCCTCCCGCTCCCCGATTCGCGGTACTGGCGCTTCCGCATGGAGACGGCGTTCGGCGACAAGGACGCCGCGCCAGAGCTGGACGACCTCGTGACGGCGATCCACTGGTCGCGCCAGGCGCGCCGGCGTCAACGGTAAGGTTCGGGAGATGGGGCGCGTGCTCCTACTCAACGCGACCTACGAGCCGCTGCAGCTTGTCTCGGATCGTCGCGCCGTCGTCCTGCTCCTCGTCGGGCGCGCCGAGGCGGTCGCGACCCATGACGAGCCCCGCATCATCCGGTCGCCGCGGTTGACGGTGACGGTGCCCTCGATCGTGCGCCTGACCACGCTCGTGCGACTGCCGCCGCACGCGCGCATCCCGCCCGTGACGCGCCGAGCAGTGCTCGCGCGGGACCGGCAGCGCTGTGCCTACTGCGGGGAGCACGCCGACACCGTGGACCACATCGTGCCGCGAAGCCGCGGTGGCGTCCATGACTGGAGCAACGTCGTCGCCGCGTGCCGCCGGCACAACGTCGAGAAGGGCGACCGACTGCTCGAAGAGCTCGGGTGGCGACTGCGCCACGAGCCGAGCGCCCCGCAGGGACTGTGGTGGCGCTGGCGCCCGATCGAGGACCCTGATCCGCTCTGGGCGCCCTTCCTGCCGCTCGCCTCGTGACCGCACGGCCGACGTCGCTCTTCGACGTCGAGCCCCTCAGGATGCTGGAGCACTCCACGCTCGGGGTGCTCCGCCGAGACGACCCTGTGGTCGTGCTCGGTGCGCGCCAGCCGACCCGAGACCTGCACGACGTCGCGCTCCGTCGAGATGGCATCGGCATCCGCCGACGCCACGGCGGTGGTGGCGCCGTCCTGCTGCGCCAGGCCGATCGGTGGGTCGAGTTGTGGCTGCGTGCGGCACCTGGCAGGCGAGACTACGACGTCCGGTCTTCGGCGTACCTGGTGGGGGACTGGTGGCGGGCGGCACTCGCTGCCCACGGCGTCGACGCGAAGATGCACCGAGGGGCAGTGCTCGACGCTCAGCAAGGTGCGATCGCCTGCTTCGCGGGCCTCGGCCCCGGCGAGCTCACTGTGCGTGGGCGAAAGGTCCTCGGGATCTCCCAGTGGCGAGTCCGCGAGGGGACCCTCGTCTCGAGTGTGCTTGCGGTCGAGGACCCTGAAGACCTCCACCAGTATCTGGCGCCGGCCGCTCCCAAGGTGCCCGGGCTGCGCGGGGCGGCGTCGATCCACTGGGTGGCCCCCAGACTCGCGATCGACGACGTGCTCACGACCTTCGTCGAGGTCGTCTCGACGTCGGGCACCTCGATCGTGGTCGACGAACAGCCCTTTTTCTGAGTCAGCGACCTCCCCGTGGGCGGGTCGCCGGCAGTTCGCTCGCATCACCCCGTGCCGCGACGTGTCGAGGTATGTCTCCAAGGCACAAAGAGTGTTGACAGGTGGTGGGGAAGGGCATACTGTGGCGCGAAGTGGTTCGAAGGGGAGGGGCCCTCGAACCGAGTCGGAAGGATGCACGTGTCGGGGTTCGTTGGGCGGTTCGACCACAGTCTCGATGCGAAGGGGCGGGTGATCCTGCCTGCTCGCTTTCGGACGAGCTTTGACCGTGGCGGCTGCCTGACCCAGAACTACGAACGGTGCCTGTCGCTGTGGACCCCGGGGGAGTTCGACCGTCAGGCCTCAGAGATGCTCGCGTCGTCCCGAGAGGGGACGGCCGCGGCCAGGAACTTCGCACGCGTCTGGGCCGCGGGCTCTGTCGACGTCGAGATCGACCGCCAGGGTCGGATGGGCATCCCCGCCCACCTCCGTGAGTTCGCGGGCCTCGGCAGCGACGTCCTCGTGACAGGTGCGATCGATCACATCGAGCTGTGGAATCCCGAGGAGTGGCGGGTGCGGGTCGCTCCCGCACAAGCGATCTTCCTCGGAGAGACCGCGTGAGACAGAGAGGAGCACGAGCAACCGCGTTGCCGCTACGGCACGCCAGGACCATGCGCAGCCTCCCGACCGGGCCGGTGGAAGATTCCTCCTCCGCCCTCTTCCCCGTCGGTCGCCGGGGCCCCTACCCCGGTTGCACCACTCCGGTCGGGAGGCTGCGGATGGCCCAGGTGTACTCACACGCTCCCGTCCTCCTCGAGGAGGTGACCGAGCTGCTCGCGCACGTCCCCACGGGCGTCGTGATCGACGGCACACTCGGAGGTGGCGGCCACGCCGCGGCGCTCCTCTCGCGCCGCGACGACCTCGTCGTGCTCGGACTCGACCGCGACGAGGCCGCGACGGCAGCGGCGAGCGTCGCCCTGGAGCGGTTCGGCGGTCGCGCGGTCGTGCGGCACGCCAGGTTCGCGTCGATGCCAGACGTGCTGACGGCGTCGCAGGACACGGGGGCGATCGACGCGACGCTCGAGGTCGTGGGTGTCCTGCTCGACCTTGGCGTGTCGTCCCACCAGATCGACACGACGTCGAGGGGCTTCTCATACCGCAACGAGGGACCCCTCGACATGCGGATGGGCACCGACGACGGCCCGACCGCGGCCGAGTACCTCGCGCACGTCGACGTGGCAACGCTCACGTCGTTGCTCGCTGCGAACGGCGAGCGGCGGTTCGCTCGCTCCATCGCGCGGTCGATTCTCGACGCCATGCCGACGAGCACCGCGGAGCTTGCCACCGCCGTGGAGCGTGCCGTGCCCGCCGCGGCGCGCCGGCACGGTCACGTCGCGTCGCGCACCTTCCAGGCGCTGCGGATCGCCGTCAACGACGAGCTCGAAGAACTCGCCGCCGGTCTTGCGGCGGCTCGCGAACTGCTGTGCGTCGGAGGTCGATTGGTCGTGATCTCGTACCACTCCGGCGAGGACACCCTGGTCAAGGCAACGATGCGCGATGCCGCGACCGGCGGGTGTGTCTGCCCGCCGCAGCTGCCGTGCGTCTGCGGGGCGACACCGACGTTCCGCTTGGTCTCGCGCGGCGCGCACAAGGCGAGCAAGGACGAAGTCGCGAGGAACCCCCGCGCGCGAAGCTCGAGGCTCCGTGCGGCCGAGCGAATCGCCGAGGGCGAGTCGTGACGCCGCGAGCCACCGCCGCCGCCCGGACCGCCCCGCCGCGCGTCGCGCAGCGCGATTCGCGCAGCACGCCCCGACGCGCCCCGACACTCGAGCCACGCCCCTCGGTCGTGGCACCGAGTGCGTCAAGACTCAGGCGACGCCCGACCCCAGTCGCCGTGGCGATCGGGGTCGTGATCGCGAGCCTCCTCGCGGTCGTGGGGGGCAACATGCAGCTGGCTTCGGGTCAGCTCCGGCTCGAGCAAGTCGACTCGCAGCTGACCCAGTTGCAGTCCGCCTACGCCGCCGCGCTCGCATCGGTTGCCGTCGAGACGTCGCCACAGGCACTCGCGCGGGTCGAGGGCCTGCGCGCAGGGCCACGCGAGATCCTCACCATTGACTATGTACCGCTAGGCGCTCGGCTCCCGGCACCCACGCTCTCGTCAGCCCGCTGCTGTTCGTCCACGCAGGATCGATGACCCGAGACCTCCCACGGCGTCCCGCGTCGGCGCGCGCCGTCGTCGCAGCCCGCGCCGGTGATCTCAGCCGACGGCGTCTTCGGCTGATCCGCGCGGTCGTGCTCGTCGGCGTCACCGTCCTCGTCCTCCAGCTCGTGAACCTCCAGGTCGTCCGCGCCGCGCACTTCGCCAAGCTCTCGTCGGACCAACTGCTGCAGAACGTGACCGTCCCGGCGCTGCGAGGCTCGATCTACGACCGCGACGCACAGATCCTCGCGATGTCGATCCCGACGAGCATGGCGGTGGCCGACGACTTTTTGATCACGGACCCCGCCGCGGAGGCCGCGGCGCTCGCACCGCTGCTGGGCATCCCCGCAACGAGGCTCGCCCCGAAGCTCGAAGAGCGCAACGGCTACGTGGTGCTGTCATCGACCGTGACCGCAGCGAGCACGTCGACGTTGACCAAGGTCCAGCTGCCCGGGATCTCGCTCATCGCCTCGTCGGTGCGCTCGAATCCCGACGGCTCGCTCGCTTCGACGATCCTCGGCGGAGTCGACAATGCCGGCCTAGGGTCCGCAGGCCTCGAGTACGAGTACCAACAGCTGCTCGCCGGCCAGGGCGGCAGCGAGCGCGTCCTCGAGACCCCCTACGGAGTCAGCCTCCCGTCGGGACGCGTCGTCGTCCTGCGTCGTCCAATTGCCGGCAAGAGCCTCGAGCTCACGCTGGACGCGCCGCTGCAGTACGTGACCGAGCAGGCCCTCGGCCAGGAGCTGGTCACGTCCAACGGGCTGACCGGCACCGCGATCGTGCTCGACACTGCTACTGGCCAGATTCTCTCGATGGCCAGCCTCGTCAACACGGACGAGCACGACCCGACGCTCCCCGCTCCACAGTCCTGGCCTGCATCGACGGGGGTCTCGGGCGTCCAGGACGCGATGAACAACCTGGGGGTCACCCAGACCTACGAGCCAGGCAGCGTGTTCAAGATCGTGCCGTTCTCCGCCGCGCTGCTTGATCACGTGATCACCCCGACGACGCACCTGTCCGTGCCGGACCAGGTCGTCATCGATGGGCACGTGTTCCACGACGCTGAGCAGCACGGGCTGGAGGATCTCACGGCGACCCAGGTGCTCGAGTACTCCTCCAACATCGGCACCTACGAGATCGCGCGCGACCTAGGGGAGTCCAGGCTGCTTGCGGGCGTCTCGCGCCTCGGCTTCGGACAGCCCACGGGCCTCACCTTCCCTGGCGAGTCACAGGGGCTGATGGCCAGCGCGCAGACCTTCTCGCCGACCGACATCGCCGCACTGCCGATCGGCCAGGTCGACGCGGTGACGCCGCTGCAAGTGCTCGACGCGTACAACACGATCGCCAACGGCGGCGTCTTCGTCACGCCATCGCTCGTCCGTGCCACGATCGGCGCCGATGGGACGATGACCAAGGCGCCCGCGAGCGCGGCGCGGCGCGTGCTACCGACGTCGATTGCAGGAGAGCTCACCCAGATGCTGATCCGCGTCGTCGAGGGCGGGACGGGCATCAAGGCCGCGATCCCCGGCTACACGATCGCGGGCAAGACCGGCACCGCCTCGATCCCGTATCCCGGACGAGCCAAGTACATCCCGGGTGACTACAACGCGACGTTCGTCGGCTTCGCGCCCGCACAGCACCCGGTGCTGTCGATGATCGTGGTCATCGAGCGGCCCACCCCGGACTTCTTTGGCGGTGACGTCGCCGCGCCCGTGTTCGCGCGGGTCATGGACTACGCCTTGCACCGCTATGGCGTGCCAGCCATGCCAGGGATGATCGTACCGAGTGGAAACGGCGGGTCGGTGTCGCTGTTCCAGGACGTGACGTGACGTCGCTCGGGGCGTTGCTGCGCGACGTCGGCATCGACTCCGAGCTCGCCGACGAGGCCGACGAGCTCACCGTCTCGACCGTCGAGCTCGACTCTCGGCGCTGCTCACGCGGCTCGGTCTTCGTCTGCGTGCCAGGGACCACGACGACGGGCGAGGCCTTCGTGAGCGACGCCCTCGCCCGAGGGGCGATCTGCGTCGTCGCGTCGACGCCGGTCGACGCCCCTGTCTCGGTGCTCGTCGAGCGCTCATCGCTGCGCGGGGTGCTCGCCTCGCTGTCGAGCGCGGTCGTGGGTAATCCCGCGGGAGAGCTGACCCTCGCCGGCGTCACCGGCACGAACGGCAAGACGACTGTCACCTGGCTGCTGCACGGCATCCTGTCCACGGCCGGCTTCGCATCAAGCACGATCGGCACCCTGACGGGGGAGCGGACCACGCCGAGCGCCCCGGAGCTGCACCGCGAGCTGCGAGTCATCGCCGACCGAGCCGCGGCCTCGGGCTCGCGCGGTGCCGTCGCAATGGAGGTCTCGAGCCACGCGCTCGATCAGGGGCGGGTCGACGGGTTGTACTTCGACGTCTCGGTGTTCACGAACCTGTCCCACGAACACCTCGACTACCACGGGACCATGGAGCGCTACTTCGATGCGAAGGCTGCGCTCTTCGAGCTGCCGCGCTCTGCCAGCGCGGTCATCTGCGTCGACGACGAGTGGGGCCGCCAGCTCGCGGCGCGGCGGGCATTGAGCACGATCGAGGTCGCGACGACCGAGGCGACCGACGTCGACGCGTCGATCGGCGCCACGTCGTTCACGTGGCGCTCCCGTCGAGTCACGACGCAGCTCACCGGCACGGTCAACGTGACGAACGCGATGCTCGCGGTCGCGGCGGCCCACGAGCTCGGCGTCGACGACGACCGATCGGTGCGCGCGATCGCGGGCATCGCGCCGGTGCCGGGACGCCTGGAGGTCGTCGCGACGAGCGGTCCGAGCGTCCTCGTCGACTACGCGCACACGCCGGTCGCCCTCGAGCGCGTGATCGGCGACCTCCGCTCGCTCGCCGACTCGCGTCGCCTCGTCGTCGTCTTCGGCTGCGGCGGCGACAAGGACCGAGCCAAGCGCCCGCTCATGGGCTCGATCGCGACCCGGCTCGCCGACGAGGTGGTGGTCACCTCCGACAACCCGCGCAGCGAGGACCCCGAGGTGATCATCGACGAGGTGATGGCGGGCGCCGACGGCCCCGCGACGATCCGGCGCGAGCCGGACCGCGGGTCCGCGATCGCATCGACGATCGCGCGCGCACGCGACGACGACGTGCTCCTCATCGCGGGCAAGGGACACGAAACGGCACAGGACGTCGCAGGCACGCTCGTCGCGTTCGACGACCGCGTCGTCGCGCGCGCGGCCCTTGAGACACGGCGACGCTCGTGCTGAGCATCATGGAGGCTGGGGGCGCCGCGCTGTTCGTCGCGATCATGTTCACCCCTGCGCTCATCCGGTCGTTGCGGCGCCGAGAGATCGGCCAGCAGATCCGCGAGGACGGTCCGGCGAGCCACGTGGTGAAGGCGGGCACGCCGACGATGGGCGGCGTTCTCATCGTCGCCGCAGCGATCTTCGGCTACCTCATCGGCCACCTGGGCGGCTACCACACGTTCACGCGAAGCGGCGAGCTCGTCCTGGCCCTCGTCGTGGCCTGCGGGCTGCTTGGGTTTGCCGACGACCTGGTGGGGGTGCGCAACAGCAGGAACCTCGGACTGAACAAGCGGATGAAGTTCTCGCTGCAGGTGCTCATCGCCCTCGGCTTCGCGCTCGCGGCGTGGAAATGGGCGGGCGCGACGACGACGCTGTCCTTCACGCGCTACAACTTCCCGGGGTGGCACATGGCCCCCGCGATGTGGGTCATCTTCGCGACGTTCGTCGTGGTCGCCTCGTCGAACGCGGTCAACCTCACCGACGGGCTGGACGGGCTCGCGGCCGGCTCGTCCACGTTCTGCTTCTCGGTCCTCGCGGTGATCGGGTACTGGGAGTTCCGACAGTTCTCGTCGCCCATGCACAACTACTACATCGTCCCCGGGCACAGCCCGTTCCCGGCCCTCGACCTTGCCTTGGTCTCGGTCGGGATGGTGGGGGGGTGCCTCGGCTTCCTGTGGTGGAACGCCGCGCCGGCAAAGATCATCATGGGCGACACCGGCTCGCTGTCGATCGGGGCGGGGCTCGCGGGGGTGTGCCTGCTCCTCAACCTCGATCTGCTTCTGGTCGTGATCGGCGGGCTCTTCGTCATCGAGACCCTGTCGGTAATCGCCCAGGTCGTGAGCTTCCGGGTCTTTCACCGTCGGGTGCTCCGCTTGGCGCCGATCCACCACCACTTCGAGATGCTGGGCTGGCCCGAGACGACCGTGCTCATCCGGTTCTGGATACTCGCGGGCCTGTTCGCGGCGCTCGGGATCGGGATCTTCTACGGCGACTTCGTCAAGATCGCGAAGGGGCTCTAGGTGCGCACCGCCGACGCCACCGCCACCGCCACCGTCACCGCCGCCCGCGAGCGGGCCGTCAGCGTCGCGAAGCGCCCGGTGCGACGTGACGCCCAGCTCGAAGGCGCGCCCCGGGCGTCCGCCTCGCTCGCGCTGTGGCTCACGATGGTGCTCGCGGCGCTGTGCGTGATGGGGCTCGTCATGGTCGGGTCGGCGAGCTCGGTCGTCTCGATCGTCTACTACGGGTCGACCTGGGCCATCGTCTTCCGCGAGTGCCTCTGGCTGGTCGTGGGTGTCGCCGTATTCTTGGTCGCTTCGGGCCTCACGACCACGCGCCTCCGCAAGGTCGCGACGCTTGGCATCGTTGCGTCCAGCGTGCTGCTTGTGGTCGTGCTCGTGCCCGGCTTCGCGACGAGCTCGTTCGGCGCGTCGAGATGGGTCGGGTTCGGCCTGCTGCGGATCCAGCCGTCAGAGCTCGCCAAGTTCGCGCTGTGTCTGTACGTCGCCCACGTCATCACGAGGAAGGAGCGCGTTGAGACTGAGTGGGGTCGGGTACTGCGGCCCGTCGCGATCGTGACGATCGTGTGCGCTGGCCTGGTGCTGCTCCAGCCTGACATGGGCACCGCGGTCGTGCTCGTCGCCATCGCGCTGTCGGTCGCGACCGTCGCGGGCGCACCGGGGCGCGCGCTGCTCTGCACGCTCCTGCTGCTCGCGCTCGCGGCGGTGGGTGCTGCGATCGCGCTGCCGTACCGCCGCGCGAGGCTCCTCAGCTTCCTCAACCCGCAGGCGGACCCTTCGGGGGCCGGCTATCAGGGACTCGAGTCCAAGATCGGGCTCGGGGCGGGCCACTGGTGGGGACTTGGCCTGGGCAACTCGCGTGAGAAGTGGGGGCTGCTGCCCAACCCGCACACCGACTTCATCTTCTCGATCATCGGCGAGGAGCTCGGGCTCGTCGGGGCGCTGCTCGTCCTCGCGCTCCTCGTCACGCTGATCATGCTGGGCTTCAGGGTCGCCGCGCGCGCGCCGGACCGCTTCAGCCAGCTCGCCGCCGTCGGCATTTCCACGTGGCTCGCGACCGAGACGATGGTCAACATCGGCGCAGTGGTCGGCGTGCTCCCGATCACGGGGATCCCGCTCCCGTTCATCTCCTTCGGCGGGACCTCGCTCGTGATCGACATGGCAGCCGTCGGCATGCTCGTCGGCATCGCCCGGCGCAGCGCGGAGCTCCCCGCGCTTCGGGTGGTCAAACCTCGGCGCCCGAGCGTGGCCCCGCACCGACGCGAGGGCGCACGGCGAGACTGGCCCCACCCCCAGAGGGTCGCGCGAGGCGCCGGCTACCAGCGGTGAGCCGGCCGGTGGTGCTCACTGGTGGCGGCACCGGTGGCCACGTGCTCCCCTTGAAGGCGATCGCGGCAGCATTGGTCGACGCCGGCGTCGACGTCGACGACCTGGTGATCGTCGGCTCGCGACGCGGACAGGACGAGGACCTGCTCGTAGGCACGGGCATCGAGCTCGTCCTGCTCGCGGGCCGCGGCATTCGCCGCTCGCACACGGTGCGCACGACGCTGGAGAACCTTGCGGCCGCGGCGGGCCTCGCGTCGGCGCTCGTTCACGGCATCGCCCTCGTCGCGGGACGGCGTCCACGAGCAGTCGTGTCGGTCGGCGGCTACGCGGCGTTCGCCGCAGCCGCGGGCGCGGTCGTCACGGGCCGTCCGCTCGTGCTCGTCGACCTCGACGCGTCACCGGGCCTCGTGCACCGCGTCCTGCGACCCTTCGCCGTGGCCATCGCCGCGGCGCACGGGACGGACGTGGACCGCCGCGTGACCGTCACCGGCGCGCCGCTGCGGGCCGAGATCGTCGCGATCACGAGGTCCCGCGCCGAGCGCGCCGCGGCGAAGACAAGGCTCGGGCTCGACCCGATCAGGCCGGTCGTCGCGATCACGTCGGGCTCGCTCGGGGCCGCGTCGGTCAATCGCGCTGCCTCCGAGCTGGCCCTTCGCTGGGGGTCCGAGGGGCCTGCGACGCTGTACCACGTGACCGGCCGTCGCGACGCCGCCGAGGTGCGAGAGCGCAAGGCCGCCGCGGGCATCGACGACCAGTCGTGGCGCCTCGTCGAGTTCGAGCTCGCGATGGAGGACCTCTGGCGCGCGTGCGATGTCGTGGTCTGCCGCGCGGGCGCGACGACCGTCGCCGAGCTCTGCGTGGCCGGCGTGCCCGCGGTGCTTGTCGCGTTGCCAGGCGCACCGCGCGACCACCAGGCGGGCAACGCGGCGGTGCTCGCCGCTGCCGGCGCCGCCGTGGTGCTGGACGACGCTGCGTTGTCCGGCGAGCTCCTCGACGACGTGCTCACCGGCCTGCTCGCGGACGCCGGTCGCCTCGAAGAGATGTCACAGGCGGCCCGGTCGCTCGGTCGTCCCGACGCTGCCCAGAGGATCGCTGCGGTGGTGATGGACCATGCCAGCTGAGCCGATCGAGCTCAGCACAGCCAAGCGGATCCACATCGTGGGCGTCGGCGGCGCAGGGATGAGCGGGCTGGCGCGCGTGCTGGTCGGGCTCGGCCACACGGTGAGCGGGTCTGATCTCGTCCCGTCCCAGGTGAGCGCCTCGCTCGGGGGGGCAGGCGTCGTCGTCGCCATCGGCCACGAGGCGGCCAACGTGGGCGATGTCGAGCTCGTCACGCACTCGCCGGCCGTGCGGGCCGACAACGTCGAGCTAGACGTCGCGGCGTCGCGGGGCATCCGCGTCGCGACGCGTGCCGAGGTGCTGGGCGCGCTGAGCACGTTGCGAGAGACCATCGCGATCGCCGGCACGCACGGCAAGACCACGACCTCGTCCATGCTCGCGCTCGTGCTGTCCGGTGCGGGCCGCTCCCCGTCGTGGCTGGTGGGCGCGGACGTCGCTGGACTCGGCGCCAACGCGCGGCTCGATGACGGGCCCGAGCTCGTGATGGAGGCAGACGAGAGCTACGGGAGCTTTGCCTACCTCCGTCCGGCGCTCGTCGCCGTGACCAACGTCGAAGCAGACCACCTCGATTACTACGGGAGCATCGACGCATTGCGCCTCGCGTTCCGAGAGCTCATGGAGCGCTCCTCGGTCCGTCTCGTCAACGCCGACGACCCGATCGCGAGCGAGCTGGGCCGTGAGCTGGGCGCGCACCGTGTCGGCTCGAGCCACGACGACGACTTCGTCGTATCCGACGTGTCGCTCGGGCGCGCCGCGGCGACCTTCCGGCTGCGCCACTCCGGAGGGACGCTCGACGTGTGCGTCGGGGCTCCGGGTCGCCACAACGTGTCGAACGCGTCGGTCGCCGCGGCCGTCGCGATCCTGCGCGGCGTCAGCGACGACGACGTCGTCGAGTCCCTCGGGCGATTCGCGGGCGTGCCGCGCCGGTTCGAGTTCCGCGGCGAGTTCAACGGCGCGAGCGTCGTCGACGACTACGCGCACCTTCCGAGCGAGGTCGAAGCTGCGATCGCGACCGCGCGTGCAGGAGGCTGGGGCCGCATCGTGGCGGTGTTCCAGCCGCACCGCTACACGCGGACAGAGGCGCTCGCAGCTTCCTTCGCCGACGCCTTCAACGGCGCAGATCTCGTGGTCGTCACGGACGTCTATGCCGCCGGTGAGGCTCCCATCCCGGGGGTGACGGGACGTCTCGTGGCCGATGCCGTCGCCAGCAGCAACAACGCGCCGCCGGTGCGCTACGTGAAGGAGCGTGCCGTGGTCGCCGAGGCGGTCTCGGGCCTCGTCGGGCCGGGCGACCTGCTGCTCACCATGGGTGCGGGCGATCTCACCTCGCTCGCAGACGAGCTTCGCGACGCGGGCCGGTGAGCACGACGACTGGGGTCGCGCGGGTGGCCGACGCGCTCGGCGCCCTTGCTCTGCGCGACGCGCCGCTCGGCGCACGCACGACCTATCGCGTCGGGGGCACCGCGGCGATCTTCGTCGAGGCGCGATCGATGGCGGACCTGATGGCGGTCGCCGCTGCCAACAAGGACACAGCCCTCGACGTCCTCGTGCTGGGCAGGGGCTCCAACGTGCTGGTCGCCGACGCCGGCTTCCACGGCATCGCGATCACGCTCGCAGGTGCCTTCGAGTCGATCGAGGTGGACGACGGCGACGACGGCGACGACGGCACCGTCATCGTGCGCGCGGGCGGCGCCGTCGCGCTGCCGGTGCTCGCACGGCGCCTCGCCGAGCAGGGCCTGACGGGGCTCGAGTGGGCTGTTGGCGTGCCCGGCTCGGTTGGCGGCGCGGTGCGGATGAATGCGGGCGGCCACGGCGACGACACGGCGTCGTCATTGCGCGAGGCCGAGGTCTTCAGCTTTGGTGAGGCGACGACCTCGTGGCGCGCAGCCTCGGCGCTCGCGCTCGCCTATCGGCACTCGAACGTCGGCTCGGGTGAGGTCGTAACCGCCGCCAGGTTCGAGCTGCGGCGAGGCGACGCCGTCGCTGCCAAGCGCACGATCGCCGACATCGTTCGCTGGCGACGCGAACACCAGCCGGGCGGCTCGAACGCCGGCTCGGTCTTCACGAACCCGCCGGACGATTACGCCGGGCGCCTCGTCGAGCTCGCAGGTGCCAAGGGCCTGCGCCACGGCACCGCGACGGTCTCGGAGAAGCACGCGAACTTCATCCGGGCCGATTCCGGCGGGCGAGCTGACGACGTGGCTGACCTCATCGCCGAGGTCGCGGCGCTCGTGAAGACGCACACGGGGGTCACCTTGTCCACCGAGGTCGTCCTCGTCGGCTACCCGGGGGTGCGGTGATGCCGACCCACGGTGTGCACGAGAAGCGCGAGGCATTGCCACCGCCGCGCGGCCCGCAACGTGCTGAGCAATACGAGCCGAGTGAGCCACTCGAGCCGCGCGCACCGCGTCGGCGCAGCGCGCTCGTGATCGTGGGCGGCGTGCTGGGCCTCTTGCTCGTCCTGTCCGGCGCCACGTACGCGGCGCTGCACTCGAGGCTGTTCTCGGCCACCTCAGTGCTCGTGTCGGGCGAGCACCACGAGACAGCTGGCCAGATCGAGCGCGCCGCGGGGCTGGCGTCGGCACCGCCGATGGTCTCGATCGACCCGGCGTCCATTGAGCTGCGCGTCGAGTCGGCGTTCCCCTGGATCGCGACTGCCCGGGCGACGACGAGCTGGCCGCACACCGTGTCGATCCACGTCGTCGAGCGACGACCGGTTGCCGTCGTCGCGGGCTCGCACGGCGCGCTCATCCTCGTCGACGTCACGGGGCGGCGGCTCGGGCCCGAGCGACCCAACGAGTCCCTGTCGAGGATCGAGTACAAGGCGCCGACCAGCGGCGGACCCGTCCCGCACGACCAGGTGTCGGGAGCCGCAGAGCCAGGACTGCTCGTCGCGGCGACGCTGCCCCCGGCGTTCGCCTGGCAGGTGTCCGTCATCCAGGTGAGCCCCGTCGGATGGGTCTCGCTGCACCTCGGCACACCCATCACCTTCCTCCTCGGGCCAGCGAACAACCTCGGTGCGAAGTACGAGGACGTCGCGGCGGTCATCGCGAGGACGACACTGCACGCGGGCGACGTCGTCGACGTGAGCGTGCCGCAGGCAATGACCGTTACGGGTCCCTGACCGGCGCGCCGCGGGATCCTTGCCCATTGCCGGTCGCCCCCGTAGCCTGAGCCACACGGGCCTCGTGGCCGACCCCCTCCTTCGTGCGAGGGGGTGCAGGAGGGAAGGACATAGCGATGACCATTGGAGGTCAGGGGAACTACCTCGCCGTCATCAAGGTGTTCGGGATCGGCGGAGGCGGCGTGAACGCCGTCAACCGCATGATCGAGTCCCAGCTGCGCAACGTCGAGTTCATCTCGGCCAACACCGACGCCCAGGCCCTGCTCATGAGCGACGCGGACCTGAAGCTCGACATCGGCCGCACGCTCACCCGGGGGCTGGGGGCTGGCTCGGACCCCGAGGTCGGCCAGCAGGCCGCCGAGGAGCACCGCGGCGATATCGAAGAGGCCCTCAAGGGCTCCGACATGGTCTTCATCACCGCCGGCGAAGGCGGCGGGACGGGCACGGGCGGCGCCCCGGTCGTCGCCGAGATCGCCAAGGCCCTGGGCGCGCTCACGATCGGCGTAGTCACACGACCGTTCAGCTTCGAGGGCAAGCGCCGGGCCACGCAGGCCGACAAGGGGATCCAGAGCCTGAAGGACAAGGTCGACACCCTGATCGTGATCCCGAACGACCGCCTGCTGTCCGTCTCGACGGCGCAGACCTCGATGCTCGACGCGTTCCGCATGGCCGACGAGGTCCTGCTCCAGGGCGTGCGCGGGATCACCGACCTGATCACGGTGCCCGGCCTCATTAACACTGACTTCGCCGACGTGCGGATGATCATGAACAACGCGGGCTCGGCGATCATGGGCATCGGCACCTCGACGGGGGAGGGGCGCGCGGTCAACGCAGCACGCGCCGCCATCACCTCGCCGCTGCTGGAGGCCTCGATCGAAGGCGCGAGGGGCATTCTCATCAACATCGTGGGCGGTCCCGCGCTCACGCTCTTCGAGGTGAACGAGGCCGCCGAGATCGTCCACTCCGTGGCGCACCAGGACGCGAACATCATCTTCGGCAGCGTCGTCGACGACTCCATGGGCGACGCGGTCCGCGTGACGGTGATCGCGGCGGGCTTCGAGCGCTGGGAGTCCGGGGCGCGGCCACAGCGCATCTCGGCATCGGGCACGCCCGTGCCCGAGCCCATCGACCTGTTCGGCGACGCCCAGGAGTCCGAGGAGTTCTCCTTCGCTCTGCCGGACGAGGGCGACGACGACATCCCGAGCTTTCTTCGGTGACCACGGCGCGCGACGAGCTCGTCGCGCGCGTCTCGGCGAACCTCGACGCGGTTCGAGAGCGAGTCGAGGCAACCGGCCGGGACGCCGGCGCTGTCACGATCGTCGCGGTGACCAAGTCCTTCGGGCCCCCCGCGGCGATCGCGGCGTACGAGGCGGGGCTCACCGAGCTCGCGGAGAACTACGCCGACGAGCTCGTGGCGAGCCACGACGCCCTGGGCGACGCCCCCGCGCGGTGGCACTTCCTCGGCGCGCTGCAGCGCAACAAGCTCGCGAGGCTCGTCCCGCGCGTCGCGGTGTACGAGTCGGTGACGTCGCTTCGCGACGTCCACGTGCTCGGCGCAAGGGTGGCGACGGCGTCGTGCTTCGTCCAAGTCGACGTCACCGGTGAGCCGGGTCGCGCGGGCTGTCGGCCCGAGCTGGCCGGTGTCGTGGTCGCCGCGGCCCGCGACGCGGGCCTCGTCGTCGAGGGCCTGATGTGCGTGGCGTCGAGGGACCCTGGCCTCGCCGCGGGGCAGTTCGCGGGCCTGCGACGACTCGCTGACAACCTCGGGCTCACGGGCTGCTCCATGGGGATGTCAGGGGATTACGAGGCCGCCTGCAGGTCCGGCGCAACCGTGCTGCGGCTGGGCACGGCCCTGTTCGGGGACCGGCCGCGGCGGCCCTCCTCGCACGTCGCGTAGCATGTCGGCCGCGTCTTGGTGACGCGGGGGAGCAGCAAATGGCGCAGAACATGTTCCGACGGGCGATGGCGTACCTGGGCCTCGTCGACGAGGAGTACGACGACCTCGATCGAGCCCAGAGCGACGCGCGGCCGTTCCGCAGCCGACCCGAGGCCGCCCCGGTCGCGACCTCGCGCTACGACGACCACGACGAGTACGAGCCACCGGTGAACAAGGTCACCCCGATGCAGCCGCGCCGGGGGATCTCGATCCTTGACTCGGGGACCATGCGCCCACAGGTCCGGCCCATGGGGTCGGGTGCGGCGCCCGGCTCGGTGCGTGTGGTGCCGAGCGACAGCGACGTCCAGATCGTCCAGCCCTCCTCATTCAACGAGGGAAAGGAGATCGCCGATGCCCTGAAGGCGAACCGGCCGGTCATCGTCAACGTCGAGAGCTCGGGGCCCGAGCTGCACCGTCGGATCCTCGACTTCTGCTCGGGGCTCGTCTACATGGCGAACGGCTCGATGAGCAGGGTGACCGACCGAGTGTTCCTGCTGTCCCCGGCCAACGTGAAGGTCTCCGAGGAGACGCGCCAGCGCCTCCACGAGCGCGGCTACCGTCGCGACGGCGCGAACTAGTCCGTTCTAGCCAGCGCGAGGCGACCTAGCCTCAGTTCGTGCGTGCGATCTTCCTGGTCCTGGCGATCGTCGCGCAGATCTGGGTGCTCTGCGCGATCGCTCGAGCGATCCTCAGCTGGTTTCCGATCTCCTATGATTCACCCGCGCATCGCGCCAACTCGGTGCTCGTCCGGATCACCGAGCCATTGATCGCCCCGGTCAGGCGTCTCATGCCGCCCGTTCGCGCCGGCGGGATCGGCATCGACCTGTCCTTCATCATCGTGCTCCTCGCGCTGCAGATCTTCGTGATCCCTCTGCTCTACCGCCTCGCGCACTGAGCTCGCGAGCACGAATACAAGATTGTCCGCGCATAAGGCCGGTGGCTCGCGGATCGTTCGGTATATTCCGGCAATGGACAACACGACGACGACCCAGAGCGCGCTCGACGCGCTGCGCACCGCAGAGTTCCGCCTCAGCCTCCGCGGCTACGACGTCGACGAGGTCGACGACTTCTTGGAGCGAGCGGCCGTCGAGGCCGACCAGCTGCGCGAGCAAGTGCGGCAGGCGTCGGCGCAGGCGGCCTCGGCCAGCGAGCGAGTGCGCCACCAAGAGCCGGACCGCGCCGCGGCGCCCGCACCGAGCGCGCCACCAGTGGCGACCGCAGGACCCGGCTCCACCGAGACGGTGTCCAAGATGCTTGAGATGGCCGAGCGCTTCGTCGAGCAGACGCGCCTTGACGCCGAAACGGAGGCCGCCGCGATCCTCGCGGACGCACAGGAGCGCGCGCGCCAGCTCGCGACCGACGCGCAGCAGCGGCTCGCCGACGAGGTCGCGCGACTCGAGGGTCTCCGTCAGCGCCTCGGCGAGGACGTCGAGCAGATCTCACGCAAGCTCGAGACGGAGCGCACGCGACTCACCGGCTCGCTGCACGACCTGCTCGGGTGGATCGACACGAACCTCCAGCCCGTCACCGCGCTCGCACCGACCGCCGCTCCCTCGACGAATGGACCGGGCGCGACGGGCGCTCCGAGCGGCGCGCCGACGGCGACGGCGAACGGGCAGGCCACCGAGCCAAGTGCGCAGGTCTTCAGCCTCGACGACGCGCGTCGCGACGAGTAGCGCGTCGCGCACAAACTGCTAGGGTGCGGCGCCGCACTGCGATGAGGTAACCGTCGCGGCGCGAGGAGGACGCAATGACGCCGGCCCGTACCGCCGCAAATAATCGATCCGCTCGTAAGCGAACGACCAAGGTGACGCCACAGAAGCAGCGAGCGAGTTCGAAGACCGGCACCGCGAAGCGCGAAGTCAAGGGCGCTGCCTCGCGCGCGTCCGCGAACCGCTCGGCCAAGGCCGCAAAGAAGTCCGCGAGGACCGCGGCGCGTCGCAGTGCGCCGAGCCCAAAGCGCCGGACGACCAAGCCGTCGCGGCCCGCCGCGCGCAGGTCCGCCCCCGCGCGCACGAAGCCGGCCTCGAGCGCGGCCAAGAAGGCGGCTGCAGCCAAGAAGGCGAGCGCGGCGAAGAGGGCCGCCGTGCTGAAGAGGGCCGCCGCGACCAAGGCGGCCCTCGCCGCGAAGAGGGCACCGGACCAGAACAAGGCCGCCGCGGCGAAGAAGGCACACGCGGCCCAGAAGGCAGCGGTAGCGAAGAAGGCCGCTGCCACCAGGGCCGCCGCCGCGAAGAAGGCCGCTGCCACCAGGGCCACCGCCGCGAAGAAGGCCGCTGCCACCAGGGCCACCGCCGCGAAGAAGGCCGCTGCCGCCAAGGCCACCGCCGCGAAGAAGGCCGCTGCCGCCAAGGCCACCGTCGCGAAGAAGGCCGCTGCCGCCAAGGCCACCGCCGCGAAGAAGGTGCTCGCTGCGAAGAAGGCGGCGGCTGCCAAAAAGGTAGCCATCAAGCGCGCGGCAGAGGCGAAGAAAGCAGCCGCGGCCAAGAAGGCAGCCGACGCAAAGGCGGCAGCCGAGAGTGCGGTGACCGCAGAGGCGAAGCGAGTCGAGGCAGCGGAGCGCCGCGCGACCCAGGAGGCCGCTCGCGCCGAAGCCCGCGAGCAGAAGGCGCGCGAACGGGCGGAGGCGAAGCTGCGCAGGGAGCAGGAGCGGACCTACAAGAACCCATACATCGACGACGAGCGGTTCGTCGAAGCCGTGAGCGAGGAGCTAGTCGCGCACCGCGCGGAGCTCGACAGCCAGGTCGAGCAGCTCCTGAAGGAGGCAGAAGCCCTCGTCGAGGAGCGCGACACGAGCGTCGGCTGGGACGAGGACGCCGGTGACGGGCTCGGCGGCGACATCGAGCACGAGCTCGACGTCATGCAGGCAGAGCGGCTGCGCCTGGAGCTCGAGGAGATCGACGCCGCGTTCGCAAGGATGCGCTCGAGGTCATTCGGGATGTGCGAGAGCTGCCACAAGCCCATCGGCCGAGAGCGCCTTCGCGCCATGCCCCACAAGTCGCTGTGCATCGACTGCGCCAAGGGCGGCCTCGGAGTTCGACGCTGACCGCACGCGGTCCGGTCATCGCGCTGTCCGTCGCAGCGGGCGTCGTCGCCATCGACCAGACGTCAAAGGCCTGGATGCTGCGCCATCAATCGCCTGGGCCGCACCACCTCGTCGGTCCACTCGGCGTCGAGGTGGGTCGCAACAGCGGCGTCGCGTTCTCCTTGATCTCGGGGCACTCGACGATCGCATTCATCGTGACCCTCGCGCTCACCGTGATCGTCACCGTGTGCGCCCTGCGCATCGCGCCCGTCCTGCCCGCAGTCGTGTTTGGTCTGCTCCTCGGTGGGGGAGTGAGCAACGACGTCGACCGCGTTGCGCGGCACGCGAGCGGCGGGGTGGTCGACTTCCTCACGCTGCCGCACTGGCCCACGTTCAACCTGGCAGATGCCGCGATCACCGTGGGGGTCGCCGTCCTGGTCGTCTTGCTGCTCACTCGGCACCAGCTCTTCGTGCAGGCAACGTCGTGAGCGAGGACGCGCCCGGCGCACCCGACGTCGAGGGCGACGACGACGCCGCCGACGTCCTCGACGTCGAGGTGCCGAGGCTCCTCGATGGCGTGCGCGCTGACCGTGCGCTCTCCATGCTGACGGGCCTCACGAGGTCTGCCTCGAGTGCGCTCATGGCGTCGGGCGCGGTGCAGCTTGACGGCGTGACGATCTCCAAGGGCTCGCTGGCGCTCGCAGCGGGCCAGCGGCTCGTCGCGGACCTCCCGAACGTGGGACCGGAAGTCCTCGTCGCCGAGCCCGACGTCGAGGTGCGGGTCGTCGCAGAGGACGCCGACTTCGTGGTGGTCGACAAGCCGGCCGGCCTGGTCGTGCACCCCGGTGCCGGCCATCGCGAGGGAACCCTGATCGCCGGCCTTCTCGCGAGGTACCCGGAGCTCGCACGCCTCGCGGACCTCGAGGGCTCGAGCCCGCTTCGCCCCGGCGTCGTCCAGCGACTCGACAAGGGCACCTCGGGCGTGCTCGTCGTCGCGCGGACGCCGCGGGGCTTCACGTCGCTCGCCGCCCAGCTGCAGAGCCGGACCGTCGAGCGCCGCTACGCGGGCCTGGTCGAAGGTGACGTCACCGACGACGACGGCATCGTCGACGCCCCGATCGCCCGCTCGCTGCGGACCCCGACGAAGATGGCCGTGCGCGCCGGTGGCCGTCCTGCGAGGACCGCGTACCACGTGGTCCGACGATTCGACGAGCCGACTCGGACATTGCTCGAGCTCCGGCTCGAGACGGGGCGGACCCACCAGATCCGGGTGCACCTCGCGGCCATCGGCCGGCCGATCGTGAACGACCCCCGGTACGGGCGACGCCGCGAGCCAGGACTCGAGGAGGGTCGGGTGTTCCTCCACGCCGAGGTGCTCGGCTTCGACCACCCCTCGACGGGCGAGCGCATCGTCGTCAGCTCGGCGCTACCCGAGGATCTCGCGGCGATCCTGGGCTGATCAGTGCTCGAGCGGCGCGCCGTCGAGCGTGTCGATCGTCGCGAAGGTCTCGACCGCGCTCCGCGTGAGCCTCGTCGGACGCGCGGCCGGGCGGCCGAGCGCGATCACGCAGGCGACCTCGTAGAAGGGCTCGCAGCCAACGATCGCCCGCACCTCGGCGTCGCGCCGACGGACCATCGTCGTCAGGACGCCGCCGAGTCCAACGTCCCTCGCGGCGAGCAGGATGCTCCAGGCGAACGGGTAGACCGAGGCGCCACCGACGAAGGTCTTCGCCCCGTCGTCGCGATCCATCGCCGCGACGCTGCGAAGGTCGGCGAGCACCACGAGGAGGACGGGCACCTCGTCGAGGTGCTCGGCGAAACCGCCGCCTCCCTCATTCGACCGCGCAGCCATGGCCGGCGCGTCGCGAATGGCGGCCGCCTCCTTGTCGCGGTCCGTGACGACAGCGAATGGCACGAGGCCCGCCCGCGACAGCGCGAGGTACTCGTACCAGCCCGGGAGGTATGCGTCGCGCAGCGCTCGGCGCTTCCCGGGATCCTCGACGACGATGACGCGCCAGCATTGTCGGTTGCCCCCGCTCGGAGCGAACCGCGCAGTGTCGAGCAGGTCGTAGATGGTGCGCCGGTCAACGGGCGTGCCGTCGAACGCACGGACTGCCCCGGTCGTGCGGAGCGCCTCACGAATCTCCATGGGCCAACCCTACGGACGCGGGGCGGGTCGTTGGGTTCTCGGCGCCATCGTTAGCATCGGCCCATGGCACGGCGCGCATCGGCGCGGACGCCCTGAGCATGGAACTACGAGCACTGCTCGACGGCGACGAAGTCGAGCTGTGCGAGCTCATGCGTCGGTGCCTCGAGCACGACGGCGGCCTGCCCATGGCCATGGAGCCCGAGATGGTGCGGCAGCTCTTCTTGGCGGGCGAGGGGGTCTGCGCGCGGTCAGCGGACGGCGACCTCTCGGCCGCCGGTGCGCTGCACATCTCCCCGAGGACCGGCGCCAGGGAGTTCACGGGCGCCGTGGACCCGGGGCACCGCGGGCGGGGGCTCGGCACGTCGCTGCTTGCGTGGGCGACGAGCGTGGCCGACCCCCAACGCGTGGTTCGCTCCGAGTCGTTGACCGACCCCGCCGTGCAGCTGTTCTCCCGTCACGGCTTCCACGGCGCCTTCGAAGAGATCGTGATGCACCGAGCGACGGCGGCGCTCCCTCCCGACGGACGCTTCGAGGAGTACAAGATCTGGTCCGCGCGGTCCGCTCGGGACTTCTTCGACGCCTACGTGGCGTCCTTCAGTGCCCGACCCGGCTTCCCGCGCTGGACGCTCGAGCGTTGGACGAAGGAGATGACGAGCGACGATGACTTCTCGAGTGACTCGTCGATCGTCGTGCTCGCCCAGGGCACGCCGGTCGGCTTCCTCCTCGTCGCGGGAAGGTGGATCGAGCAGGTGGGCGTCGTGCCCGACGCGAGGCGCCGAGGCATCGGGACCGAGTTGGTCAGCTTCGCGCTGAGAAGGATCGCCGAGTCCGGGGCAGAGGAAGCGTGGCTCAACGTGAGCGCCGACAACCCTCGTGCGATATCGCTGTACCGGCGTCTGGGATTCGACGCCTACGGGCGTCGAGGACGCTTCCGACGTCTCGACTGAGGCCCGACGACCTCAGTCGGGATGATGTCGGTGGGGCTCAGGCGGGCTCGTGCACCGCGATGACGTCGCTGTCGTCGCGGAGCTCGGCGAGCGCCTCTTCTTCGGCGCGACGTACCCGGCGCACACCGATGCCGAGCCGATCCGCGGTCGCCTGAAGACTGAGCGGCGTCGAGCCGTCGAGCCCGAATCGCATCGTGAGCACCTGCTTGGGCAGGTCCTCCAGGCGGTCGAGGGCACCGCGCAGCTGGTCGGCCATCATCTCTTGCTCGACGTCGTCGACCCAGTCGTCGTTCTCGGGGGCGACAAGCTCACCGAGGACGGTCGTCGAGTCGGCCGACGCGGGCTGGTCGAGGCTGGCGGTGACGCCCGCGAGCCCGGTCAGGTTCGCCCGCTCCGCACGGGTCATCCCCGTCGCGGCCTCGATCTCCTCGTCCGTCGGGCGTCGACCGAGCTGGCTCGTGAGCTCAGCGGTCGTCGCCTCGAGGCGCTGGAGCAGCTCGCCGACCTCCAAGGGGATCCGGATCGTGCGGCCATGCTGCTGGACGGCGCGCTGCAGGGCCTGGCGGATCCACCACGTCGCGTAGGTGGAGAACTTGAAGCCGCGCTCCCAGTCGAACTTCTCGACGGCGCGCAGCAGCCCGAAAGTGCCCTCCTGGACGAGGTCGACCATCTCGACCCCGCGGTCCTGGTAGCGGCGCGCCCAGTGCAGCACCAGCCGCAAGTTGGCCGCGACCATCTGCTTCTTCGCCTCTTCGTCACCTGCCGAGACCCGCTTGGCGAGCTCGACCTGCTCGTCGTAGTTGGGCATGGGGTAGCGGTCCAGGTCTCGCAGCAGCAAGCCCAGGGTGTCAGCGGTGTTGGTGGCTCCGCGTCGCGAACTCTGCATCTAGCAACACTCCTTTGATACCGGCTTCAGACCCAAGGGGCCGTCCCCACACGGAGTCCTCGCGCCAGTTACTTCTAACGTCCCGATGTGACAGAACATTCCCGTCAAACCCGGGCCGGACCCTTGGCCTTTCGAACCATGTCTGCAAGGGTTACCCCGCGCAACTGGCCCTGTAGCTGGGCGGATACCTCCGCCCAGACCGCGAGCAGGATGCACTGGCCCTCGTGATCGCACGCCCCGCCCTCATGGGGCTGGCCGAAGTCCCCTGCCTGGATCGGGCCGTCGACCGCCGAAACGATCTCTGCCAGCGTAATCGCCTCGGCGCCCCGAGCAAGGACGTAGCCGCCCCCGACCCCTCGCTTGGACCGGACGAGGCCCGCCCCTTTGAGCGTGAGGAGGATCTGCTCCAGATAGGGCTGGGGGAGTCCGGTGCGCTCGGCGATGTCCCGCACCGACGTGGGGCCCCCGTCGTCGTGAAGGGCGAGGGAGAGCAGCGCCCGGCTGGCGTAGTCGCCCCTCGTTGACACCCGCACCGCTCGAGACTACCGAGGGCGCCCCGATCCGGGCGATCGGTGCCGGATGGCTGGCATGCTGAGGGCATGACCGACGCCAACGCAGGCCCCCGGGCCACCCCCCTGCCGATCGGGCCCGATG
>DATKGG010000044.1:0-25485 GCA_035510855.1 Acidimicrobiales bacterium
GCTCGTACAAGTCGTCGCGTCGGCACCTCGCGGTGCTCCCGACCACCGGCGAGCGAGTGCTGGTCGGTCCCGGCGAGAACGCCGGCGTCCTGGACGCCGGCGACGGCATTGCGGTCGCCATTCGCATCGAGTCGCACAACCATCCCTCCGCGATCGAGCCGCACCAGGGCGCGGCGACGGGGGTCGGGGGGATCCTGCGCGACATCTTCACCATGGGTGCGCGGCCGCTGTGCGTCATGGACCCGCTGTTCTTCGGTGAGCTCGACGAGCCGCGTCAACGGTGGCTGTTCGACGGCGTGGTCGCGGGCATCTCGAGCTACGGCAACTCCGTCGGTGTCCCAACGGTCGGCGGGGAGCTCACCTTTGACTCGAAGTACGCCGAGAACCCGCTCGTCAACGTCCTGTGCATGGGTGCGATGCCAGTCGGTCGACTCGTCCTCGGGCGGGCGAGCGGCGTGGGAAACGTCGCGGTCCTGCTCGGTGCAACCACCGGTCGCGACGGCATCGGGGGCGTCTCGATGCTCGCCTCGTCGGGATTCGACACGAGCAGCGACGCCGACGACTCGTTGCGCCCGAGCGTGCAGGTCGGCGACCCCTACGAGGAGAAGCGTCTCATCGAGGCGTGCCTCGAGCTGCTCGACGATGGCCTCGTCGTCGGGATCCAGGACCTGGGCGGTGCCGGGCTTGCGTGCGCGACGAGCGAGACCGCGGCGCGCGCAGGACTCGGGATGGACGTCGACGTGACTGTCGTGCCGCGGCGCGAGCCGGGCATGGTGCCCGCCGAGGTCATGACCTCAGAGAGCCAGGAGCGCATGCTTGCGATCGTCGAGCCCGCGCACGTCGAGGAGGTCCTGGCGGTGTGCGCTCGGTGGGAGGTCCTGGCCACCGCGATCGGCCGGGTGACCGAGCCCACCGGTGGGGCGTCGGGCACTCGTGTTGGCTGGCTCCGGATCCGCGAGGGCATCGACGGTCCCGTGCTCGCCGAGGTGCCCGCCGCGGCGCTCGCGGACGACGCGCCGAGCTACGACCGTCCCCGTCGGCGGCCCGCGGATCTGGACGCGCGCCTCGCGGACGACCCGACCGACGATGAGCCGCAGGGCTCGTGCCGCGACGACCTCATGGGCCTCGTCGTCGACCCCGCGCCGGTGTACCGCCAGTACGACCACCAGCTGTTCTTGAACACCGTCGTCGGCCCGGGTGGCGACGCCGCGCTGCTCCGGCTCGGTGGCCCGGGACTGCCCGCCTCGACGCGGGGCGTCGCGCTCACGACGGACTCGAATCCGCGTGCCTGCGCGCTCGACCCGCGCGGTGGCACCGCCCTCGTCCTCGCCGAGTCGATCGCCAACCTCGCGTGCGTCGGCGCCCGCCCCGCTGCCGTCGTCAACTGCCTCAACTTCGGCAACCCCGAGCACGAAGAGGTCATGTGGCAGCTCGTCGAGTGCGTCGGCGGGCTGGCCGATGCGTGCCGGACGTTCGGCCTGCCCGTGATCGGGGGCAACGTCTCGCTGTACAACGAGTCCTCGGGGGTCGACATCGACCCCACGCCCGTGCTCGGCGTGCTCGGCATCGTCGACGAGCTGGTTGGCGTCCCGCCCGGGGCTGCCCTGTCGCGCGGCGACACGATTGTGCTCTTGGGCGAGCGTGACGGGCGCGGCGAGCGTCCCCACCGCCTCGGTGGGTCGGCATGGGCCGCGCGTCGCGGTCGGCGCGGGGGCACCCCACCTGACCTCGACCCGGTCGCGCACCAGCGTGTCTGTGACCTCGTGGTCGACCTGGTCGCGCCGTCGCTGCGCGCCGAGCCGGTCGCCGTGCGCGCCGTTCGCGACGTGTCGTCCGGCGGCTTGGCAGTGACACTCGCGGAGCTCTGCTGCATTGGCAACGTCGGCGCGATCGTCGCGGGACTGCACGGGCACCGCGAGCTGTTCTGCGAGCAGCCCTCGAGGTTCGTCGTGGCGACGCGGGATCCCGACGCGATCGGCTTCGCGGCACATGCCGCGGGCGTCCCGTTCAGCATGTTCGGCGTGGCCGACGGCGATCGGCTCGTCGTCGAGGGGTTGTGCGACGTGTCGGTCGCCGATCTGCGCGTGGCCGCCGGGAGGTTGCGCCACGACGCGGTCGTCGCGCGCTGACCGAGTCGCTCGTGCGCCCCTGAGCGCCGATCGCGGCGCTCAGACGTGGGGGCGCGTGGCCTCGAGCTCGTCCAGCAGCTCGTCGGGAACCGCGAGGCTGCCCGTGCCCCGACCAAGGACGAGGTCCGGCTTGACCGAACCGTGGTAGTCGGACCCCCCGGTCGGCACGACGCCGTGCCGTCGAGCGAGCGACGCGAGGAGCTGGGTCTCGAGCTTGTCGTGTCGCGAGTAGTACGACTCGAGCCCGGTGAGCCCGTTGGCGACGAGCCGCTCGAGCACCGGCTCGACGCGACGCTCGATCGCGTCGAGCGTCCGATCGTCGGACCCGACATCGGGCATCAGGGTGATGAGCGGGTGCGCGAGCGAGGTGAGGGCGCCGTCAGCGCGAGCAGCGGCGCTTGCCTCGGCGACCGACACGTGCGCCTTGTCCACGTAGGCCGCACCCTTCGAGCCGAGGAGCGCGTCGAAGACCCCCTGGAGGTTCGAGAACTCGGCGGGGTACAGGCGCAAGAGCGCGTTGGCGAAGTGGGGGCGCCCGATGGAGGTGGTCAGCTCGTCCCCGGACGCTCGGACCTCCTCGATCGTGACCCGGTCGTAGCCGAGCTCGGCCAGTCTCTCGAGCAAAGCCTCGTTGCGACGCTCGCGATCGCCCGAGAGCGTGGCGAGGAGCCGGCGAAGCTCGGAGTCCTCGTCGTCCGAGATGAAGTAGCAGAGCACGTGCACGCTGCGTCCCTCATCGAGGCACGAGATCTCCGCAGCTCGAATCGCACGGACGCCCAGGTCCGCGCACGCCACGTCGAAGGCGTCGAATCCCGCGACGGTGTCGTGGTCCGTGAGTGCGACCGCGGTGAGCCCCGCGTCGACGGCAAGGCGGGCAAGCCGCTCGGGCGGATCGGTCCCGTCCGAGCACGACGAGTGGCAGTGCAGGTCGATCACCGCCCCGAGCGTACTGAGAGGCATGTGACGGACCTCGAGGGACGATCTCTCCCGGTACCGTGCGTGTCGGACGCGATCCCTATGAGAGACTGGTGCGACATGCGCTCTGTGACGGCCCCGGCCTCGATCGGCGGGTGACGAGGTGAAAGAGGCCTGCGGCGTCGTCGCGGTGTCCTACCCCGGACGGGAGGTCTCACGGCTCGTCTTTGACGCCCTGTACGCGTTGCAGCACCGGGGCCAGGAGTCCGCGGGCATGGCGAGCGCCAACCACGAGACCGTGACGGTCGTGAAGGACATGGGCCTCGTCGCAGCGGTGTTCAACGATCGCAGCCTCACCGCGCTCGACGGGCACCAGGTGATCGGACACACGCGCTACTCCACGCAGGGCGACTCCGGCTGGCACGCCGCCCAGCCCGTCTTCCGGTCCCAGGGCAGCTTCGGCTTCGCGCTCGCGCACAACGGCAACCTCACCAACACCGCCGAGCTCGCGGAGCGCGCCGGGATGCTCCCCGGCCTCCTTCTCACCGACACCGACGTGGTCGCCGAGCTGCTCGCTGCGGCGATGGAGTCGGGCAAGTCGCTCGCCGGCGCGATGGGCTCGGTCCTGCCCATGGTCGAAGGCGCGTTCAGCTTCGTGCTCGTCGAGGAAGGTCGGGTCCACGGGATCCGCGACCCGCACGGCTTTCGGCCGCTGTGCCTCGGTCGATTCGGGGGCGTCGACGCACCTGAGGGCTGGGCCCTCGCGTCCGAGTCGCCCGCCCTCGACGTCATGGGTGCGACGTTCGTGCGCGAGGTCGCCCCCGGCGAGCTCGTCATGATCGAAGGGACGCAGTGCAGCACGACGCAGCTGCTCGTGCCCGCGCCATCCGCCAAGCTGTGCATCTTCGAGTTCGTCTACTTCGCGCGGCCCGACGCGGTGCTCGCAGGTCGAGAGGTCCACGGCGCACGGCGGCGGACCGGCGAGCTCCTCGCGCGACAGTCGCCCGTCGAGGCCGACCTCGTGATGGGCGTCCCGGACTCCGGGGTGCCCGCCGCGGAGGGCTACGCGCTCGCGAGCGGGATCCCCTTCGGGCAGGGTCTCGTCAAGAACCGCTACATCGGCCGCACGTTCATCACGCCGGACCAGAGTGCGAGGGCTCGTGGCGTCCGGCGCAAGCTGAACCCGCTGCGCGAGAACATCTTCGGCAAGCGCCTCATCGTCGTCGACGACTCCATCGTGCGCGGGACGACGACGAGGGCGATCGTGCGGATGCTGCGCGATGCCGGTGCGACCGAGGTGCACCTGCGCATCTCGTCGCCGCCGTTCCGCTGGCCGTGCTTCTACGGGATCGACACGCCCACGCGTGACGAGTTGCTGGCGTCGCACCGCTCTATCGAGGAGATCCGGGACTTCCTCGGGTGCGACTCGATCGACTACGTGTCCTTGGACCACCTGGTCGAGGCGATCGGCGCGCCCGAGGCGGGATTCTGCGACGCGTGCCTCACCGGTCGGTACCCGACGCGCGTACCGCTCGTGGTGCGAGGTACAACCGGGGCGAAGGCGTGACGGCTCGTCCGTCCGCCACCTACGCCGCTGCCGGAGTCGACGTCGCCGCAGGCGACGAGGCCGTGCGGCGGATCGCGGCCCAGCTCCGATCCCTCGACCGACCGGGGGTGCTGAGCTCGATCGGCGGATTCGCGGGGCGCTTCTCCATGCGCGAGGGCGGGTGGCGCGACCCGGTGCTCGTCGCGACGACCGACGGGGTGGGCACGAAGCTCGAGATCGCCCGGGCCCTCGGCCGGCTCGGGAGCGTCGGGCAGGACCTCGTCGCGATGTGCGTGGACGACCTCGTGTGCACGGGGGCCGAGCCGATCATCTTCCTCGACTACGTCGCGGTCGGCCTGCTCGATCCCGACAAGGTCGCCGAGCTCGTGGTGGGCATCGACGCGGCGTGCCTCGAGGTCGGCTGCGCGCTGCTCGGCGGCGAGACCGCCGAGCACCCTGGCGTGATGGCGGCGGACCAGTTCGACCTCGCTGGCTTCGCGGTCGGTGTGGTCGAGCGTGACGACCAGCTGGGGCCTGACCGCGTGCGCGACGGTGACGCACTCGTCGCGCTCGCCTCGGGCGGCCTTCGCTCCAACGGCTACGCGCTCGCTCGGCACGTCTTGTTGGAGGTTGGCCATCGCGATCTCGACGCTGCGGCATGGGAGGGGGCGGAGCGCTCGCTGGGTGACGTCCTGCTCGAGCCGAGCATCCTGTACACCCCGCACGTCCGTCGGGTGCTCGACGCGCATCCTGGGGCCATCCGCGCTGCCGCGCACGTCACCGGCGGCGGGCTCACCGCGAACCTCGCCAGAGCCTTGCCCTCGAACCTGCGCGCCGACGTCGACCGCTCGGGCATCCAGGTCCCGCGCGTGTTCACCGAGCTGCAGCGCGAGGGTGCAATCAGCGACGACGAGATGGCACGGACGTTCAACCTGGGTATCGGCATGGTGCTCGTCGTCGACCGGTCCGCCGTCGACGACGTGGTCGCGACGCTCCGAGACGGCGGCGTGGACGCCGCGGCCGCGGGCGTCGTGCGCAACGGCGGGGCCGGCTGACGTGTCGGGCCTGGTCGATGAGGACGTGAAGTCGGCGCTGGTCGCGCACCTCTTGGAGCACGCCGTCATGCGCGGTGACTTCACGCTCAAGAGCGGGCGCACGACGAGCTGGTTCATCGACGCCAAGCAGACGGCCTGTCGGCCCGAGGCGATGCTGCTCGTCGCCGACGCCGTGCTCGCGGTCGCGCCAGAGTCGACCACGGCGATCGGGGGGCTCACGATGGGGGCCGACCCCGTCGCGTACGTCGCGGCCGCGGTCGCGGCGACCAGGGGGCGGCCGATCAAGGTCTTCAGCGTCCGCAAGGAGGCGAAGGACCACGGCGGCGGGGGGCGGATCGCCGGCGCGCTCGACCCCGGCGACAAGGTCGTGCTCACAGAGGACGCCACCACGCGAGGCACGTCGCTGCTCGAGGCCGCGCACGTCGTGCGCGACCTGGGTGCCGAGCCCATCCTCTTGTGCGCGCTCGTGGATCGCGGGGGCACGTGCGGGGCGATGGCGGCGGCAGAGGGCATCGCGTTCACCGCGATCGTGACCGCCGAGGACCTGGGCTTCGGGTACGAAGGGGGCTAGGTGACCGCGACGCCGGCGCCGGCGCGCCGCACGTCGGTCCGAGCACCAGCGCAGTGGCGTCGCCGCCTCGCCGGAGCACTCGAGACGATCGACCGGCACGCGGTCGTGTCGATGCTGGCGGGGCTCTGTCTGCTCGGCCTGCTCTCGTGGTACGTCGCGTGGCACGTGCCGACGTCCAACTGGCTGTTCACCAGCAACTATGCAGTCGGGTTCAAGGACCTCACCTACCGGATCCAGAACGTCGAGAGCGTCCGACACCTGGGCGTCCTGTACTACGCGCAGATCGATCGCCTGCAGTACTTCGTGTACCCGCCCGCGGCGCTGTGGATCTTCTGGCCGCTCACCTGGGTGGGGTTCTTCACGGGCGAGATCCTCTGGACGCTCGCGTCGCTGCTCGCGCTCGCCTGGCTGATCGCTTCGGCCGCACGCTTCGCGTGCCGGTGGCGCTGGCAGAAGGCGTGGGCGGTGTCGCTCTTGGCGGCGACGCCACTCAGTACGCTCGTCTTGCAACCCGTCGGCGTCCACCTCGCGCTCGGCCAAGTCGGCCTGTTCCTCGCCGCGGCCGCGACGTTCGACATCCTGTGCGTACGCAACCGCTGCCGTGGATTCCTCACCGGGGTCACTGCCGCACTCAAGCTCTACCCGATCGTTTACTTCGCGATCTTCGCGCTGCGTCGGGAGTGGCGCGCGCTCGGCAACGCGGTCGCGGGCCTCGTCGCCACGACCGCGGTGGCCTGGATCGTCTTTCCGTCCTACAGCGCGACGTACTTCTTCCATCGGCTCATCGGCGGCAATGAACTGCGCCACTACTGGGGCAACCTCCACTGGCTGTCGTCCAGCTCGAGCGTCTACACCTTCTTCTTCCGCCAGCCATTCACCGGCTCGCCTTCCGAGCGTGACGCGGGACTCGCGCTGTGCGTGGCGGTCCTCGCCTTCGGCGTGTACGCGGCGTGGAGCCAGCTCCGAGAGGGTCGCGAGGCTGGCGCTCTGCTCTGCGTCGCGCAGGCCTCGACCATCGGCTCGCCGGTTGCGTGGGACCACTACTTCTTCTGGGTCGTCCTCGTGCCCTTCGTTCTTGTCGAGCGAGGTCGGCTTGAGTGGTTTCGGACCACGGCGCTCTCGCTGTTCCTGCTCGCGTGCCTCGTCCCGTTCCGGCTGGCTCGCAACGAGAGCCTCTCGCACCGCGGTTACGGCGGGACGTTCATCGTGATCTTCATCTCGCGCAACGCGCTGATCGCCGTGTCGCTCCTGTGGCTGGTCGCCGCGGTGCTCCCGTGGACTCGCCGCGGCACGGCTCAGTCGAGCGCGGCGACCATCGAGTCGCACCAGCTGCGAAGCGCGGGATAGCCGACGGCGGGGGTGTGCCCGAGGCGGACCACGACGCAGTCGCGAGCCGGGCAGACGACGGCGCGCTGGCCCTCGTAGCCGCTCGCCCAGAACGTGCCTTGGGCGTCCAGCCACCAGTGGTGCGAGTAGTAGGTGTTCGCGACGGTGGTGTCCTGGCTCACCGGCACCTGGGCGTCGGCGACCCAGGCGGCGTCGAGGAGCCTCGCGCCGTCCCACTCGCCGCCACGCAGGTACAGCGTCGCGAACTTGGCGAAGCTGCGCGCGGAGCAGTAGACGTAGCTCGAGCCGACGAACGTGCCGACGTCGTCACAGGTGATCCTCGCGTCGTGCATGCCGAGCGGTCCGAAGAGCGAGTCGGCGAGGAACCGGACCGTGTCGTCGCCGCGCCCGACGACGTCGCCCACGATCGAGGCGATGAGGTTGGACGTTCCCGAGGAGTAGTTGAACGTCGTCCCCGGGTCGTGGGCGAGCTCGTGGGCTGCGGCGAACGCGGCGACGTCGGTCTTGCCCGAGCCGAACAGCATCTCGATCACGTCGGAGATCGAGTCGTCGACGTAGTCCTCGGTCCAGGCGAGCCCGTCGCGCATCTGGAGGAGCTGGCGGAGCGTGATCGCACGGCGCGGATCGCCGAGCTCGGACCATGCGGCAATGCGCGCAGGCGCGTCGAGGTCGAGGCGACCCTGGCCGACGAGGATGCCGACAGCCGCGTGCAGGACCGACTTCGCAATGGACCAGCTGAGCAGCGGCGTCGTGGCCGTGACCGGTGTCGGCGCGTGCGTGAAGCTCGGCAGCGCGCCGCCGTAGCGCTCGGCGACGATCCGGCCGTGCTGGACGACCACGACGGCGTAGGTCTCGGCGAGCTCGGGGTCCGTAAAGGCGCGATCGACGAGCGCGTCCACCGCGTCGGTCGCCTCGCCCTCGGGCCACGCGCCGGTCGGCCACGCGACGCCGTCGGGCTGCGGCGCCGAGCTCGGTCGGGCATTGGCGGGCGTCTCGGACATGTCAGAGGCTTGCACGCGAGGCGACGGCGCGTGCCCGGTACCCTCGAGCGGTGCGGACGATGACGAGACGGGCGCGGTGAGGTGACGACGTCGGAGTGGGTCCTCATGGCGGCGGTGTTCGGCGCGTCCACCGTCGAGATGGTCGAGGCGCTCACGATCGTGCTCGCCGCCGGCACCTCTCGGGGCTGGCGCTCCGCGCTCGAGGGCGCGGCGACCGCGGTCGGCGTCCTCGGGGTGCTCGTCGCCGCGGTCGGGGTGCCGCTCGTGCGCTACGTCCCCATCGACGCCCTGCGCGTGGTCGTCGGAGCGCTCTTGCTGTCGCTCGGGATGTCGTGGCTCCGCAAGGCGTGGCTGCGAGCGAGCGGGCACAAGGCGCTGCACGACGAGGACGCGATCTACGCCGAGACCGTCGCCGACCTTGCCGTCGACGGCCCGCGGGTCAGGACCCGTGACCCCGTCGGCTTCGCCGTCGCGTTCAAGGGGGTCTTCTTGGAGGGCACCGAGGTCGTCCTCATCGTGATCAGCCTGGGCGCGAGCCAGGGACGCCTGGCACTGGCGTCGCTCGCCGCCCTCGCTGCTCTGGTCATGGTGGTCGTCGTCGGGGCGATCGTCGCGCGCCAGCTCTCGAAGGTCCCCGAGAACCTGATCAAGCTCGTGGTCGGGATCATGCTCACGAGCTTCGGGCTCTTCTGGGTTGGCGAGGGTGCCGGCATCCACTGGCCGGGCTCGGACCTCTTCCTCCTCGCGCTCGTGGGCTCACTCGCGGTGCTCACGAGCGTGGTGGTGCCGTGGCTGTCGCGCTCGGCGCCGCTGCGCACCGCGTCGGTGTCGTCATGACCACGGCGATCGCGCGCGCCGGGCGCGCGTTCGGCCGCTTCTGGCTCGACTTCCTGGTGGGGGACACCCCCGAGCTGTTCGTGGTCACCCTCGTGGTCGTCGCGATCTCCTTCGGCCTCGCGTCGGTCCCGCGGGCCGTGGCGGTCGTCGTCGTGCCACTGCTCGCCTTCGGCGCCGTCGTGTGGAGCGCCGCGCGCGGCCGCGTCCGCCAGCCCTGACCGTCGCCGGTCAGCGCTTGGAGGCGAGCGCCCTCGCGAAGAAGGCGAGATTCTGTGGCCGCTCGGCGAGCCGGCGCATGAGGTAGCCCCACCACTCCGTGCCGAAGGGCACGTAGACGCGGACCGCCAGCCCGAGCGAGCGCAGGCGGTGCTGCTCGGCGGGACGAACCCCCAAGAGCAGCTGGAGCTCATAGGAGTCCGGGTCCCGTCCCGCGGCAGCGGCGAGCTCGAGAGCGGCCGTGAGCATCGCGGGATCGTGCGTCGCGACGAGCGGGGTGCCCGGCCCGTGCATGAGGATCCCGAGGCAGCGTCGGTACGACTCGTCGACGTCGGCCCTGCGCTGGAACGCGACCCGAGCGTCCTCGGCGTAGGCGCCCTTGCACAGCCGCACGCGCGCACCCTCGGTCGCGAGCCGACGCGCGTCGTCCTCGGTGCGCCGTAGCATCGCCTGGATGACCGCCGCGACGCTCGGGTCGTCGTGGCGGAGCGAGCGGACGACCTCGAGCGTGGTCGAGGTGAGCTCGCTGTGCTCCATGTCGACGGTCATCGTCGCGCCGACCGCCCGTGCCGCCGCGAGGATGCGCCCCGCGCGCTCGCGTGCGCCGTGCGGGTCAGTCTCGAGGCCGAGGGCGGTCAGCTTCACCGAGACGTCCGCCCCGCGCGCCAGGTCCTTCTCGTTGAGCGCGGCGAGCAGTGACGTGTACGCGTCGACCGTCGCGTCCGCCCCCGCGGCGTCGGTGACCTCCTCGCCCAGGTGGTCGACCGTGACCAAGAGTCCCTCGCTCGTCAGCCGGTGCACGCACTCGAGCGCGTCGTCGGTGCCCTCGCCCGCGACGAAGCGGTCGACGACGCGGCGGGTGGCGCCGAAGGACTCGACGCCGTGTCGGAGGCGGCGGGACCTCGACGCGGTCAGGATCGTCGAGCGGAGCGGGTTCACTCCTCGTCTCGCGCCATGTGCGCGTAGCGGTAGTCCGTCGGCGGCACGAACGTCTCTTTGATCGTCCGGGGGCTGACCCAGCGCTCGAGGTTCGCGATCGAGCCGGCCTTGTCGTTGGTCCCCGACGCGCGCGACCCGCCGAAGGGCTGCTGGCCCACGACCGCGCCAGTCGGCTTGTCGTTGACGTAGAAGTTGCCCGCGGCGTAGCGGAGCCGCTCGCTCGCCCTCGCGATCGCCGCACGGTCGGTCGCGAAGACCGCGCCGGTGAGCGCGTACGGCGAGGTCGAGTCGACCAAGTCGAGCACGTCGTCGAAGCGGGCATCCTCATAGACGTGGAGCGACAGGATCGGGCCGAAGTACTCCGTCGTGAACGCCTCGCGCCCAGGATCGCTGCCCACGACGACGGTGGGCTCGACGAAGTAGCCGACCTTGTCCTGGGCGGTGCCGCCGGCGAGGAACTCGATCGTCGGGTCGTCGCGCAGCCGCTGCAGCGCCGCGGCGAGCCGGTCGAAGCTGCGGCGGTCGATGACCGCCCCGCCGAAGGCCGAGAGGTCCGCGACGTCGCCGTAGACGATCGAGCCCGCCTCGTCGGCGAGCTGGTCGAGCATCCCGGCGTCGGCGAGGGACTTCGGGACGTAGGCACGCGACGCCGCCGAGCACTTCTGTCCCTGGTAGTCGAACGCCCCCCGAATCAGCGCGGCCACGAGGGCGTCTCGGTCCGCGCTCGGGTGCGCGACGACGAAGTCCTTGCCGCCGGTCTCCCCGACGAGCCGGGGGAACGACCGGTAGCGCTCGAGGTTGGACGCGACCGTGGTCCACAGGTGCCGGAACGTCGCCGTCGAGCCCGTGAAGTGGATGCCCGCCAGGCTCTCGTGGACGAGCGCGACCTCTGAGACCGCCGTGCCGGACCCGGTGACGAGGTTCACGACGCCAGGGGGGAGTCCCGCGGCCTCGAAGAGCTCCATGATGAGCGACGCCGACAGCTGCTGGGTCGGGCTCGGCTTCCACACGACCGGGTTGCCCATGAGCACGGGCGCGCCGACGAGGTTCGCTGCGATCGACGTGAAGTTGAACGGCGAGATGGCAAGGACGAAGCCCTCGAGCGGCCGGTGGTCGGTCTGGTTCCACTGACCGGGCGGCGAGACCCGCGGCTGGCGCGCGTACAGCTCGCTGGCGTCGGCAACCCCGAAGCGGAGGAAGTCGCACAGCTCGCAGACCGCGTCGATCTCGGACTGATAGGCGGACTTCGACTGGCCGAGCATGGTCGCCGCGGCGAAGCGCGCACGCCACGGGCCCGCGAGCAGGTCCGCTGCCCTGAGGAACACCGAGGCGCGGTCCCGGAAGTCTGTCGCACGCCACTCGCGCGCGGCGCCCAGTGCCGCGGCGACCGCATCGTGCACGTCGTGCGTCGTCGCCTCGCGGCACGTGCCCAGGACGTGTTCGATCCGGTGCGGCTCGATGACCTCGATCGGATCGCCCGCACCGCGCCGGCGCGAACCGCCGATGACCTGGACAAGCTCGGCCTGCTCCGCGCCCCGAAGCGACTCGATCGCCTGGAGGAGCGCGGTGCGCTCCGTGCTGCTCGGCGCGTAGTCGAGCACCGCCTCGTTGGTCGGGACCGGGGTTGCCTCGGTGCCTTCGAATCCGCCCATTCGCTGCTCCGTTACTCGTCGCTGACCGGGCCGGAGGGGCCCGTGTGCCGCGTCGCGAACTTACCGGATCAGCGCTCGGTGCCGTCCGGAGGAATCGTGTGGCGAGGCCCGGGATCGACCGCGATCGGCGAGCTCGACACGTAGCCTCGGGCGAGAGTCACATGCCAACCACACTCATGCCAGCCATTCACGTTCGTCCTCCGGCACTGGGATCACCGTGACCGACGCGGCCAGCGCCCCCTGGTTGGCACCGTCGCCCCGGCTGTGGCGGATGCGCCAGGCCGAGGTCGGGATCCTCGCGCTGCTCGCGATCGTGGTCGCCCTCGTCGTGGCCGTGAGCGCGGCACCTGCCGCGATCGTCGTCGGCATCGTCGCGGTTGTCCTCGCCGCCGGCTCGCTGTACTTCGTGAGGCGACGCGTCAGGGCGTGGGGCTACCTCGAGCGCGAGGAGGACCTTCTCGTGCGCCGCGGCGTGCTCGTCACACGGCTCTCGGTCGTCCCCTACGGGCGCATGCAGCTGGTCGAGGTGACGGCTGGGCTCATGGAACGCGCATTCGGGCTCTCGACGGTCAAGCTGCACACCGCGGCGGCGCACAGCGACGCGCGGATCCCCGGCCTCGAGCCCGACGAGGCCGCACGACTTCGCGACCGGCTCGCCGCCCTCGGGGAGGCCAAGGCCGCGGGGCTGTGACCACGCCAACGTCGCCTGGGGTGCGAACCTGGGAGCGTCTGCACCCGCTCTCGCCGATCGTGCGCGGCACCCGCTCGGCGCTCGCGTTCGTGGCCGTGGTGGCGATCTCCCAGGTCCGCAGCGAGAACGGCTCGAGCTCGCGCGTCAACGTCGACCTCGCGATCATCGGTGTGGTCCTCGTCCTCGGCGTCATCCAGTGGCTCGTCACGCGCTGGTGGTTCGACGGGGCGACCCTCCACGTCGAGACGGGTCTCGTGCGCCGCGACTCGAAGACGATCCCCGTGGCGCGGATCCAAAGCATCGACCTCGTGCAGCCCTTCCTCGCAAAGCTGCTCGGGCTCGCCGAGCTGCGGATCAGGGTGGCTGGCTCTGGCAAGGACGAGCGGCTCGCGTACCTCCACGTTGATCGAGCGACGAGGCTGCGAGCGGCGCTCCTCGCCTCGCACCACGGTCTCGACCCCGCGACGCCCGAGCCCGGCGAGCTCGCGCTCGCGGTCGTCCCCGCTTCGCGACTCGCGATCTCGATCGCGCTCACGGGCTCGACGGTCGTGCTCGTGGCGTTCTTGGTCGCGTTCGCCGCCACGACGGCCGTGTCGCCCAAGGAGGGTGCCGCGGTCGGCGCATTCGGGTTCGTCTACCTGCTCGGACTGGTCACCGGCATCTGGCGGCGCTTCAACACCCAGTACGGCTTCACCGTCGCGACGGCGCCGGACGGCATCCGGGTCCGCCGGGGCTTGCTGGGCAGCGTGTCCGAGACGATCCCGATCCGACGGGTCCAGGCGCTGCGCACCATCGAGCCGATCGCGTGGCAGCCGCTGCACTGGTGCCGGCTCGATGTCGACCTCGCCGGCATCATGAAGCGCGAGCGCGGCTCGGGCTCGCCCAGCGTGACTAAGACGCTCCTGCCCGTCGGCACGACCGAGCTCGCGTCGTCGATCCGCTCGATGGTGGTCGTCGACCGGGGCGTGGTCCCCACCGCACCGCCTCGACGGACGATGCTGAAGGCGCCGCTTAGCTACCACAACCTTGCGGCGGGCCACGACGACGTCGTCGCCGTCGCGACCACCGGTCGGCTCCGCAGGGTGACCTCGTGGGTGCCGCTCGAGAAGGTCCAGAGCGTGCGTCGCGTGCAGGGTCCGCTCCAGCGAGCACTCGGCGTCGCGACCATCCACCTCGACGTGGCGGGCCGGCGAGTCGACGCCTCGTTCAAGGACCGCGACGTGCAAGAGGCCGACCGGCTCGTCGAGGACCTGACCGTGCTCTGCAGGGCCGCGCGCTCGAGAGGCGCGGGTGCCCAGGCGACGGTGAGCTGAGTCGCCTGTTTGATCACCGCGCCTCGGTACCGCCGGTGGTCGGGACCGGCGTCGATCCGGTGACCTCGCGCTTTTCAGGCGCGCGCTCTGCCAACTGAGCTACCCGACCCGGTTCGGCGGCGAACCACCGAGCGGACCTGACGGGATTTGAACCCGCGTCCTCCGCCTTGACAGGGCGGCGTGCACTCCAGACTGCACCACAGGTCCTCGTGCGACCGGTGCAGAGCACCGACGTGGCCGGGGCATCCTACACCGACGTCGCGGCGCCTTCCTTCGGCGACGTCACCGACGTCTCGCGTCGAGCCACCGCGTGTCACAGAATTCGTCTACGTTCCGTGCAGGACGAGTCACAAAGGAGACCGACAATGAAGAAGGACACGTTCGGGCCTGGGGAGCCGTGCTGGATCGACTGCGGCACCGATCTGACCAAGGGACCGTCGTTCTACGCCGACCTGTTCGGCTGGACGATCGTCGGGCTCGGTGAGGAGGCGGGCGGCTACGCGATGGCGATGCTGGGCGACAGCCCCGTCGCTGGCTTCGGGCCCCAGCAGAGCCCCGGTCGACCGTACTGGAGCGTCTACTTCCACACCGACGACGTGACCAAGACCTCAGAGCTCGTGGCCTCGAGCGGGGGCACGGTCCTCATGGCCCCGATGGAGGTCATGGACGCAGGGCACATGGCGGTCTTCGCCGATCCCAGCGGTGCGGCGTTCTCGATCTGGCAGCCCACCCAGCACGCGGGGTTCGGCGAGATCAACGCCCCGGGGACCTACTGCTGGGCGGAGCTCACGACGACGGACCTCGATGCCGCGAAGCGCTTCTACGGCAACGTCTTCGGCTTCGCGACCAAGGCGAGCGACGACGACACGATGGCCTACGTCGAGTTCCAGCGCGACGGCGAGAGCATCGGCGGCATGATGCTGCCGCCGCAGGCCGCTCCCGACATGCCGCCGTTCTGGGGCGTGTACTTCGCGGTCGAGGACGCCGACGCGACGGTGGCCAAGGCCGTCGCGCTCGGCGGCTCCACGATGGTCGAGCCGATGGACATCCCGCCGGGCCGCTTCGCGGTGTGCACGGACAGCGTCGGCGCGGTCTTCAACGTCATCGCGCTCGCCACTCCGTGAGCCGGTAGCCGATCAGGTACCTGTGCGGTGGCGGCGTGCCGGGCACAGGTCCTCAGTTCGGCGCGGCGGCCTCAAGCAGTCGGTCGTACTCGGGCCGCAGCTCCTCGTAGCGTGCGTCCCTTGACGCCGATGCCGACGCGCTGCCCGCGAGCACGGCGTCCAGCGCCTCGAGGTGCGACTGCCAGCCGGCCCCGATTCCAGGGGCGTCCTCTCGCGTCGTGTCCGAGTGGATGAGCCGCAGCGTGCTGCCCGACTCGGTCGCTGTGACCTCGAGCCGCAGCAGCGATGAGTTCTCCTCGTTCCAGGAGTACTCGAGCACCTCGCTCGGCTCGTACACGGTGACCACGCCTCGCATCTCGCCTTGGCCCGGCCACACGAGGTGCACCTTGCCCCCGACGATGCCCTCGAGCTCGGCATCAGCCAGCCACTCGCCCAGTAGCCGAGGCTCGGCGATCGCGGCAAAGACCTTCTCGGGCGTGGCCGCGATCGACCGGTCGAACTGGACGGTGACCGTCGCGCCGGTGGCCTTGAGCTCCCCTGTCGCTCCCATGGTCCCTCCTCGAGTAGGCAGCGACGCTACCTGTGCCCGGGCTCGCGTGCAGAGACGGGGAAATCGACCGCGACGACCTACCTACACTGCGGCCGTGCCTGACCAGAAGCCGCCGAGGCTCTGCGGCGACGAGCGATCGACCCTGCTCGCGCTCCTCGAGTACCAGCGCGAGTCGCTGGTCCGAAAGGTGACCGGCGTGGATTCAGACGCGGCACTGCGATCGCCCGTGCAGAGCGGCACGACCCTCGTGTGGCTGCTCGATCACCTTGCCGCTGCCGAGTCGATCTGGGTCGTAAAGCGGTTCGCAGGTCTGCGTCTCGACGCCGAGCCCCAGTCGCGCACGCTCGAGCTCGCGATCGAGCGGTACCGCGCCACGTGGGCGAGGGTTGACGACGTGGTTGCTGCCTCGACGCTCGACGACGTGTGCAGAGGCGATGCCACGATGCCGCCCGTCAACCTTCGCTGGGTGCTCGCGCACCTCTTGGAGGAGACGGCCCGCCACGCGGGCCACGCCGACATCCTGCGCGAGCTCGTCGACAATGCGACGGGTCGGTAACAGCATCCGCTCGCTGCGCCCGATGCGACGATCGACTGTCGCCGTGCGGGGTGCGACAGCGCGGGGTCGCCGAGCCGCGGTCCGGGCGTCCCGCGCCGTCGTCGCGTGCGGCCTCGTGGGCGTGCTCGCCGCCGTGACGGCGCCCAGCCTCGCGAGTGCTGTAGGTCCCGCGACGTTCTCGCCGGTGGCGACGTACACGGAGCAGACGAACCTCCCCGGGGATCTGTCGTGCCTGCCGACCGGGTTCTGCATGGAGCTCGCCTACGGAGGGGACAGCCGCGATCTGACGAGGCAGGCGACCGTCAGCGCGCTCGCGTCGCACGACAGCGGCATGACGTGGGCCGCGGTTGCGTCTCCCCTCTCGCTCGGGGCACTCCAGCTCGGGGCCAGCACCAACGAGACGATCGACTGCGTGGCAGCACAGACATGCTTCTTCATGGGACAGGGCCTCCTGCTTCGAACCGTGGACGGGGGCGTTGCCTGGCACCGGATCGTGGGCCTCGCCGGCGTCACGAGTGCGACGGTGACGTGCACCGTCACGGCGGCCTGCCTCGGCGTTCGACTGACCCGGGCGGGCCTGACGACGTACTGGCTGCGACCTGGATCCGCGTCGTTCGCCAAGACGCGAGCGCCGGTGCGTCGTGTCGGTGCGCCGACCGCGATCGACTGCGCGTCGGCGTCTCGGTGCGTGGTCGCGACCCTGACTGGGTCTGGGCGGGCCTCGCACACCGCGATCTTCGTGACCTCGACCGCTGGCGTGGCCCCGACGTGGGTCCGGTCACCCCGTCTCATCGCCGACCGCATCATCTCGTCGGTGTCGTGTCCCTCGGTGTCGCTCTGCATGGGCGTTGACTCGGTTGCGAGCCACGTCGGTCCGTTGGGCATCCAGCGGATCATCCGCTCAAACGACGGGGGGGCCACCTGGTCGGTCGTCGCCAACGCCGGCGGCGCCGAGAACAGGACGACGTTCGCCCCGCCTGAGAGCGTCGTCCAGTGCTCGACCCGAGACGTCTGCATCTCGTCGGTCGGGCACGCCACCGAAGGGATCCTGCGACCGACGGTGGTCATCACGTCCAAGCTCACCACGAACGGTGGCGTGACGTGGCGGAGTGATGCGGTCGCCCACTTCTCCTTCGAGCCCTACCTCGCCGAGGGCGCGGCTTCGTGCGTGACGGCCACGGCGTGCGTGGCCGACGCGGGCGCCGAGGGCTACCTTGCCGCGGGCCTGGTCGCGACCTCCCCGGACGGTCGGTCCTGGACGCCGTCGGCGCCGCCCCCCAATCCGGTCGCCGCAACGGGTCTGCAGTGCACGACGAACGCCACGTGCTATCGGATCGACACGTTCGAGAGCGCTGCTGGCTACGGGGGCCAGCTGCTGGAATCCTCGGACGACGGCACGACGTGGCGCGACGTGGCGCTGCCCCAGGGCGACGAGCCCGTCGTCTTTGGCGGCTGCCAGTCCTCGACGACCTGCGAGCTGTTCGCCCTCACCGGCACGGCGCTGACCAATGGGCTCTACGGGCTGTACGACTACAGCGCGTCGAGTCTGATCGAGCTCTCGACGACCAACGCGTGGCAGACGACGACCACGACCCCTGTCGCGGGAGCGGGCGTCGTGCCCCTGCTGGCGTCGTGCACGACGACTGGCCAGTGCGTCGTCCTGGCGAATACGTACACGGCCAAGAACTTTCGCAGCGAGCTGCTGGCAACCACCACAGGTGCGTCGTGGTCCTCGACCAGGGTCAACTCGCAAGAGGACTGGCTGCCAGACGTGTTCGTCCTCTGGGCGGAGCCCACGTCGCTCAGCTGTTCGCCGTCGGGCACGTGCCTGTTCGCCGATGACAATGCGCTCGTCGAGGGCCTGATGGTGTCGACGAACTTCGGCTCGACCTGGTCGGCGTCGATGCCGAGCTGGGACGACGCGGTGGTGATCGGCGGCGCCTCGTGCACCGGCGCGAGCCAGTGCGACGTGTCCTACGTCGACAACAGCACGAACTCGGCGTGGCTGGTCGACACGACCGATGGCGGGTCCACGTGGTCGGCGCCCGTGGCGGTCTCCGGCCAGCCGAGCAAGACGCCGCCGTTCCTCAGCTGCGCGGACGCGATGCACTGCACGGTCGTGCAGGACAGCTTCAGCGGTCAGGCGACCGCGGCCCAGACGTCCGACGCCGGCGCGTCGTGGTCGGCGATCAAGTGGGACGCCGTGGCGCTCCCCAAGAGCGGGACCGTCTCGTCCGGCGGGCTGCTCACCTGCTCGCTCGGTGCGTGCGTCGTCGAGGCTGAGACGCTGGCCGACGTCGACGGCGGAAACCTGGCGAAGGTCACGTTCCAGTTGCTCGATCTCGCGTCGTAGCTCGGCTGCCCGAGTGCGACACGGCGAGCCGAGATCTGCGTGCACGCTGCTCATCTGCGGCCGCTGCGACGAGGCGACACCCGCGACAGCCCTACTTCGACGACATCCCCGACGTCCGCTGGGAGATCCTCGAGCAGTCGAGCCCCATGCCGTTCCTCGAGGAGCCCGAGCGCTTCGACGAGATCGTCACCGGCTTCCTGGCGGCGAACGACTGACGATCAGCCGGCGCTCGCGCCACCTGCGCCCAGCCGAGCGCGCCGCCGGAACGTGGTGCCCCGGACGAGGAAGTACGCCGCGAAGATGACACCCGCGGCGACCTCGAGCAGCGACACCGTGCCCGACCAGGTCCGATCGGCGATCCGCTCGCCGAGGGGCTCGAGGCACAGCGCGCCGGCCACGAGCGCGGCGCTCAGCCACGCCCTTTGTGTCCGCCACCGCTGTCCAAGGAACCCGAACACGGGAGCCGTGACGAGCCCGCCCACCACGACCCACGTGCTGGAGTCGAACCAGGCGCCAAGTTCGTGCAGCGAGAACCGCGCGCCCTCGAGGGGGCTCGACAGCATCACGAAGTAGCCGGCGAGCGCGGACATGGTCGCAAGCAGGCCGAGGCCCACCGCGCGCGAGGCCCGCACCTGGGTGCACCCGAACGCGAAGGGCAGGACGAGCCAGGGGGCAGAGAGGAGGCTCGCCGCGGCGGTCCAGCTCCCGAGGGTCACGAGGCTGCCCAGGTACTGGTCGCCCGCGCCGAACACGAGTCCGACGAGCAGTGCGAGGACGAGCAGCACCACGATCGTGGTCTACCACAGGCCCTTCGAGTGATCGAAGGACGTCTGGCAGTCTTGCGACGTCACCGGTCGAGTCGAGGGGCGTCATGCAGGTCGTCATCCTGGGGAGCGGCAGCCCGTTGCCCGATCCGGAGCGCGCTGGTCCGTCGACGCTCGTTCGCACGTCCGCGGGCGACCTGCTGATCGACTGCGGGCGCGGTGTCCTCATGCGAGCCGCAGCGGCGGGCTCGAGCGCCGGCGCGCTCCGTGCGCTCCTCGTCACGCACCTGCACAGCGACCACCTCACCGACCTCAACGACGTGATCACGACGCGCTGGATCACTTCGTTCGCGCCGAGCCCGCTCGCGGTCATCGGACCACGAGGCACCGCCGCGGTCGTCACTGCGGTCGAGTCGATGCTCGGGGCCGACATCGAGTACCGCCTCGCGCACCACGCGGACCTCACCTGGACGCCGCCCGTGGCGGTCACCGAGGTCGACGCCGGTGTCGTGCTGGACGACGGCGCCGTGCGAGTCACGTCGGCTCGCTCCGATCACGCGCCGGTCCGGCCCTCCCTTGCGTACCGCATCGACGACGGTGACGCCTCGGTCGTCGTCGCCGGCGACACGGTCCCGTGCGCCGGCCTCGACGCGCTGTGCAGGGGCGCGGACGTCCTGGTCCACACCGCGGTGCGACGGGACCTGATCGAGATGATCGCGCTGCCTCGGCTCACCGACGTCCTGGACTACCACTCCTCGGTGGGCGACGCCGCAAAGACCGCGGCGCGCGGCGGCGTGAGGACGCTGGTCCTGTCGCATCTGGTGCCCGCGCCGGCGCCCGGCACCGAGACAGAGTGGCTGCAACAGGCCGCCGCGAGCTTCACCGGAACGGTGCTGCTCGGGACCGACCTGTTGGCCATCGACGTCTGAACAGTCGCCGGTGAGTGCCGCCCGGGTCAGCATGCGGCGAGCGATGCCGACGCTGACGAGTGGAGGCCGAGGCGCTCGCTCGTTACGGGCCAAGATGGTCCGGTCCGCCTCGCACCGACCGCGTGCGAAACGGCAGCGAGGAGCGATGACACTCACCGACCACTCGGCCGACGCGTCAGCCCCGTCCGCGCCGGCGGCCGCCCACGCAGTCGACCTCTCCAAGACCTACGGCGCCGGGGCGGCCCTGGTGCGCGCGATCGACGGCATCACGATCGCCTTCGAGCGTGGCCGATTCACGGCGGTCATGGGACCGTCGGGGTCCGGCAAGTCGACGCTGATGCACTGCATGGCTGGGCTCGACCCGCCGACGTCGGGCCGGACGTTCGTCGGCGACCAAGACATCAGCTCGCTCAATGACGCAGGACTGACGCAGCTGCGTCGGGACCGGATCGGCTTCGTCTTCCAGTCGTTCAACCTCGTCCCCACGCTCACCGCGCGCGAGAACATCACGCTGCCCGCCGACCTCGCGGGCAAGAAGGTCGACGCCTCGTGGTTCGACTACCTGGTCGGTGAGCTCGGGATCGCCGACCGCCTCTCGCACCGGCCCAGCGAGATGTCCGGCGGTCAGCAGCAGCGAGTCGCCTGTGCTCGGGCACTGGTCAACCGGCCCGAGCTGATCTTCGCCGACGAGCCCACCGGGAACCTCGACTCGAATGCGTCCGCAGAGATGCTCGAGTTCCTCCGCCGCTCGGTCAAGGAGTTCTCGCAGTCCATCGTGATGGTGACGCACGACCCCCGGGGCGCCGCGTTCGCGGACCGTGTCGTCTTCCTCGCCGACGGGAGGGTGGTCGGGGAGCTCCACGAGCCGACCGCTGACTCGGTCCTCGAGCAGATGCGGCATTTGGGCACCTGAGATGTGGCGGGTCACGATCAAAGGGATGCTCGCCCACAAGCTGCGGCTCGTGCTCACGGCGCTGGCGATCGTCCTCGGGGTCACGTTCATCTCGGGGACCTACGTGCTCACCGACACGCTGAACAACACGTTCACCGTGCTCTTCGGCAACGTCTATCAGCACGTCGACTTCCAGGTCCGCGGCGTGTCGGTGTTCTCCAGCAACGCCCCCGGCGGCGGGGCGGTGCGCAAGCCCATCGCTGCGTCGCTGCTCTCGACGGTTCGTGCCATTCCTGGTGTTGCCGTGGCCGAGGGCACCGTGAGCGGCTACGCCCAGTACGTGGCGCACGATGGCGCGGCGGTCTCGACCGGCGGCGCCCCGACGATCGGGCTGAGCTTCGACCCCCACGACGAGCTCTCCGCGTTGCGGCTGACGAAAGGCGCGCCGCCGACGACGCCGCACGACGTCGTGATGGACGCGGGGACCGCGAACAAGTACCACTTCGCCGTCGGCGAGCACGTGCGGATCCTCCTCGCGGGCCCGCCCGAGACCTTCACGATCACGGGCATCGCCCAGTTCGGGACCGCCAACAACCTCGCGGGCGCGACGCTGGCGGCGTTCACCCTGCCCACCGCCCAGCAGCTGTTCGGCGAAGTCGGGCAGCTCGACGCCATCAACGTCCGAGCCTCACCCGGAGCCGACAAGGCAACCGTCGAGCGCGACATCGCGCGCGCCCTGCCCGCGGGCGTCGAGGTGGTGACGGGACAGACGGTCGTCAATGAGCAGGCCAGCACGATCAGCAAGGCGCTGTCGTTCTTCTCGACCGCGCTCCTCGTGTTCGCCTTCATCTCCCTGTTCGTCGGCGCGTTCACGATCTTCAACACCTTCACCATCACGGTGGGCCAGCGCACCCGTGAGCTCGCGCTCCTGCGGATCGTCGGCGCGAGCCGCCGCCAGGTCTTCTGGTCGGTCCTCGCCGAAGCGGCGATCGTGGGGCTGCTCGCGTCGCTCATCGGACTCGGCCTCGGGGTCCTTTCGGCCACTGGCCTCGAGGCTCTGCTCAGTGGCTTCGGGATCACGCTGCCATCCGGGCCCCTCGTGTTCGAGACACGCACGGTCGTCGTCGCGCTGCTCGTCGGCGTCGGCGTGACCTTGATCGCGGCCATCAGCCCCGCTCGCCGCGCGGTGCGCATCGCGCCGGTGGCCGCGCTCGTGGATCACGAGACCGACCAGCGCGCCACCCTGCACCGTCGCTTCGTGCTCGGCGGACTCTTCGGCGCCGTGGGCGTCGGCGTGCTCGCGCTCGGGCTCACCAAGCCGGCGATCCAGCTCGTGGGGCTCGGCGCGGTATGTGTCTTCGTGAGCGTCGCCCAGCTCGCACCAGCGGTCGCGAGGCCGATGTCGAGCGTGCTCGGTCGACCGCTCGCGAGGCTCCTCGGTGCGTCCGGCAAGCTCGGGCGGGAGAACTCCATGCGCAGCCCCCGTCGCACCGCGCAGACGTCCTCGGCCCTCATGGTGGGTCTCGCGCTCATCTCCGCGGTCGCCGTGTTCGGCGCGTCGCTGTCCACGTCGGCGACGAGCAGCATCGACAACGCGATCAGCGCCGCGCTCATCATCACCCCGTCGAGCGCAGCAGCCGGCGGGTTTTCCAACTCGGTGCCCGCGACGGCCGCCGCGGTCTCGGGGGTCGCCGCTTCTTCGACTGTCTACAGCGGCGAGTTCGAGTTCCGGCGCTCCCTCGGCACCCTGGCGGGTGTCTCGCCGACGAGCGTCGGCCACACGCTGATCCTGAAGATGTCGACCGGCAGCCCAGCCGCGCTCGCCACGGGCGGGCTGCTGATCGACACGACGACGGCGAACTCGGACCACCTGGCCGTCGGCGACGTCGTGGGTGTGAAGTTCGCCGAGACCGGTACCTCGACGATGCGGATCGGCGGGATCTACGAGGCGAACGCGCTCCTCGGCAGCTTCCTCGTCGGCGACGCCTTCTTCCTGTCGCACTTCAACGTCCCGCTGCCCATCGCGGTGCTGCTGCAGATCAGCGGCCCCCCTGGCGTCGAGCAGCGCGTCGCCGCCGCCCTGCGGGGCTACCCGAACCTCAAGATCCAGACGCGGGCGCAGTTCGAGCAGTCCCAGCGAGCCCAGGTGAATCAGCTGCTCGGCCTCATCTACGCATTGCTCGCGCTCGCCGTGCTGATCGCGCTCATCGGCATCGTGAACACCCTCATGCTCTCGGTCTTCGAGCGCACCCGGGAGATCGGCCTGCTGCGTGCGGTCGGCATGAAGCGCCGCCAGGTCCGGATCATGATCCGTGCCGAGTCCGTGATCCTCGCGGTCTTCGGGGCCGTCATCGGCATCGTCGTGGGCACCTGCCTCGGCATCGCGCTGTCCTGGTCGCTTCGCCAGCAGGGGATCACCGACATCGTGGTCCCGCTGAGCAGCCTTGTGACGTTCCTTGTCCTCGCGGGGCTCCTCGGGCTCGCCGCCGCGAGCTGGCCGGCCCGTCGCGCGGCGAGGCTCGACGTTCTCACCGCCATCGCCGCCGAGTAGGACGCGTCGCGGACCGTGATGAACACCGCGCTGAGGTTCCAGGGTTCTGTCCGACTCGGTCCCCCACGGCCGTCGCGACGAGCGCCGGCACCATTGTGCCTCTGGTCGAGCGGTGGAACGGCGCGAGCCTCGCCCGGATGTTCGCGCCCCAGTAGCCGCGACTCGTTCACTCGCTGGCAAAGGCGTAGCGTCTGAGCATGCCTGACGGCCGCGTGCAAGGGAGCACGCGTCGGCTTGCGCTTACGTTCGCCGGGGCAGTCGCCGTGCTCGTGGCACTTGTCGCGGTGCCCTCGAGCTCCAGCGCGAGCGTCTCGCCGAGGGCACCCGTCGTCTCGGCCGCCATGGACGGCGTCTCGTGCACGCCGGGCCAATGCGTCGCCGCCGGCGAGCTGACCTCCTTAAGGGCGATGCGGTTGTGGACTCTCGCCCACGGCAAGTGGGGAGTTGTCTCCCTCCGCATTGGGAAGGCGACGAGGGGATTGATCGTGAGCATGTCGTGCCCGCAGCTCGGCTCGTGTGTCGGCGTTGGCTACTCCGAGGTTGGAGTTGGTGGAAACTACGTGGGCTTCGCAGAGCAGCTCAAGGCTGGCGTCTGGCATCAGATGCCGCTGCCGTCGGGTACACCTTGGCTCAGGTCGGTCTCGTGTGTGTCGTCGACGTGGTGCATGGCCGTCGGTGCCACGACGGTGGAACCGACCAGCGGCGCCGCGCTCGTGTGGAACGGCACGGCGTGGACGCAGGTCTCGACCGCGACCGTGTCGTCATCTTCTGGTCTCTGGGCGGTCTCGTGCCTCTCGAGCACCTTCTGCATGGCCGCGGGCTCTTCGGACGCCGCACCCCTCGCTGAGTCGTGGAACGGCACCTCCTTTACGGTCACCACGCCGCCGCCAAACCCACCCGTGGAGGGCGGCTCGGGGCTCGACGCCATCTCCTGTACGTCGGCAGGGTTCTGCCTCGCGGTCGGCTTGAACACCGGCTGCTGTGGCTCGACCGGCGGCTTCGCGATGACCTGGAACGGGTCCTCTTGGTCCAACGTGACGATGAGCGCCGCGCTCTACGCGGCAGCCTTGACCGGCGTCTCCTGCGCAACCAGCACGTCGTGCCTCGCCGTCGGCACCACGAGCCCTGCTGACACGCAGCAGTTCCTTCCCTACGCGGACGTCGGGATATGGGGCGGCTCGTCGCTGACGGCCGTGCGGGGCGCGGTGGTCGGGGAACAGAGTGCGCTCGGGGCCGTGTCGTGCACGAGGGCGAACTGGTGTGCCGCCGTCGGCTCGTTCACGACGCCCAGCGGAGCGGCTCAGCCGCTCGTCGAGCGATGGGATGGCGTGACGCTCAACCGGATGTTCGTACCCGGATAGCCGGAGCACCCCGAACCAGTCCGAGGTTGGAACCTCGTCGAGGAGCGGCTTGATCGCATGGACCAACTTCGAAGACTCCTCGAGAGGACTCCGTGTACCAATCGGGGTCGCGGTACTGGGCGGGCCGGCCTCGGCGAGACGCCCGAGTCGTGCGAGTCGTGCGAGTCGCAGTCACGATGAGGAGCCCCCCCCT
>DATKGG010000045.1:0-10275 GCA_035510855.1 Acidimicrobiales bacterium
AGCCCACGGGCGTCTCGGCGACACCCGGCGACACCTCCGCGCTCGTGAGCTGGAGCGCGCCTGGATCCAACGGCGGGAGCACGATCACGGGCTACACGGTCACCGCGGTCGACTCGACCACGCCGGCGAACGGCCACGAGACGTGCACGTGGACCACGGGCCCGCTCTCGTGCACCGTCTCGGGGCTCACCAACGGCGACAGCTACACGTTCACCGTGACGGCGACCAACGGCGCAGGGACCGGCCCAGCGTCCTCGGCGTCCTCGGCCGTCGTGCCCGCGGGCGTACCCAGCAAGCCCACGGGCGTCTCGGCGGCGGCGGGCGACACCTCCGCGCTCGTGACCTGGAACGCACCGGCCTCGAATGGCGGCTCGACCATCACGGGCTACACGGTCACCGCGGCCGACTCGACCACACCTGCCAACGGCAACGAGACCTGCACGTGGACCACGGGTCCGCTCTCGTGCACCGTCTCGGGGCTCACCAACGGCGACAGCTACACGTTCACGGTGACGGCCACGAACGGCACGGGAACGGGTCCCGCTTCGTCGCCCTCGTCAGCCGTCGTTCCCGCGACCACTCCAGGGCAGCCCACCAGCGTCTCTGCCACGCCTGGCGACACCACGGCGCTCGTGACCTGGAACGCACCGGCCTCGAATGGCGGCTCGACCATCACGGGCTACACGGTCACCGCGGCCGACTCGACCACGCCGGCGAACGGCAACGAGACCTGCACGTGGACCACTGGTCCGCTCTCGTGCACCGTCTCGGGGCTCACCAACGGCGACAGCTACACGTTCACGGTGACCGCGACGAACGGCACGGGAACGGGTCCTGCTTCGTCGCCCTCGTCAGCCGTCGTTCCCGCAACCACTCCAGGGCAGCCCACCAGCGTCTCTGCCACGCCTGGCATCGCCTCTGCGATTGTGACCTGGAGCGCGCCGGCCTCGGATGGCGGGAGCACGATCACGGGCTACACGGTCACCGCGGCCGACTCGACCACGCCGGCGAACGGCAACGAGACCTGCACGTGGACCACGGGCCCGCTCACGTGCACCGTCTCGGGGCTCACCACCGGTGACAGCTACACGTTCACGGTGACCGCGACGAACGGCACGGGAACGGGTCCTGCTTCGTCGCCCTCGTCGACCATCGTCGCGGCAAGTGTGCACCTGCTCACGGGAGGTTCCAACGGCTTCAACTCCCCAAGCGCGTTCGCCCCTGTCGGTGGGGACATCTTGACCTGGATTAAGACGTTGTCGGACGCTCACATGTTCAAGGTGTCGAGCGGCTCCAGCTTTGATGGGACAAGCCGTGTTGGTCGCCTACTCGTCCGCTACTCGGTCACGGGCTTCCCCAGTTTCTAGGTCGAGACCCGCTCGCCGCACGCGACGCTGCACAGTGGACTGGCCGCACGCAGTAGGCGCCGGGCTGTCCGCGTGAGACTCGTTGCGCCGATGGCGACGAGCAGCGTGCACGCTGCGCTTCGAGCCGCCGCAACGGCGTCGCCCACCTATGACGGGCCTGAGGTGCTCGGCCTCGGCGCTCCGCCAGCGGGCTTCGCGCTCCACCGCCGCGACGTCACGGTCGGACGCGGGCGCGTCGACTTCGACCGGGCGCGCCTCGGGCTCCGGACGTGGGCGACGCACCGGGTGCCCGGCGTGCGTGTCCATCCACCGTCGACACCAGTCAGCCTCGACGCGGTTTACCTCGTCATGCTCGGCGCGCCGTTCGTCTCAATCTCGGCCCCGTGCCGCGTGACTCGTGTCACCGACGAGGCCGCGCACTGGGGGTTCAGCTACCGAACGCTGCCGGGGCACCCTGAGCTCGGCGAGGAGGCCTTCGACGTGCGCCTGGAGGCGAGCGACCAGGTCCGCCTCGGCATCGTCGCGGTCTCTCGGCACGCAGGTGCGCTCATGGGGCTTGTCGGGCCTGTAGCGAGCCTGGTCCAGCGTCGCGTCACTGTCGCCTACGGGCGCGCGCTCCGAGACTTCGTTCGCGCGCCGTCGGTGTGACCGCGAGGCTCAGGAGCCCGAAGGCAGGATGGACGCGAGGTTCGACCTGGACGGCATGCGCCGACCCGCGGGCCCCTGACCGAAGAGCCACAGGATGTTGCCCGTGATCGTCTGCAGCTCACCGGCCGCGCAGCTGCCATGGCTCGGGCAGGTCGCCATGGCGTTGATCCAGTTGTTGTTGCCCGTGTCGATGACCCCCGCCCTGCTGTGAGGGTCCGTGTAGTACGTCATGTCTGAGAAGGTGTCGGCTCCCCACGTCCCCTGGTTTGTGTACACCTCGCTCAGCGGGATCGGCGAGTGGCCGAGCACCATGAGGTCCGGGGACACCCCGGAGAATTGGCTCACATGGTCGATGTCCGATGCGATGACGCCGGGCAGCACGGACCCGTCGTGCAGGTGCGTCCCGCGGTAGATCCAGGATCTCGCGTCGGCGACCACGAACGGCGCGGGCGTGGACCCCGGTAGCAGGTAGCCGCTGTAGGTCTCACCGACGAGCGGGTCGCCCGGCCAGCTGGACGGCGGCGAGCTCCACGTGTTGCCCGTGATCTCCATCGGGTTGCCGCCGTGGGCCGCGAGCGGGTCCTCGGCGGCGTCGCGATAATCGACCTCTTGTCGGTCCTGGCCGAGCGGCGACGACTGGAGGCGCACGTGGCGCAGCACCGAGGCTGCACCGAAGAACACGATGTTGAGCCCCTTGCGCTCCGCCTCTTGGACGCCCACGCGCTCCTGGTAGGACCAGGACTCGTCGTGGCCGAGCGACAGCAGCACGCGGTGCCGCGAGACGATGTCGGGGTGCTGGGTGACGGTCACGTCGGTGACATAGGCGACGTCGAGCCCGTGCTGCTCGCAGAACCGAATGAGCGGGTACTCGTCGCCGAAGAAATCTGACGCACCGTTACCCGTGTCGTAGGGGCGATCGAAGGAGACCACCCTCGCGCGGTTGCACACCGGATACACGGGCACGCCGGGCACGCAGGCACCCTGGCCCTGGTAGAAGGAGTAGCCCCCGAAGGCGTTCCACCCCTCTTCGACGAACGTCCGGTTCATGATGAGGTAGGTCGCGCGGCTCGTTGGGTCCCACACGGTCAGCGGCACGTAGGCCTGCTGGCCCCTCGAGCCCGTGAGCTTGAAGAGGTAGTCGCCCTGGACGAAGGCCTTCGTGACCGTGACGACGAGCGAGCGCGACCAGTTCGCACAGCTCGCCATGTTGATCCCCGGCGTGACCTGGCACCGGGGCTGGGCGCGGCCGTGCAGCGTGACCGAGTGCCAGACCTCGCGCGCGCCGGTGCCGCGGTAGTAGCCCATGCGGTACGCGACGACGTGGTATGTCGCCGCGGTAGTCGAGACGTAGAGGCCCACGCGCTGGCCGACGGCGACGTAGTTCTCGTTCGCGAACCCCTCGATGCCCCCTTCATGCAATGACCTCGGGATCTCCCAGGCAGTCGTGCCCGTGAGCTCGTTCTCCGCGACGACCCAGGGTGCGACGACCCCCGCGGGCCCGAGGTACGTGGCCGTGGGCCCCGTCTGCACCGGTGACGTGCCCGGTCCGGTCGTGCCACCGGCGAAGACGAGCACGGCCAGCACGGCGAGCCCCACCAGCGCGACCAGCCCCACGCCCGCGCGATGGTGGCGCCATCGCACGGCGCGAGCGCCCGGCTTCGAGTGACTCCCCCTAGCCAACGTCGCCGTCCGTTGTCGCCATTCCAGGACGGCAGTGCCCTGCGACGTCGCTCACGTGACGAGCGAGAGCCCGCCGTCGACGACCACGACCTGGCCGGTGACAAAGGGCGCCGACGCGAGGGCAAGGACGACCTCGGCCACGTCGCCGGGCTGGCCCGAGCGCCGAAGGGGCGAGACGGCGCTCACGAAGGCGCGGATGTCGTCCCAGTCCTGCGTCCAGGGCGTGTCGATCAGCCCCGGCGCGACCGCGTTCACCCGGACCTCGGGACCCACCACCTTGGCGAGCAGGAGCGTCATGTGGTTGACCGCTGCCTTGGAGGCCGCGTAGGGGATCGAGCTGCCTGTCGGTCGAAGTCCCGCGATCGAGGACAGGTTGACGATGGCCCCCCGGCTCGCGCGCAGCGCGTCCATCGCAGCGACTGACATCGCCCAGGTACCGAACACGTTCACCTCGAAGATCCGCCGCCAGACCGTCAGGTCAGCGCGCTCGAGGTGGTCGTGCGCGATCACCTCGGTCGTCCCGGCGTTGTTGACGAGCACGTCGAGGTGCCCGAACCGCTCGAGCGTGCTCGCGACGAGCCGCCCGACGTCGTCGTCGTCAGCGATGTCGGCCTGCACGTGGATCGCGGAGTTGAGCTCGGCCGCGATCCGCTCGCCGGCCTCGGGGTTCGAGCGCGAGTTGACGACGACGTGGGCCCCCGCCGCGGCGAAGCGCCGCGCGGTTGCCTCGCCGATACCGCTCGACGAGCCGGTGACGAGGACCACCTTGCCCTCGAAGTCGCCAGCCTCGCTCGGCGCCGTCACGTGCGCCGCACCCGCCACGAGCCGGTCCAGCGCTGCCCGGGCTCGAGCACGACGAGGTCCCTGCCCGTGCGAAGCGCGTCGGGCGGGCACGTCATCGGCTCGATCGCGACCGCGGAGCGTCGTCGCGGCGCCGCGAGCGTGTCGCCGGTAAAGACCTGGAGGTATGGGAACGTCCGGTCGACGCTGAGCTCGACGGTCCCCAAGTCCTCGTCGGCGAGCCGGGCCGTCGCCCAGCCTGACTCGTCGCGCTCGAGCTCGCAGTAGGTCACGTCGAGGATCGAGTCACCGAGCACGGACGGCTTGCGCCGGTCGAGCGAGCCGCCATCGACCGGCCGCACGAGGCCCGTCGGGCGTCGGAACTCGTCGACGTCGACGATGCCGAGCGCGGGCACACTCAGGATCGCGCGGTCGATGCCGTGCGCGGGGGCCGCGAGGTACGGGTGGAACCCGAGGCCGAAGGGGACGGGGACCTGGTCGACATTCGTCACTGTCGTGGTCACCGTCAGCCCGAGCGTCCCGAGGTGGAACGCGACCTCGACGAGCGCGAGGAACGGGTACCCGGGCTCGGGGTGCACGAGCAGCGACAGCTGGCAGCGGTTCTGCGCGACCGAGTCGACGACGAAGGGTCGGTACCGCACGAGTCCATGGATCGCGTTGCCGAGCGCGGGCTCGTTGAGCGCGGCGTGGGCCTCGCGGCCCGAGAAGCTCCACGCGCCTCCACCGAGGCGGTTGGGCCACGGGAAGCAGAGCTGGCCGCGACCACCGGTCGACATCTCCTCGGCGCTGAAGCCCTCGACGACCTGGATGCCACCTCTCACGTAGTCGCGCAGCGTCGCGCCGATCTCGGTCACGACGGCGCGCTGGTCGCCGTGCGCCAGCAGCACCTGCTCGCCGGTGGGGAGCGTCACGGCGAGCGGAGCCACGTCGCGGGGGCAGCAGGCATCACCGTTATGGTACGGCGGGTGCGGGTGCTCATCACGAACGATGACGGCGCTTCGGCTCCGGGGCTCGCCGCGCTCGTCGAGGCCACCCATGCCTGGACGCAGCGAGCGCCGACCGGGCAGCCCCGCGAGCTCGTCGTGGTCGCGCCGAATCGCAACTACTCGGGGGCGGGCGCCTCGGTCGGCGAGGTGTACGCGCGATCGTCGATCGCCTATCAGCGCCACCACCTCGAGGGGCTCGACGACGTCGAGTGCTTCGCGCTCGACGCCTCCCCCGCACTGTGCGTGCTCGTCGGCATCCTGGGCGGGATCGGACCGCGTCCCGACATCGTCCTCGCAGGCGTCAACGCGGGCGTGAACGTCGGCCGCTCGGTGCTGCACTCCGGCACGGTCGGGGCGGTCCTCGCGGGCAGCCAGCTCGGCCTGTCGGGACTGGCGGTCTCCATCCAGTGGGTGGAGGACGCCCCCTACGACGTGGCGGCGCTTCTCGCCGTCGAGGTCCTCGACCAGCTCATCGCCGCGCCGCCGCGGACGGTGCTCAACCTCAACGTCCCTGCGCTGCGGCGCCACGAGCTGCTGGGCGTGCGGCGAGGCCGGATCTCGACGGCGGGCATCGTGAAGGCCGCAGGCATCGCGGCGGGCGGCGAGCCGCTCGGCGACGAAGGCGAGATCATCCTGCGGCTCGGCTCGGCGGTTCCCTCCCTGGGCGACGTGAGCGACGAGGAGCCCGAGGACGACGGCGCGCTCGTGGCGGCTGGCTTCGCCTCGCTCACCCCGCTTCGATCCGTCCACGAGGACACCGACACCGGCGCCGACGACGCCGTCCGCGCCGCCCTCGAGGCGGTCAGCAAGCACCTCGCAGCGATCGGCTGAGGGACCGAGCCGCGTGACTCGTGGGCTGCCTGCTCGCGGGATCAATCGTCGACGTCAGCAGCGCGCAGGCGCTTGACGCTGCTGCGGCGCCGCTTGGACTCGAGCCGGCGCTCGACGGCCGAGGTCTTCGGCTTGGTGGCACGACGCGGCGTGGGCACGTCGAGTGCCGCGGCCACCCGTCGCTCGAGGCGCTGCTCGGCGACCTTGCGATTCTCGCCCTGCCGCCGTGACGCCGACGATGACGCTCGCACGACGTCCCCGAATACCTCGCGCAGCCTCGCACGCGTCGGCTCGTCGAAGCTCGTGGCCGTCGTGAGATCGAGCTCGACGGTGATGCGGCTGCGCGTGCGGTTCGCGTGCTGGCCACCTGGCCCGCCCGCGGTGTCGGCCCGGACCGTGAGGTCCCTCGGATCGATGCGCGGCGTCGAGGCACGCGATCGCCTCGCAGCGACGGCCACGTGTCGAGGCTACGTGCCGACAAGTACGCTTCGCCGTCATGCACCACCGACACCTTGGCCGAAGCGGGATGATGGTCTCAGCGATCGCCTATGGCAACTGGGTCACCCACGGTGGCCAGATCGCCGACGACGCGGCTATCGCGTGCGTGCGTGCCGCCCTCGAGGCAGGCATCACGACATTTGACACGGCCGACGTCTACAGCCTCGGCCGCGCCGAGGAGGTGCTCGGGCGCGCGCTCGCTGGCGTGCGACGCGACTCCATCGAGATCTTCACCAAGGTGTACTGGCCGACCGGCCCGAACCCGAACAACCGCGGCCTTTCGCGCAAGCACATCATCGAGTCGTGCGATGCCTCCCTCGCGAGGCTGAAGACCGACCACCTCGACCTGCTCCAGGCCCATCGCTACGACGTGGAGGCCCCGCTCGACGAGACACTCCGCGCCTTCGACGACCTGGTTCGCGCCGGCAAGGTCCACTACATCGGCGTGTCGGAGTGGACGGCCGGCCAGATCGCAGAGGCCGTCTCCATCGCCGGCCAGATGGGTCTCGACCGCATCGTCTCCAACCAGCCCCAGTACTCACTGCTCTGGCGCGTCCCGGAGTCCGAGGTGATCCCTGTCTCCAAAGCGAACGGGATCAGCCAGATCGTGTGGTCCCCCCTCGCCCAGGGCGTGCTCACCGGCAAGTACGCGCCCGGCCAGCAGCCGCCCGAGGACAGCCGCGCGACCGACGAGGGCGCGCAGCACTTCATCTCATGGCTGCTGCGCGACGAGATCCTCGAGCCCGTCCAGCAGTTCGCCAAGCTTGCTCGCGACGCGGGCCACAGCCCTGCAGAGGTCGCCCTCGCGTGGGTGCTGCGCAACGACAATGTCTCGAGTGCGATCATCGGCGCGACGCGCCCCTCCCAGGTCGAGGAGAACGCAAAGGCCGCGGACCTCACCCTCGACGACGACCTGGTCGCAGCGATCGACGAGGTGCTCGCCCCCACCGTGCTGCGCGACCCGTCGATGACCGCGAGCCCCTCTCGGCGCCCCTAGCTGGGGAACCGCACCATCGCGAGCTGCACCGCCTGGACGACGGGCCGTCCCGTCGCGTCCCACAGCTCGCAGACCTCGTCGACCAGGCTCCCGGCCACGAGCGTCGCGCGCTGGCGGGCGACGAGCCAGCCCTCGGCAGGCACGCCGCGCACATAGACGCTGAGCTGGATCGTCGGCACCCAACCCGACGAGCCGATTGGGAACGTCGCAGGCGGCAGGGCGTCGGACGCGAACAGCAGCGACAAGGGGTCGAACCGACGCCCCCCTGCGAGACGAAGCCACCCGCGCACCTCGGCCTCGGCCGCGAGCTCACCGCGCGAGAACCCCGTGGTCGCGGGGTCGAGGTGGAGCTCCACACGGTCCATGATCGTGACCCCCTCGCCGGGCGGGCCGCCAGGCGCGACGCGAGGGCAGTGCTCGAGGTCCGGGAGCACGACCGAGCAGGGCTCGGCGTAGCGTGGCTCGCTCGTCGCGTCGAGTCGCCCACACGAGAGGATCACGTCGACTGCGACGCGCCCGTCCTGGACGATCGCGGCGTGCACCTGGCTGATCTTCGTGCCGCTTCGGTGCACGGTGACGCGGACGTCGGCGGGGCCGCACCTCGGTGCGCGGATGAACGACGCGCTCGCCGCCACGCAGTGCGGGTGGTTGGTCCCGCGCTCGACCAGCTCGGTGGTGGCGGCCCGTGCGGCGACGGCGAGCAGGTACCCCCCATTGGGCTTGCCGAGGATCGAGTAGGACTCGTCGAGCTCGGCTCGATACGTGCCGTCACCGATCGAGGCGACCGCGGTCGCCTCGTCGAATGCGTCGAGGTGCGCTGAGCGTGCCGTCACGTTCCTCCAGTCCCGCGCGAGCCCGGGAACTTACAACCGGGGGGCCGAGCCTCAGTAGGTTGAGGGCGACGCCGGCACGCGCCGCGCGCCAATGGGGGCTGCGTGCACGAGGCGATCGCGATGCGGGCCAACGGCGACTCGGCCCCTGGGCACGTCTGGCGGATCGGTGCCTACGCGGTCTGCTGGCGCGGTGACGAGGTCCTTGTCGTCCGCGCGTCCAGCCGGACCCAAGTCGAGGGGTCCTGGTTCCTGCCGGGTGGCGGCCTCGAGTTCGGGGAGGCACCCGAGGCCGCGGTGTTCCGCGAGCTGACCGAGGAGACTGGGCTCACTGGCCGCGCGCCGCGTCTCCTCGGCGTCACGAGCACGCTGCACGAGCGCGTCGAAGGCACCTCGGTCTTCACGATCCGGCTGATCTACGCACTCGAGGTGAACGACCCCGACCGTCCGCTCACCCACGAGCTCGCCGGCACGAGCGACGAAGCGAGGTGGGTGGCGTACGCCGACGTCGAGGCACTCGGCGCCATGCCCTACGTGCTGGTCGCACTCGGGCTCTCGGCGAAGTAGGTCGCCCGCAGCTCGCGCTTGAGGAACTTGCCGGCCGGGTTCCTCGGGAGCGGCTCGGTGATGAACACGATGCGGGTCGGGATCTTGAAGGCGGCGAGGTGGCTCGAGAGGTGCTCACGCAGCTCGTCGCCGGTGAGCGTCGCGCCCGCCTTCAGGCTGACCACGCACGCGACCTCCTCGCCCAGGCGCTCGTGGGGCACGCCGAAGATCGCCGCCTCGTTCACGGCGGGATGCTCGTAGACCGCCGCTTCGACCTCGGCGGAGTACACGTTCTCGCCCGCGCGCAGCACCATGTCCTTGGCCCGGTCCTCGACGTAGAGGAACCCCTCGTCGTCGACGCGGCCGATGTCGCCGCTGCGCAGCCAGCCGTCCACGATCGTCTCGGCGGTCGCCTCGGGCTTGCCCCAGTACCCGCGGAACAGGTTCGGCCCCTTCATCCAGATCTCGCCGCGCTCGCCGGTCACCACTGGTTGCAACGCGTCGTCGCGGATCTCGACGTCAAGGATCGAGGTCGTGGCCCGGCCCGTCGAGGTCGGGCGCTTCACGTAGTCGTCGCCGCTGTTGCCGGGGCCGAACGCGTTCGTCTCGGTCATCCCGTAGCCGATGCCCGGTCGCCCCTTGGTGAAGGACCCCTCGATGCGCTCCACGAGCCGCGGCGGCGCCGGGGCGCCGCCCCCGCCGACGCTCACGAGCGACGAGGTGTCGAAGTCCTTGAAGCGCGGCGACTCGAGGAGGTCCCAGCTCTGGGTGGGCACCCCCACGAACGCGGTGACCTTGTGGCGCTCGATCATCTCGAGGGCCTTCTCGGGGTCCCAGCGATGCATCATCACCAGCTTCAGCTGGACGCTGAAGCACGACAGCATGACCGGGACGCACCCGGTCACGTGGAAGAGCGGCACGATGAGGATGAAGCAGGGCGGGTTGGAGCACGCGGGCTGCGGGACGGGGTTCGGCCCGCGCACGATGCCCTGGAGCGCCCCGTTGCAACCGAATGCCATGAGCGCCTGGCAGATCGAGCGATGCGTGGAGACCGCGCCCTTCGGGGAGCCCGTGGTCCCCGATGTGTACAG